>JALNYH010000035.1 GCA_023229945.1 Arcobacteraceae bacterium | reverse complement strand
ATTTTAAAGAACTAATTCGTAGTTTCAAACTTTCGTGTGTCACTCAAATTGGACGGGAATTATAATAGAAAATTCCTACTTTGTCAAGGGGTTTACGCTTAAATTTTACTTAAATTTTAAATTTTTTCTAATTTTTATTCGAAACATATTAAAAATAATCAAAAATCTAGAAAAAATAATCAAAAAAGGGTGTGGAGTCACCCACACCCTTTTAAAAAGATAATATATAAGATAAAAAACAAAACTATTTTAATCTTTTTACTACTTCTATAATGAATTCTGCTGATCTAGAAGCAGAACTTTTCAAAAATTCATCAAAACTAAATCCAGCATCCATATCAGCACTATCACTTATTGATCTTAAAATTAAAAAAGGAACATCTAATGCATTACAAACAACTGCAACGCTAGCACCTTCCATTTCTAAAGCATCAGCTTTAAATGTACTACCTATCCAGTTTTTTCTCTCTTCATTAGCTACAAATTGATCACCAGTAGCTATGATGCCTTCTTGAAGTTTGATTTTTTTATCAATAGCAACTTCAGAAGCAATTTGAATAAGTTCTTTATTTGCTTCTATATATACAGCACCACCTGGAACATATCCAAAGGGGTGTCCAAAAGCTGTGATATCTAAATCATGTTGACAAAGTTTTGTTGCAACTATCAAATCACCAATTTTAAGTGATGGATTGATTGCACCTGCAACTCCACTAAATAATAGTTTATTACATCCAAATTTTTCAATCATAGTAGTTGCAGTTAAACTTGCAAATACTTTTCCTATTTTACTATATGCTATAACTATATCTATTCCGTTATAATTAACTTCATAATATTTATTGTTTGCAAATTCTGTAACTTTGATATTAGAAAAATTAGCCAATAACGGCTCAATTTCTTCTTCCATTGCACCCATAATAGCAAGTTTAAGCATTTATAGCCTCCAAAACTGCATTTAATGTCTCCATATTATTGACATTATATGTAGGTGTTGTTAATTTTTTATTCAAACCTTTTAATACTGCACCATTTCCAAATTCTATAAAACAATCTACCAATCCATCATATTTAACAATTGACTGCTTATATAATACTGGTTTTGTTAATTGTTCTGCTAAAAGTTTTATTGCAATTTCTTTTGTGTTATATTCATTAGTAGTTACATTTGATACTACAGGAGCTAAGAACTCATCTTTTAAATACTTATTTAATTCATCCTCAAGTGGTTGTACTGCACTTACTAATAAAGGACAATGACTTGCTACTGACATATTAAGAACTATTGCTCTTTTTGCACCAGCACTTTTGAAGACATCTACGAGGGATTCTAAATCAGCTTTTAACCCAGCAAGAACCAACTGACCATCTATATTATAATTTGCTGGCCAAACTTTTTTGCCTTCACTTCTTTGAGTCTCACAAATTTCTTCCACTATCTTGTCTTCAAGACCAAGAAGTGCCATCATACCTGCCCCTGCTCCAGAACATGCTTCGCTCATAAAAAGCCCACGCTTATTTACAAGTTCGATAGCATCTAGATAATCTATTGCCCCAACACTAACTAATGCACTAAATTCACCTAAAGAGTGTCCTAATGAAAAAGTTGGAACAATATTACAATGTGATTTGAAAATTGCATTTGCGATAGCACTTACTAATAAAATAGCTGGCTGAGTAAATTGAGTTTGTTCTAAATTATCGTTTTGAGTAAAAAGTAACTCTTCAAAATCAATACCAAGTCTTTTTGAAGCGTTTGATATCATTTCAACTGCAAGGGGAGAGTTTTCAAAAAACTCTCTACCCATACCTACACTTTGACTTCCTTGTCCAGGGAAAATAAAACCTATTTTTTTCATTTATCCTCTTTTAGTGGCAACCACAACCACCGTGACCATGTCCATCAGTTTTTTTATGATTTTCTCCACCACAACATTCACCTTCACCGTGACTATGCCCATGATCATGCCCACCGCTTGTTCCACAGCTTCCACCACCACAACATCCGCCACTTGATGCTCCACCAACCATACCAGTTGCCATCTCTTGCTCTGTTGCTTCTCTTGCATCAAGAATAGACACTGTAAACATTAAAGTTCTTCCAGCCATTGGGTGATTGTAATCAATTGTTACTTCATTATCATCAAAAGATTTAACGCTTACTTGTACAGTCTCGCCTTCTTCGCTTGAACCATATAGTGTCATACCTACAACTAAATCTAAACCAGCAAATTGCTCTCTTGGTAATGTTTGTACCGCTTCTTCATTATACTCGCCATATCCATCAATAGGAGCAACCATAACATCAGCTTTATCTCCAACAGTCATTTTCAAAATTTCTGCTTCTAAACCTTTAATTATTTGACCCATACCAGTAATAAATTCTAATGGGCTTCCACCAACATTTGTATCTAATTGTTCATTTGTTGTTGCATCCTTTAAGCTATATTCAATAGCTACAACATTGTATTCATTTATTTTCATTTGTTTACCTTTATTTTAAATTAACTTATTTAGAAATAAGCTTTTTAGCTTCTGCAGCTTCTTTTGAATCTGGATAAGCTTGTATTAATGTATTATAAAACTTAGATGCATTATCTATATCTTTTGTACTTTGGAAAGATATAGCACTATTTAATAAAAGTTGTGGCATCCAGTAACCTTTATCATATAATAATGCAGATGTTTTAAAATAACCTATAGCCTTTTCATAATCTTTTCTTACAAACCACATCTGACCCAAAATATAATTTGACTCAGCTGGTTTATATCTATTTTCTACCAAATATTCAAACATTGGTATTGCTTGAGTGTAAAATTTTCTATCAAACAAAGATTTAGCTTCGTCAAATAGTTCATTTTTTGATTTTTTATCAAATTCACTGTTTGTAGCTACTGATGAAGGTGCATTTGATACTGTAGTAGCTTGAGGGATATCTTGCTTAGTAACAAATTGCTTCATGTTTTTTTCAAATTCACTTCTTGATAAATAATTTTTATTTATCTCATCGCTTTGTTTTGCAACTTCAGAAATAGCTTTTTTTAATTCTGATATATTTTTGAGATTTTCTTCTTGCATTTGAAGTAATTGATTTACAACTGATTTTAGTGATTCTATATCGGTTTGATTTTTAGAATTTAACGCTTGGATATTATTGATATTAAAAGAAACTTCATTTAGCTTATTTCCTTCACCTTCAAATATTGATTCAAGTCCTTGGAGTCTTTCATTCAATAGCTGAATATCACTTTTTACTACTCTTACACTAGTATCTACAGAATCAACTCTACTTTTTGTTTCTAAAATTTTTTTCTCAGATTGTGATAATCCATAAGGGTTTGGTGAGTCTAGATTGCCTGCACCAAAAACAGAAACTTCAGCACTAGAAAGTGCTGAAGCTGTTAAAATAGATATTATTATACTTTTCTTAAACATACGGACTATGGAAGAACTTTATAATCAGCTCTTCTGTTCATTTTCCAACATTCTTGAGTTTTATCTGTACAAACTGGATTACCTTCACCAAAACTTACCATTGAGATAGTAGAAGCATTTACACCATCAGTAATAAGAGCTTCTTTTGTTGTATTAGCTCTTTTTAAACCTAAAGCGTAGTTATACTCATCAGTACCCCACTCATCAGTATTACCTTCTATTGTAATTTTTACATCTCTACCAACAGCCATAATAGCACTAGAGTTTGCTTTTGCTCTTGTAACCATATCTGATGTTAAATGAAATTTGTCAAATGGGAAATATAATGAAGTAACTTGTACTAGTTTACCATCAATCATTGTAGAGAAAACTCTATCATTTCTCCAATCACCACCATCACTTAAACCTTCAACAAAATCTAAAACTACATTGTCCATAGCATTAAGTTTGCTATCAACATCACCTTGTGAATATCCTGAAGTTGAAACATCTGATGAAGTATCAACTTGTACAGTTTTTTGTGTACAACCACCAACCAATAACGCAGCTAAAACCACTGAATATAAACCAAACTTTTTCATCGAACCACCTTTTTTTATAATTTCCGAATCATACTCAATGATTCCTTAAAGTCTCATGAAGACTATAAATAATCCATTACCAATCTATAGCTTGTATATTACCTTTGTCTAAAGGAAATAAAAATGATTTATCATGATTGAGTCTAATTATTCCTAAATAACTTTTATTATTCTCTGATTTAATAAAAATTAAAGATTCACCATCTCTAGAAAATTTTGGAAATTGATTCATACCACTAGTAGTAAGTTTTTTAATATAATTGCTTTGTGTAGAAACTAAATATATATTAAAATTGTTTTTACCAAATTCATTGTTGTCTTCTCTACTTGTATAAATTACAAAATTTTTATATGCATTTGCTGAATTATTGTTTTTACCATGATAAACCAATCTATTTGCACCTCTTTGACCAATTGTTTTTGAAAAAATATTTGGATTTCCTAATCTATCTGAGACAAATACTATACTTTTTTCATCTTCAAGATAATGTCCATTTACATCAATCCCACCAAATGTAGTAATTCTACTAAATTGTTTTGATAATGTATTGTATTCATAAATATCTGGTTGTGAATTAGGAGCCATTGTTACTAATAACTTTTTACCATCACGACTTACATCAGAACACACTAACATTCCATCACTTTGTGTAATTTTTTCAGACTTTGCTGTAAAAATATTAACTTTCATAAGAGTTGGCAATCCAAAATTATATGTTGTATAATAAAAGTTTTCTTGTTTTTCATCAGCCCATTTTGGAAAAATATTTAAACCTCTTTGAACAATAGTTTTTTGAAATGTTAATGTATAATCAGCAATTACAATTTGAGACTCTTTTGGACTTGTATATCTTGAAAATATTACAAATCTTTCCATCCAATCAATTGAAGGAGCATTTACATATTTATTAATTTCAATTGCGACTTTATGAGCTAAAAAAGGATATCTCTCATCTTTTACACTATTAAATGATTTATCTACTGCTAGAGAATTCATATTAGAATCATAAAGTTTCAATTTAAGAATAAACCCTTCAAAAACACTTTGTTCTGTAGTAATTACAGCTAACAAATCAACACCTTGTTGTTTAAGGGTGTAATAATTAGGAGTTGAGTTAAAATTTGAGTTTATTTGTATATTTTTTACATCAAAATGACCGCTGACTTCTAAATCTTTTTCTAATAATTTCTTTAAATCATTTGCAAATGGGCTTTGCATAGTAACATCAGATGCTAAAGAAACTGTAATACTCGGCTTGTAACCTGTATTTTTGACAATTTCCATTGCTACATCAGTACTAAAAAGCAACTGTAAACACAATAATAAACCAATTATAATCTTCAACACTTTAATCCCCTTTTGTTTTAAACGATACTTTTAAAGTAGTTTTATCACCTTTTGTATGCTCTGGAAATTTCTCATTAAGTTGTGAATTTAAAAAGCGTTCCAAAGAACTATCAAAAGATGCATCTCCTGAATACGAGATTATATTATAACCAAACTTGCCATTTTTATAAATAGTTATAATAACATCGCAACTCAAGTTCTTTTTTAGAGTACTTGGTTGCCATTTGGATGCTAATATCTCATATACCAGTGAATAATACTCATCCACATCTGCATCGCTTGGTGGAGCCAAAGATGAAGTTGGATTTAAATTTACATTTTCCAATGTTTTAGAAACATTAGATGATATTTGTTTTCTTTCTTCTTTTTCAAAAGTAGATTTTTGCGTACTAGCAACTTTTACACTTTGTTGTGTTGTTATATTTTCTTTTGTAGTAGCTTTTGCTTTTGTACTAACATTTGAAAACAATGATTTTGCATCTACTTCTTTTGTTACTGTCTCTTTTGAAGCTGATTTTTCTGCTATTTTAATCTCTTCTTTTATTGTTGGTTTTTCAAAAGCAGTTTTTTTTGCATCTGAGTTATCTATTATAGACAAATCAATTTCAACAGAAGTACTTTTATTAAATGATGTTATTTTTTTTAAGTTATCTTTATTAAGACCGTATAGTATAGATATAATTAACATTATATATATACTTATTGCGATAATACCTGATCTTAAAAAATAGTTTTTTGAAGTTGGCATAATTAGCCATCCGTTATAAGTGATACTTTTGAAAAGCCTGCGGATTTAACAGTTTTTAAAACATATATTATATCTTCATATTTTAATGTTTTATCTGCTTTAATATAAATAGAAATATCTTTATCTCTATCTTGTGTAAGCAAAACAAATGAATCTGCAAATTGGTTAATTTCGTAACTATTTTTTTCAACTTTAATACTACGATTTTTATCGATTAAAATATCAAGCTTTTTTGTTTGAGTTGCGGTTTGAGTTTTACTTCCTGTTGGAAGATTAATATTTTCTTCATATTCTAATACTGGTGCTGTTACCATTAAAATTGCTAACAACACAAGCATTACATCAACTAATGGAGTAATATTTAATTCTGGTTTTTCATTATAATTAAACACGGTTATGTTCTCGAAATCAAAATTTCAGATTGTGCCTTTAAATAAGTGTGTAAATCATACACTTTTCTAGATAGTATTTGATGAAATGTATAAGCAAAAATTGCCACAAATATACCGCCTGCTGTCACAATAAGTGCTTCTGATATTGCAGGGGCTATTGTACCAAAACTCACTTTTTCAACTCCTGCAAATATAGCAAATGCTTCTAAAATACCTATAACTGTTCCAAACAAACCAATAAATGGAGATGTTGACGCAACAATAGATAACCATGAAGTACCAACACTAGCTTCTCTAATAATAGATATTTCACAAGCATGTAAAATTTCTTTTGATGCAATATTATTTCTAGTACAACGGCTAAGTTTGGATAGTGGGTTGATAGTCATATGTGTATTCATGACCAAAGACTCTAGTGACCTTTTTTCATTTTGAACTTGAGAATTTAAATTCGTATAACGATAGATAAATAACCAAATTATAGAAATTAAATAAATAGATAGTACCAATAACACTATAATTGTTATGGCACTACTATTTGATAAATAATTTAAAAAAATATTAATCATATACTAAATTTTATGCAAATGAATTAATTCTTGCTTCAACTGTAGCAAGAGATACATTTGAATCTTTAACAGAATTAACTAATTCTTTAGCTGCTTCAATATTAGCTGCAATCTCACTACCTTCACCAGAAGTTAGTGCTATTGCACCATCAACCAAAACATCTACAGAAGTTTCATTTACTTTAACATGTCCCCAGTTAATTGCAATTGCATCTGTATTGTTTTCTTTTTCTATAACTATTACACCAACACTTAAAGTTGATATAAGTGAAGCATGTCCAGGTAAAACCCCGAACTCTCCCTCTTTACCAGGAAGAGTTACAGATTTTACATCACCTTCAAATATTGAACCATTTGGCGTAACTATAGATAATTTTATTGTATTCATAAACTATCCTTACTTAGATTTAAGACTTTCTGCCTTTGCAATAACTTCATCAATTCCACCAACCATATAAAACGCCATTTCTGGAAGGTCATCATATTTACCATCAAGAATACCTTTAAATCCAGCAATTGTATCTTCTAATGATACATATTTACCTGGGCTTCCTGTAAATACTTCTGCAACGAAGAATGGTTGAGATAGGAATCTTTCAATTTTTCTTGCTCTATCAACTACTAATTTATCAGCTTCACTTAATTCATCCATACCTAAGATTGCGATGATATCTTGTAAATCTTTATATTTTTGTAATACAGATTGAACACCTCTAGCGATACTATAATGCTCAAGTCCAAGTACATCTGCACTTAAGATTCTAGAACTTGAATCTAGTGGATCAACTGCAGGGTAAATACCTTTTTCTGCAATTTTTCTGTTAAGAACTGTAGTTGCATCTAAGTGAGCAAAAACAGAAGCTGGAGCTGGATCTGTCAAGTCATCCGCTGGTACATAAACAGCTTGAACTGAAGTAATAGAACCTTTTGCAGTTGATGTAATTCTCTCTTGTAATGCACCCATTTCTCTTGCAAGTGTCGGTTGGTAACCAACAGCTGAAGGGATTCTTCCAAGAAGTGCTGACATTTCAGAACCTGCTTGTGCAAATCTAAAGATATTATCAACGAACATCAATACATCTAGACCTTTTTCATCTCTAAAGTATTCAGCCATAGTAAGACCAGTTAAAGCAATTCTATTTCTTGCCCCTGGTGGTTCGCTCATTTGCCCGTAGCATAATGCAACTTTATCTAAAACATTAGAATCTTTCATCTCATGCCAAAGGTCATTACCCTCTCTTGTTCTTTCACCTACACCAGCAAATACTGAGTAACCTGAGTGTTTGAATGCAACATTGTGGATAAGCTCCATAATGATAACTGTTTTACCAACACCAGCTCCACCAAATAGACCAACTTTACCACCTTTTGCATATGGTGCTAAAAGGTCGATAACTTTGATACCAGTTTCAAACATTTCTGTTTTTGTAGATTGCTCTTCAAAACTTGGTGCTTCTCTATGAATTGACCAATATTGTTTTGCTTCAACAGGTTCGCCATCATCAACAGTTTCACCAATAACATTGAAAATTCTTCCAAGTACTTCTTCACCAACTGGAACTTTAATAGGTCCGCCAGTACTTACTACTTTTTGTCCTCTACTTAAGCCTTCAGTCATATCCATAGCAATAGTTCTAACTCTACTATCACCTATGTGAGCTGCAACTTCTAATACTAGTCTTGCTCTTTTTTCACCATTACTAAAAACAACATCTATTGCTTCGTTAATTTCTGGTAAATAGCCATCAAATTGTATATCAACAACTGGTCCCATTACCTGAATAATTTTACCTTCCATTCAATTGCTCCTTTTATATTTTCTTATCATTTATTATTTTAAAGCTTCAGTACCACTTATAATTTCTATAAGTTCTGTTGTAATTGCTGCTTGTCTTGCTTTATTAAATTCTACTGTTAAAGATTTAACTCTACTACTTGCATTTGAAGTAGCTGCTTCCATTGCTTGCATTCTAGCACTATGTTCTGCTGCTAATGAATCAATCAATGCATAATACATATTGAAGTTTAAATATTTTTCAGTTAGTTCATTTAAAACTGCACTATCATCATCTGGCTCAATATCTAACATTGATTCACTATCAACTGAAGGTACAGAATCCAAACCTATTGGTAATAATTCTTTAATTCTTCTTTCTTGAATCAACATATTTACGAAACCATTATAAACTAATACAACTTTATCAGTAACTTCATTGTTGAAATCTTTGATTGCATCACTAATAAAATCACTTGCTTTGTCATAATCTGGTGCTGAACTAAGACCTACAACTTTGTCACACAGATCAAAACCTTGGAATGAAAAATAATCAATACCTTTTCTTCCAGCAATTCTTAGTCTTACTGTTACATCTTTTGATTTATAATCTTTAATCATAAGATTTACAGCTTTTATAGTAGACATATTAAATCCACCACAAAGACCTTTATCAGCAGTTACAACAATTATATCAACTGTTTTTGGTGCATCATTTAGTCTAAAAGCTCTTGATACATTTTCATTACCTTGAACTTTTGCTACTCTTAATGCAATCTCACCAAGAACTTCATTAATTTTCAAAGCATAACTTCTAGCTCTTTTTGATAATTGTTCTGTTCTTCTTAATTTTGCAGAAGATACAAGCTTCATAGCTTTTGTAGTCTTCTGAGTGTTTTTAACACTTTTGATTTTTCTTTGAATCTCTTTTAAGTTAGCCATTAGCTAGTCCTTATTTTGCACAGAAAATTGTTTTAAACTCTTCTAATGCAGTTTTTAATAAATTCTCCAATTCACCATCTATAGCTTTTTTAGTTTTTAAATCAGCAAATATATTAGGATATTTTTGCTCTAAAAATGGATACATTTCAGCTTCAAACTTTGTAACATCAGATGCTGGTAAAGAATCTAAGAAACCTTTTGCTCCAGCAAAAATGATAACAATTTGTTTGTCAATTGACAATGGTTTGTTTGCACCTTGTTTAAGTACTTCAACCATTCTTTGTCCACGCTCAAGTTGTTTTCTTGTAGCTTCGTCAAGGTCTGATGCGAATTGACTAAATGCTTCAAGCTCTCTATATTGAGCAAGGTCAAGTCTTAGTGTTCCAGAAACTTGTTTTGTTGCTTTAATTTGAGCAGCACCACCAACTCTAGATACTGATAAACCAACATTGATAGCTGGTCTGATACCTGAATTGAATAGGTCAGTTTCTAGGAATATTTGACCATCTGTAATTGAAATAACATTTGTTGGGATATAAGCTGCAACGTCTCCAGCTTGAGTCTCAACGATTGGTAAAGCTGTTAGTGAACCTGCACCTAACTCATCATTAAGTTTTGCAGCTCTTTCTAATAGTCTTGAGTGTAGATAAAATACATCTCCTGGGAATGCTTCTCTTCCTGGAGGTCTTCTTAATAGAAGTGACATCTCTCTATATGCAACTGCATGTTTACTCAAATCATCATATATAATAAGTGCATGTTTACCATTATCTCTAAAATACTCACCAAGTGTAACACCTGTATATGGAGCTAAGAATTGTAATGCTGAAGATTCACTAGCACCTGCATTTACGATAATTGTATAATCCATTGCACCTTTTTCTTCTAATACTCTTAGAACATTTGCAACAGAAGAAGCTTTTTGTCCAATAGCAACATAAATACAAATTACATCTTCACCTTTTTGGTTAAGAATTGCATCTATAGCAACTGTTGTTTTACCAGTTTGTCTATCACCAATAATAAGCTCTCTTTGACCTCTTCCGATTGGAACAAGTGCATCAATAGCTTTGATACCAGTTTGAAGTGGCTCATGAACAGATTTTCTAGCCATAATTCCAGGTGCTTTTTCTTCAACTAATTTGTGTGCAGTAGCAACAATTGAACCTTTACCGTCAATTGGTTCTCCAAGAGCGTTTACAACTCTTCCAACAACACCTTCTCCTACTGGTACTTCAAGAAGTTTTCCAAGTCTTTTACAACTAGTTCCTTCTCTAAGTCCTACACTGTTACCTAGAACAACAATACCTACTGTTGATTCTTCTAAGTTTGATGCCAAACCTTTTTCGCCGTTTTCGAACTCTACAAGTTCACCAGCCATAACATTTTTTAAACCATATACTTTAGCAATACCATCTGCTAAAGATATAATTTTACCTGTTTCATTAACATCTACATTTAGCTCAAAATTCTCAATTCTTTCTTTTATTATTGAACTGATTTCATCAGCTTGGATCTTTACACTCATACATTTACTCCTTTATAAATTCTAAATAGCTTTTAAAATATGATTAATCATTTGAGATTTCAATCTATCTTTTGAAAAACCTATCTCAACACCTAAACCTTCAATTTCAACTTTTATACCATCATAGTTACACACTTTTTGATTTAATTTTAGTTGAATATCAAATTTTTTACCAAATTGTTCCTCAAGGCTAGATACATATGTAGTTGCCAATTCAGTTTTTGTATAGATTGTCCCTTCATAACTATTTTTCATAGTAAAAAGTTCTTTCTTTAATTCTTGAACTAATTGTGGAACAATTTCTAATCTTCTATTTTCACCAAGAAGCTTAATTAAGTTTATAGTATTTTGACTAGCATTATTCAAAAATGATAAAATTAATTCTACTTTTTTATGACTAGTTACTTCTACAGAAGTTATAATAGATAAAAACTTATCATTACTATAAGCAACACTAACAGACTCTAGTTCTGTTATTTGACTCTCTAACTGAGAAATATCTTTCCCATCAATTAATGCTTTTGCATATCTTTTTACAACTAAATCAACCATTATGCAACCTTTTTAAGAACAATAGAAGCTAGTTCTTCATTTGATACATCAATGTTTTTACTATCTAACAATTCTTCTAAAACTTCAGCTACAACTTCTTTTTTTGCTTTTTTAAGCTCAATATCAAGTTTTTCATTGAAAGTTTTTTGCATATAGTTAATCTCTTGTGTAACATTTCTTGAAACACTATCTTTAATTTTATCTATATCTAAATTTGCACCAGCAACAATCTCAGCTGCAAGTCTTTTTGCATTTTCAAGTTGTGCTTTTGCATCTTCTACTTTTGCTTCAGAAGCTTTTAGCGTATCTTGAACTTTATCCAGTTCTGCTTGAATTGATGCAGTTCTTCCAGCAAAGTAAGCTTTTATTTTATTAGCAAGCAAATAATAAATTATTGCAGCGAATATTATAAAGTTTACAATTCTTTGAACAGTATCAGTTTCCTCGCTAGCACCAGCTGCAAAAAGTATTGCAGGAAACAACAAAGCAATTATACTTATAATTTTCAACACCTTATCTCCTTATATTGAGCTAACTTTAGCTTTTATAGCATCTTTATATAAAGGTGCTTGAGCTAATAGTGTAGTTTTAAGATTGTTTTTTTCTTCAACTAAAGAGTCTGAAAATTTAGCATAACTTTCTTGTAGTTGCATCTTTGCAGTTGCTAACTTAGAATTTGCTATTTCGTTTGCTTCATTATAAGCTTTGTCTCTGATAGCAGCAGATTCAGTTTTAGCTTTAGCAATTATTGTATTTGCTTCAGCAATCATACCATCAACATCAGCACTGTTATGTTTAGCGTTAGCTAAATCTTGTTTGATAGCAGCATCTCTATCATCCATATGCTTCAATAATGGTTTAAATAGGCAACTATTTAATCTTAGCATTGTAAGTAAGAAAACAATAGCTGATAAAATAAGCAATAAAGGGCTTATATCTAGCATTTATTCCTCCGTTTTTGTAGGGCTTAGTTTGTAAAACTGCAACATTTTACCAAAATTTACTATAATGTTTATTTAAACGGCTTATGATTTTTGAAAATATTTTGAAATTTGTTCTATTTGTTCTTGATTTTTGAATTCTATTTTAATAAAATTTTTATCAAGCTTCACTTTAAAACTTTCTTTTTTAAGAATTGATGCTAGTTCCTCTAAAGGTTTCATATCAAAAGGATACTCTTTTTTTTGTTTTTCAATTTTTTGAGGTGGATTTTTGATATCATTTACTAATTTTTCTGTTTCTCTAACTGTAAGTTTTTGTCCAATTATTGAATCAGCAACTACATTTTGTGTCTCTTTATCTAGTCCAATTAAAACTTTTGCATGTCCAGTTGTGATTTTATCACTTCCAAGTAATTGTTGTACATGAACACTTAATGTTAGTAACCTTAATGTATTAGTAATTACACTTCTACTTTTTGATACTTTTGTCGCTAAATCTTCGTGTGTGAGTTTGTGTTCGTTGATTAATTGTGCATAAGAATAAGCTAATTCTATAATATTTAAATCATCTCTTTGGATATTTTCAATTAATGCAAGTTCACGGAGTTTGTTTTCATCAATATTTACAATTATTGATTTTATTTTGGTTAGTCCTGCTAGTTTGGAAGCTCTAAGTCTTCTCTCACCTGCTACTAAAGTATATCCTTCATCATCTTCATTTTGCATTACAATAATAGGTTGTAAAATTCCGTGATTTTTGATTGATTCACTAAGTTCATTTAGTTTTTCTTCATCAAAAATTTTTCTAGGTTGGTTTGGATTTGGAACTATTGAGTCAATATCAAGTTCTAATACATTATCTTTTCTTTTTGTAGAGTTCTTTTCATAAGCAATCTCTACTTCACCTAAAAGCTCACTTAAGCCTCTTCCTAAAGCCATACAATCTCCTTTTAGCCAGCAATAGCTGTTGCTAAATTAGTATATGCTTTTGTACCACTTGCATTAGAGTCATAACTCATAATTGGTTTTCCAAAACTTGGTGCTTCTGCTAGTTTGATATTTCTAGGTATTACAACATAAGATGAGTCATTTATTTTGAATAGTTTACTTTCAAAGTGCTGTGCAAGATCTGCAAAAACTTGTTTTGAAAGATTATTTTGGTCACTATACATTGTAGGTAAAAAACCTTTTATTTGTAGTTGTCTATTAATTGTTTGTTTTACAAGTTTGATTGTATTTAAAAGTTGTGCCAATCCCTCTAATGCGAAAAATTCACATTGTATTGGAATAAGTACTGATGTAGCTGCACTTAATGTATTGATAGTAATTGGTCCAAGAGCTGGGGGTGAATCAATGATTACATAGTCAAACTCAGATTTTATTGGGTCAATCTTTCTTTTTAAAATAAGCTCTCTATCTTTTAACTCTTTGTAAAATTCTTTTTCAATTCCAACAAGACCAATATTAGATGGTGCTAATTTTAAGTTTTCTATTTCTGTATCTAGTAATATTTCTGAAAGTTCTTTTGTTCCTAACATTACATGATAAATATTATATTCGTAAGTATCTCTATGAAATCCTAAACTAGTAGTAGCATTTGCTTGAGGGTCTGCGTCTATTAAAAGAACTTTTTTACCTTTTAATGCAAGTGCGGCACTTAGATTGACTGCAGTGGTTGTTTTACCAACTCCACCTTTTTGGTTTGCTATTGCTATTATCTCTGTCATCTTGAACTATACACCTTTTCACTGAAACTTCTTTGGTTCGAAGCTTCATTTTGATTTGCTATTAAAATCGATCCATCTTCACACAGTGTTGAATCTGCAAGAGAAGTTTTTTGATTTTTTAAAGTTACTTGAAATTTCTTGCTCAGTTCGTATTCTATCTTATATTGACTGAAAACTTGCTTCCATGAAATTTTTTGAGTTAAAATTGTAAAATATTCGTTCAATAAATTGTCAATATCTATCTCAATATCTAAGTATCCATAATCACTGCTAACACCCCTAAGATTGAGCCCTATTCCACAAAATAATATGTTTTTTTCTAGCTGTGTAATCGTTCCACCGATTTTTTTTTCTTCCAAATAAAAATCATTTGGCCACTTAAGCCAAACTTTAGATTTCTTTGAAAACAAGAGATTTTTGAGTAAAAAACTAAAATAAATTGATGCACTTTGGAGTTTCAAATCTGGTGGTAAGTTTTCTATAGTCTGAGTAAAAGAAAAAAATAAATTCCCTTTTTTACTTTCCCATTTGTTATCTCTACTTCCTATACCATTTGTTTGATTTGTAGTAACTATTGCTATATTTTTATGATATCCTTGAGTTTTGATATGCTCTTTTAGATAAGTTTGTGTAGAATCAACTGATTCAAGATAAATAATCTCCAATATTTAGCCTTTTGCCTCTAATATAATCTACAACATTCATTTCTTGCTTTGATTGTGGTTGTACTGATTTGATTTTTATTATACCTTTAATACACCCTACTTTGATAGAATCTTTTGATATTTCTAAAATTTCTAATGGCAAATGGGAAGAATATGAATCAATCAAT
>JALNYH010000034.1 GCA_023229945.1 Arcobacteraceae bacterium | reverse complement strand
CAACCTACAACCTACAACCTACAACCTACAACCTACAACCTACAACCTACAACCTACAACCTACAACCTACAACCTACAACCTACAACCTACTCACTAATGACCAATCTAAGACCAATCGGCACTTCCAATCTATCAACATTTTCTCTTATAAGATAAGGCATTTCACCATTGCTTATGGTTAATTCATTTTTTTCTAAGATATAATCATACTTTCTAAGCCCATAATCACTATTTAAAGCCACATTAAGGCTCAACATGAAGCTGAGCCATTGAACTATCCAAGTATCAGGAAGAAGCTCTTTATACTTGCTTAAATCATTTGCATCAGGTAAGCAGTTCTTTGAAAATTTTATCATGTGTGCAATCAATACTTTATCTTTGTGACTAAAACCATAATTAAGACCATTTAATATATAGTCAAAACTACTTTCACTAAATTTATAAAAATTAAGATTTATCCCTACGCTATGAAGCTTTGAGGCTACAATCAATAAAGAGTTATATCTATTGTCAAGATTGTGCAAAGGCTTCAGTGCTTGAAAGATATTCGTAGCATTATTGCCAAGATATGATGTGATTTTACTATCTAGTTCAAATCTATCTATAAATGTTCTTACACTTACATTGAAATTTGCTGGAAATTTATCATTTTGATTTCTAAGTAAATCACAAAGATAAACCCCTTCTCTCACACCAACACCACTTGTAACAATACTTTCTATACCAAAATAGTCCAATATTGTATCAAATATGAAAGTCCCCTCTTTTATAGTATCAAATCTATCTCGTTTGACACCTAACTTTTTAAGGTCGCTTTCAGATTTTGCATTTTTTATATCATCAAAGTCTTTTTTGTGGTCTTTATATTTATATTCAAAACCATGAACCAAATCAACTGGATAATCACTATTATATATAAAAAGTTTACTAATAGCTCTGATACTTCCACCTATTCCCACTACTGTAGAAATATCTTTTATATGTTCATAAGATACTTTTAGAAGTTGTTTTAGAATATACTTTTTTGCACCATCTAAATCATCTTTATCAAAAAACAACTCTTTTAATCTAACAGTACCAATATCAAGTGATACGAAGTCAACTATTTTTTTATTTTTTACTATAGCAAATTCTGTACTTCCACCACCAATATCAACTGTCACGAAATCTTCGACATGCAGAAGATTGAGTGCAGCAACACCACCATAATAAGCTTCTTTAGAACCATCAATTACTTTGATATTTAATCCTAGTTCACTTCTTACTCTTGATACAAATTCTGATTTATTTGGAGCATCTCTCAAAGCACTAGTTGCAACACAAAGGATTTTTCTTGATTTTAGGGCACTTGAAATACTCAAAAATGATTTCAAAGCCTCAAATGCTCTTTGCATTGGAACTTCTTGTAAGTTTCCACCATTTTGGTAGCTTCCTTCGCTAATCTTTACTTTACTTTTTGTTTCGTTGATTAGATGAAAACCAAAACGGCTTGTTTTGTTGAGTACTACCATTCTCATTGAGTTAGACCCAATGTCGATGATAGTTGTAATTTTAGCCATAATTCTTAATTATCTTCTTCTTGAAGTTGTTCATATTTGAATCTAAGTTCTTCCATGCTCTCTTCGTTGTCAGAATCTAGTATAATACAATCAACTGGACAAACCTCAATACAAGCTGGCTCTTCATAATGACCAACACACTCTGTACATCTATCAGCATCAATCACATATATTGGATCGCCCTCTTCTATCGCCATATTTGGGCATTCTTCCCTACAAGCATCACATGCAATACATTCATCAGTTATCATTAAAGACATTTATAACCTCTTAGTTTTATTTTTATTATGGATTTATATCTAAACTTCTGTTATAAACTCTTTAAGTTTAGTAAATATTTCAAAATTCTTTGAAATTAATAAAAACTTATTATTCTCGAATCTATATAAATCTTTCGTCATAAAAAATCCAGCTTTCAAATCATACTCTCTCATCTTACCACCAAATAGGACAAACTGGTAATTATGAGCATTTGCAAGAGTTAGTGCAACTGCACCTGGACTTCTATATTTGATATCTAAATTTGTCAAAATTTCACATATTTTTGGGAATTTATAAGCTCTTTCAAAAACCCCAATTTTTGGATTTTTACTCTCTAGAAGCAAAATTTCTTTGTTTGTAGCCAAATCATATACAGTTTTATCTTTCCCATCATACACAATACACTCACCATTACAAAAATTGGCAATCACAGCCAAAGTGACTTCACCATTTATTTCATATGAAACTGATGAGCCAAAATAAGGCAATCTTGACATGAAATTATCACTACCATCTAGGGGGTCGATCACGAATTTTGAATGTTGAATTTTGGATGTTGAATTAGAAATAATAAGTCCGCTTTCTTCGGATAATATATCACCAAAATAGAGTAAGTGTTTGACAAAAATAGCTTCGGCTTTGAGGTCAATTACAGATGAGTTGTCTCCACCAGCACCTATTATGCCAGTGTAGCCAAAATCATCTGCTTTTAAAGAATTATTTATATAGTAAAAAACCTCTTTATTTGCATCAATTATCGCCTGTAATATTTCATTCATCTTTTTCCATTTTGTGTATTTGGTGTATTAGTAATAGAACCTAGATTCTGAGTCAAGCTCAGAATGACAATAAAACCGTCAAGCTCAGAATGACAGCCGTCACTCAGAACTCAGAACTCAGAACTCAGAAATGACAAAAAATCGTCACTCCGAACTTGATTCGGAGTCCCCTCCCCACTAATCACTAAAAACTAATTCCCAAAAAATTTCACAATCTCAAAAGCTGCATTTCTTCCATCAGCTGTAGCAGTTACTGCCAAATCAGCACCTCTTACAGCGTCTCCACCAGCATAAATCTTTGGATTTGAGGTTTGGTAGTTTTCATTTGTTTTGATACCATTCCACTTATCAAGCTCTATTGAACTGTTTTTGATAAATTCTGGTACTTCTTGGTCAAATCCAAGGGCATAGATGATAATATCAGCATCTTCTATATACTCGCTTCCCTTTATATTTACCAAACTTCCTCTTTTTCCAGAAGTTGTATCTTGTTCTGTTTTGATAAGCTCTATTCCAGTAGCTAAATCGCCTTGAGTCATTATCTTGGTAGGTGCTACATTGAAAACAAATTCTACGCCCTCTTCTTTTGCATTTACTACTTCTTTTTTGCTTCCAGGCATTGATGCTTCGTCTCTTCTATATAGACATTTGACAGTTTTTGCACCCTCACGGACACTGCTTCTTACGCAGTCCATCGCAGTATCTCCACCACCGATAACTACTACTTTTTTATCTTTTACATCAATAAAATTGTCCGTCATCATACCGAAATTTCTTTTTTGAATACAAGTCAAAAACTCCATAGCTAAGTGAACATTTGAAGATTTTTCACCTTCAAGTCCTGCAGTTTTACCTTTTGTCGCACCAATTCCTACGAATACTGCATCAAAATCTTTTGTCAAATCTTCAAAACTCTTGTCTTTGCCAATTTCACAGTTTAAGTGGAGCTTCATTCCCGCACCTAAAAGCCAATCAACTCTTCTTTGAACTTTGCTTTTATCAAGTTTAAACCCAGGTATTCCAAAAGTCAAAAGCCCACCAGCCTTGCCAGAACGCTCAAAAACCTCTACAGCTATACCTTTTCGTAGTAAAAATGTAGCAGCGCTTAGTCCTGAAGGTCCACTACCAATAATAGCTACTTTTTTCTTGCTTGTAATTGGAGGAAATGTTGGTTTGTATCCATTTTCAAATGCTTTTTCACTTACATAAGTCTCAACAGCCCCAATAGTAATAGCACCATGTGTATCATTTAGAGTACAATCACCCTCACAAAGTACATCATGTGGACAGATTTTTCCCAAAATCTCAGGAAATGGTGATGTTTCATTTGACAATTGAAAAGCAAGTTCCAAATCATTTGTTGCAATTTGTTTTAGCCAATTAGGGATAAAGTTATGTAAGGGGCATTTATTGTGACAATATGGGTCACCGCACCCTATACATCTACTAGCTTGTCTTGAATTTTCATTCTCACTCATAAGCTCATAAACTTCATCAAAGTCTTTCAATCTTTGTAGAACATCTCTTTTTTCAGGATTTCTTCTTTTTATATCAGTAAATTTTAGCATCTTAATTAATCTCCATCTGCTGGATTTAGTGGTAATACAGTCATATTTTTTGGTTTTACAAGCCAAAAATTTCTAATCTCCGCACGGAAATTTTCTATCATCTCTTGTGCTTTTTCACTTTGTGTTTCATTCACATAATCACGAAGAAGTTTTTTGAGATAGATTCTCTCACGCTCTGTATCATCTGTATCTATTCTTATAGCTTCAATAAGCTCTTGGTTCATTTTGTCTATAAAAGTATGATGTTCATCATAAACAAATGCAAGTCCACCTGTCATACCAGCACCAAAATTGATACCAGTATTACCCAAGATTACTACAATTCCACCTGTCATATATTCACAAGCACTATCCCCTGTACCTTCAACTACAGCAATAGCACCTGAGTTTCTTACAGCAAATCTCTCTCCAACAGCAGCTCTAACATAAAGTTTCCCACCAGTTGCACCATATAATGATGTATTACCAGCTCCACCGAAGTTTTCACCTTGAAGTTTTGGAGTAATTACTATCTTTCCACCATGCATACCTTTTCCTACATAGTCATTTGCTACACCACTAAGATATATTGACATACCTTTGCTTAAAAATGCACCAAAAGATTGTCCAGCTGTCCCTTTTAGACTGATATTAATAGAATCTTCTTTCAATCCATCATCACCGTAATATTTGGCTATATGACCAGATATCAATGCACCAAAACTTCTATTTAAGTTGGTAATATTGCTAGATATTTTTATAGGACTAGTCTGGTTTTCTATTGTTTTGTGTACTTTCTTCAAAATTTCTTTTTCAAACTCATTCTTATCAAAAGGCTCATTTGCCGCTACTTGACAAGTATCTACACCATCTAATTTTCTCAAAATATTACTAAAATCAAACTTCTTAGCAAACTCATCATCAATAACTTTTAGTAAATCACTTCTTCCTATGATTTCATCTATTGATTTGTAGCCCAAAGTTGCAAGAATTTCTCTTACTTCTTCTGCTATAAATGTAAAATAAGCTATCAATCTTGCTACAGTTCCACCAAAATGACCTCTTAAATCTTCATCTTGAGTAGCAACCCCTACACTACATTTATTTGTGTGACAAATTCTAAGTATTTTACAGCCAAGAATTGTAAGTGCAGCTGTACCAAAAGCATAGCTTTCAGCTCCAAGCATCGCAGCTTTTACCACATCAAGTCCAGTTTTTAGTCCACCATCTGTTTGAAGATGTACCATTTGTCTTAGATGGTTTGCTTTTAGTGCGTTGTGAGCTTCGGATAGACCTAGCTCCCAAGGATTTCCAGCGTGTTTGATAGATGTAAGTGGAGCTGCCCCTGTACCACCATCACCACCACTTATGATGATTTTATCTGCGTAAGCTTTTGCTACACCTGCTGCTATTGTACCAACACCAAGGCTTGATACCAATTTCACAGCGATTACTGCTTCAGGATTTACCTGCTTAAGGTCAAAAATCAACTGAGCCAAATCCTCAATAGAATAAATATCATGGTGCGGTGGAGGTGAAATAAGTGTCACACCAGCTACTGTATGTCTAAGTTTAGCGATAAGTCCAGTTACTTTGTATCCTGGAAGCTGTCCGCCCTCACCTGGTTTTGCACCTTGAGCTACTTTGATTTGAAGTTCTTGTGCGTTTCTTAGATATCCTGGAGTCACACCAAATCTTCCTGAAGCTACTTGTTTTATCTTAGAGTTTTTGATAGTTTTGAATCTCTCTTTATCTTCTCCACCCTCTCCACAGTTGCTTTGTCCGCCTATTGTATTCATAGCAGTTGCTATTGCTTCGTGAGCTTCTGGAGATATAGAACCAAGACTCATAGCAGCACTTGCAAATCTTTTGAAAATATCTTCTTTTGACTCAACTTCTGATATATCGATAGATTTTCTATCACTATTGAACTCAAAGAAATCTCTTATCATTTTATTTTTTCTATTTTGTACCATATTTTTTAAAGTATCAAAATCAGTAATACTATCAAAATCAGTTGCTTCTTTGTTGTGCATTGCTTTTGTCACAGCTGGACCATAGTCGTGATATTCACCACCATCTATGTATTTATAAATACCGCCTACTTTCAAAGGTAAGATATGGTTATTGTCATAAAATGCACCAAAATGAGCACTCTCTAACCTTTTTTCTATATCACTATAACACAATCCTGCCAAATCACTATGACTCTCACTAAAGCACTCTTGCACTATCTTATCGCTAAGACCTATCACATCAAACAAGCCAGAATTTCTATAGCTTGCAATTGTAGAAATACCCATTTTTGACATAATTTTCAAGATTCCAGCATTTATTGCTTTTTGAGAATTTTTCAGTTTTTGTTGCATTTCAAATACTGATATGTTTTTTCTATCATAAATAGCTACAATAGAAGAATACAGCATATATGGATATATTGCACTAGCTCCATATCCAATAAGTACCGCAGCACTATGAGCATCATAAACTTCACCACTAACAGCTACTATTGAGACATTGTGTCTTATATCAAATTTCAAAAGATATTGATTGATATACCCGACAGCCATAGCTATTGGGATGATTTTATTGTTTTCATCCACACCTCTATCATCAAGAATTATAATACTTGTCCCTTTTTGAACACTTTTTACTACCTCTTCACCTAGAGTTTTCAAAGCTTTTTCCAAATCAGTTGTAAATGTAGTTGAGAAAGTTTTGTTTTTGTAATATTGATCAAATCTTGGATGAGTTTTGTCACCAAAAGACTTTAGAATATCAAAATTTTCTTTCATAAGAATGGGAGTACTTGATTTTAGTCTTTTTGCATATACCGCATCTTCATCTAGAATATTGTGGATTCTACCAAATCCAGTATTTAAGCTCATTACTACTTTTTCTCTATATGGGTCTATTGGAGGGTTTGTAACTTGAGCGAATTTTTGTCTAAAAAAGTCTGTAAAATTTCTCTGAACAGTAGAAAAAGCAGCTAGCGGAGTATCATCACCCATACTTCCTACCGCTTCTTTACCATCTTTTGTCATAGGCTCGATTACTTGGTCTATTGCTTCATAAGTGATATTGAAAAGTTTTTGTTTTTTTGATAAATCTTTCAATTTATAATCAGCCAAATCCAAAAACGAATCATCAATATATTCTTGTAAATATTCCATATCATGGCTTAGCCATTTTGAATAGTTTTGTGAAGATTTTAGATAGTTGTTGATATCTTTGTCTTTCAAAACAACACCGTGTTTTAGGTCAAGTCCTATCATTTGTCCGCCACTTAGTCTTCCACGCTCTAGGATTTGGTCTTCATCTATATCAATAGTACCGTACTCACTTGTAATGATAATTCTATCGTCTTTTGTGATGATATATTTTGAAGGTCTAAGCCCGTTTCTATCAAGAACACACCCTATATATCTTCCATCAGTAAGACTCACAGCCGCTGGTCCATCCCATGCTTCTTGTGCTGTTGATGTATATTCATAAAACGCTCTCAAATCACTATCCATATGAGGTGCATTTTGCCAAGGAGCTGGTATCAAGCTTCTAGCTGATTTGAAGAAATCTAGTCCATTTACAATCATAAATTCAAACATATTATCCAAACTAGCACTATCACTTCCACCATCTTGTAAAATAGGGAATATTCTTTGCAATTCTTCATCAGTAAATACATTTGATTTTAAATTTTCTGATTTTACTTTTACATTAAATCTATTTGCTTCTACTGAGTTTATCTCACCATTGTGAGCTATACTTCTAAAAGGCTGTGCAAGCTTCCATTTTGGCAATGTATTAGTAGAAAATCTTTGATGAAAAAGTGAAAATGTAATTGTAAAATCTGGATCTTTTAAGTCTGTATAAAACTCTTTGATATGCGTAGGCATCAAAAGACCTTTGTAAGAAATCACTTTTGATGAAAATGTAGGGATATAAAAACCTTCTTTGTTTTTCAGCTCATGCTCACACTCTTTTCGTGTAAGATATACCATAGCATCAAATCTATTAGTTGATACCAAAGAATTTGGAGTAACGAATACTTGTATAATATTTGGCAATGTATCAAGAGCTAGCTTACCAAGGGCATCTTTATTGATAGGGACAACTCTACTAAATAAAACTTTTAAGTCATTTCTAGCACAGTGTTTTTCAAAAATCTCAATATCACTTAGCTCTGGTGCAAAAATCATAGCTACAGCATACATATTTGGTAAATCTACACCATTACTTAGTGCAATTTTTCTCATAAATTGTTCAGGCATAGAAAGAAGTAATCCGCATCCATCACCACTCTTACCATCAGCTGCTATTGCACCCCTGTGCATCATTCGTTCTAGTGAAGTAATAGCATCTTGAAGATTTTGATGAGTTGGTTTACTTTTCAAACTAGCAAGTAGTCCGAAACCACAGTTATCTCTAAAAGAAGTTAATAAATCTAAATTACATCCCATTTTAGTCCTTTGAGTGACAAAATTGTAAATGTTACAAATTTGTTATAAATTGCGATATTATACCTAAATTTAGCGTATTTTTGTCAACCAAACTGTATAGTTTTTATACAGTTTTACGGAACCCTAGTCTCTGACTGGGCTTGTCTTAGCTTTTCTTCAAAGTGACTCTTTCCAACAGTTGACTAAATTTTCTAAAAATATTTTTATTTTATCATCTTTTATACTAAAGTCTTCTATCTCTTTTTTTGTAGTTTTAATAGATGTGATACATTCATCCAATATTTCCAGATATTCTTTGTTTGACAATCCACAACTTTGTTTTGCGAAAGCCTTATATGTTTTTTCACTCCACCATAGCTTATCATCTCCCATTTTTAGAGCTGGTATATCGTTTTTGATATACAATGTAGTAGTTATTACATCATAAATAGGAGCCAACAAACTATCATTAAAATCATTTTCATATACAATACCATAATTTTTGAGATGTCCATCTCCATTTTGCAACAAATGATTCATAATTATAGCTTTGAAAAATATTTTTAGACTATCTTTTCTTTTTTGAGGTGGGATTATGTCTTTGATTACCCTAGTACACTCTTCATAACTACCGTCATATTTTTGCTCAGTGCCACGGGCAGTAAGTACACACATATCTTCAAATCCAAAATAACTATTATCTTCTTTGACATCAAATCTTTTCATAACAAACATACTCAAATCATCACTTATATAAAACTCAGGGGTTGTAAGTCCAGCATTTTGAATAGCTCTCATACAAAAATATTCATTTAGTCCAAGATTTGGATAGTTTGATTCCCAAGATTTTACTATGTAGTGTTCAAATTTCATTGTAGTTTTGTTGTGTGCTTGAAGTAAAAGCTTTGGTTGTATTCCTGATATACCTGAGCGAATAGCAAATTTATCCATCAATTCATCAAATAAATTTTGTTTAGAGGAATTCAAAATCTCATCAAGACTAATTTTATCATCGCATTCAATAATCTTATCAAATTTTACACGACCCAACATATACGGACCAATGAGTCTTAATAAATTCAAATCATCCATAGTTTGAATTTTTGCAAAGTGGTTTTTAATAGCATCTTTCAATGCACCCTCAGGAAGATTCATTTGAAAAATAGGATGTAATTTTTTACTATCCCAACTTGCATTTCTAATTGGCATAGTGAGACTTACTACATCTTTTGCATCTTGGATATAATTGAACACATATTTGGCTTCTTCATACACAAGATTCCCAGTATGTCTTTTATTGGTATAAACTTTTATATTATCGTTGTTCATTTTGTAGTTCTTCTAATGTTTTTGGGCGACCCTTTGGTCTTATACTTAGCTCATATCCCAACAAATCCAAAATCACATCAACCTTTTTGATTCCAACTTCATCTATAAAGCCATTTTCTATTTTTGATATAGTGCGTTTTGTAATGCCACTATATTGTTCCATATCATCTTGAGAATACTTTTTTTCTTTTCGCAAAAGTTTTATTTCATTACCAAGTTGTTCCAAAGTCATAACTTTTCCTTACAAAATATGAATTATACTTCATATTATAGTACCAATAAGCTTAAATAAGAATTATACTTCATATTCATATATGCCTTTTTGGAACCCCAGTCTCTGACTGGGCTTGTCTTAGCTTTTCTTCAAAGAAACCAGAGAAATCTGGCGTTCCAATAAAGACTAATTCAAATGATGATTAAACTCAGGTACTATTTCTTTGAGTTTTTCCAATTTATCCTCGCAGTTGATAAGCTCAAATATATCATGGTTTAGTTTGGCTATATCATAATGTGTCATTCCAGCGACCGTGATAGACTCGTAGTCTGTTTTTGCTTCGCTATCATCTATCAGTAGCTCTTCATATAGTTTTTCTCCAGTTCTTAGTCCTGTGAATTCTATTTTTATATTTTCTTTTCCACTTAAATCTATCATTTTTTGTGCTAAATCTACTATTTTGATAGGTTCTCCCATATCAAGGATAAATATCTCTCCACCTTTGCCCAAACTTGCAGCTTGAAGTACTAGCTCACAAGCTTCTGGGATAAGCATAAAGTATCTTGTGATATCTGGGTGTGTGACTGTTATTGGTCCACCATTTGCAATTTGAGTTTTGAATTTTGGTATTACACTCCCACTACTTCCAAGAACATTTCCAAACCTTACTGCTACTATCTCGGTATTTTCTGGTGTATTGATATTTTGTGCATATAGTTCGCAAATTCGTTTTGTTGTACCCATCACATTTGTTGGTCTGACTGCTTTATCTGTAGAAATAAGAACAAATTTTTTGACATCGTGTTTTATAGCACAATCTATTGTATTTTTTGTACCTATGATGTTGTTGATGATAGCTTCAGTTATATTTTCTTCCACCAAAGGTACATGTTTGTAAGCTGCAGCGTGTATTACAATATCAGGCTTGTACTTTTCGAAAGTTCGATCAAGTAGTTCTTTATTTATCACTGATTGCATGATATGAACTGGCTTATATTTACAAAGCTCTTCACTTATTGCATACAAGTTGTATTCACTGTGATCTAGTAATATCAGCTGTTTTGCTCCAAATATAGCACACTGTCTTGATATCTCACTTCCTATACTTCCACCAGCTCCTGTGATAAGTACTTTTTTGTCTTTTATGAAGTTTTGAATCAGTTGTTTATCCAAATCTTTTGGGTGGCGAGCTAGTAAATCTTCTACACTTATATCTTTAAGCTGTATAGAAAAGTCTTTATCTCTCAATATCTCTCTAAAAGAAGGTAAAATCTTTATTGTTTTAAAATATGGATTTAGGTTATCATATATATATTTTATTCTATCAGTCGAAGCTGAAGGCATAGCAACTACAAGTAAATCCAATTTACCATTTTTTGAAATAACTTCTTTGAGTTCATCTTTTGATAAAATCTTTACACTATCGATAGAGCGTTTTTGTAATATTTTATCATCATCTACAAAATAAACCACCTTATATTCACTATTTCTAAACTCTTCTTCAAGCTTTATACCAGCCTTGCCAGCACCATAGATAACCACAGATTTTGTCTTAGAAACTCTTGATCTATTGATAATATAATGATAAGAATACATAGCAAAATTGATACTAAAAAGATACAAAAACAATTCAGATGCCAAAAGAGCCAAAGGTATTTTAGTATATAAAAATGGTACATATATACAAAAAGCTACAATATAAACTATGGCTTTTATCAAAAATGTCCTCTGAGTAGCCTTGGACCAAGAAAGTGAGTAGTCTTTCAATATAATGATAGATGATAACATCCTAACACCTACAATAAACATCACTATCTCTATCATAAAAGGTTTTTTGAAGATAAGAAAAGTCCACCAAAATGTAACAAATGTTAAAAACAAAATAACTAAAAAATTTAATATTCTTTTATCTATAAAAAACACTATTCAAACCTTTTTTGAGCATCTACATATTTCATATTAAGTGATAATACCATAATTGCAATAAAAAAAGCTATAAATACATTTGATACAAAATAAACTATCACAAAAAGAGATATATTTAAAACAATAGAATAATTCGTAACTTTATAATGACTCCAGCCAGATTGGGTAAGTCTTTGATAAGCGTGTTTTTTGTGGGCTTGGGATAATCTCTCGCCATTAAGCTTTCTTCTTATCAAAGTCACAGTAGCATCAAACCAAAACAACCCAAACAACACTATCCAAATCCAAAGATTTGATGACTCAGTATTTGCAAAATAGATGGTAATAATAGCTATATTGTACCCAAGAAGTGTACTACCAACATCTCCCATAAAAATCTTCGCTTTATTCCAGTTCCAATACAAAAACCCAGCAACGCAAGTAGCCAAAACTCCAAAAAAAGAATCTCCAAAAAGAATTAGACCAGCAAGACCCAAGAATACAAACATACTACCTACATAACCGTTTATTCCATCTATGAAATTGGTCAGATTTATATACCAAACTATTAGCAAAAAAGCAAAAAGATTGGTAAACAACTGATTTTCTATAGTAAATAACCCAAAATCAATACTTCCAAGCCCACCGATAACCATCAAGCCTACAATTGCTACTACAGACTGAACCATAAGTCTTATCTTTGGGCTAAGCTCATACAAATCATCAAAAAAGCTAACAATAGAGATAAATACACCAGCCATAAATGCATAAAAAAGCGTAGTGTCTATGCTATCAGTAAAATACAAATACACAAGCCCCATAAACCAAGTCACAGCTATAGCGATACCTCCACCATGAGGAGTAGGAACAGTATGAGAGCTTCGCTCATTTACTTGTGCTACAAGTGATTTTTTGATGTAAAAGTTTTTTATAAGATATGTAAATGTAAAAGATAATAAAAATAAAATTATATAAATCATTAAATTGACTTTTTTCCTTTTTCTTATATAATACCAATAAATAATAATCTGAAGATTATAGCATAAAATACTTAATATTAAAATCAAACCAAATATGTGTTTGTCTTATGGAACCCCAGTCTCTGACTGGACTTGTCTTAGAAAACCAGTCTTGTGCTTGCACTCTCTGTGAGAAAGACTGGCGTTCCATATTGCTTATTGAAAATAATCCTCAGTGCCATATGTTGTGGACTAATACATTTACTTGACTTCTTTTTAATTATTTG
This sequence comes from Arcobacteraceae bacterium, assembly GCA_023229945.1. Classification (GTDB taxonomy): domain Bacteria; phylum Campylobacterota; class Campylobacteria; order Campylobacterales; family Arcobacteraceae; genus UBA6211. The sequence continues at coordinate 2,150 of JALNYH010000034.1, read as the reverse complement.
ATACAATGTCACTACAAATCGCCTTCGTGCGCACCCTTTGGATCTTCCAAAGGGGTAACAATCAGTCTTAACAATTCATTTTGAAGTTCAAAAAAGTTTTCCTTTGATATCTGACCATCTCTAAACTTAGCTCTTTTGATATCAAACAATCTTAATTGAGAAAGTATCGCAAAACTTCTAGTATTATCTTTATATTCAAAATTATAATGAAATTTATCAAATTTTACTTGTGAAGTAAGAGGAATACCTAAAAAAACATGTTTATTGAATTTTCTGTACACTAAAACAGGTCGTAAAAAATCTTTGCCTCCATCTTGCTCAAAACCAATGTTAGCACCAACATACATAAAAAATATATCTCTTTCTCTAAAGCGAAAGTTTATTTTATCATTATGTAGTTGTTCTTTTATATTATTCCAACTACTGAAATCTTTATCTCTCATACACTACCCACTTAATTTTTATACTATTTTCGCTATAATGCTAACCTAATCCCCCAGTAAGTCTTTATTTGAAACAAAGTTATGCTTGGGGTTTTTATTAGCTACTTATTTTAGCTTTACACTAACAAATCATAATTTATAAAATTATACAACAAAATACTTAAGTTTTAAAATCAAACCAAATCTAAACTTGTCTTACGAAACCCCATTTTTAACTGGGCTTATCCTAAAGATTACCAGATAAATCTGGTGTTCCCTTATAAACTCAAAACTTAGCCAACTAAACCAGATTTTCATAAATCTCAAAAACTATTGATATAATAGTCCTCCATTCAACATTTAACATTCAAAATTATTTTGCTTCCTGCAAAGCCACTTGAGCCTGTGATTAATAGTTTTACGATTATTTGACCTTTGTTTTATATTTTTGATTTGGGCTTTTTGGTTTATCTGGTATAGTGAGTTCCAAAAGTCCTTGTTCAAACAATGGACTTAAAACATTCTGCCTAAAATATGTTTTATGTTTCATTCCAACAAAGTCCATAATTTCTTTCGTTGTCTTTGGTTCTTTGCAAAATTCTAATATAGCTTGGTCAGTAGCTTGGTCAGTAGCTTGGTCAGTAGCTTGGTCAGTAGCTTTAGCTTCAAATATTTTTTCACTAGAATAAAAAATATTTCTCATAAAGTTTTGACTAATTTCAAAACTATCTTTTCCATAAACTTCTAATATTCTACCTAGTCCAGAGCCTAGATGCTCCACTAACTCAACATCTTTAAATACTCTCATTAGTTCTCGGTTTATAGGTTTTGAATATCCTGCAAAAAAATCTTCAAGATTTTTAATAGTTGAAATACCACCACTTGAAGTTATCTCTATTCTGTCACTGTATATCTCAAAGACAGGTGGTAATTCTGTAGTGTAATCATTGTGAACTATTGCATTTATAACAGCTTCTCTAAGAGCCACTTTATTCCACAAAGGTGTTTCTACTCTAGTTTTATGAGTTATCTGTGCAGCTGTTTTGTTTTCTATATCTAATTTATCCAAAACTTTATGGGTAGCCTTGATGAGTGAACAATACCCATACTCATTGTTTTCTATCAAGTCTATTTTGTTTTTACCAGAATATTTTGCCACTTTTATAGATGTTCCATTTGTATCAGCAAGTAAATATGCTACATAGTTATAATGTCCATCTTCGGTCAAAAGTTCCAAGTTGGAAGCAAACTTATCATTTAGTTTTAAGCCTTTTTCTTCATAGTAGATTTTAAGTTGTTCAAATGTCAAATCTTGACGATGTGATTTGATTTTGCTAAGTGAATTTCTAACTCTTCTGGCAAATAAATCTTCTATCATGGCTTGACTCATAGGTTCACTACTACTTCCTATACGGATATAGCAACCTTTTTCTGACATACCATTTTTTCTGATATAATAAGGAGTTTCTCTACCACTTGCAACTATTATTTTTATAACATATTTGTTTTCTATAATTTCCAAGATAACTTCAAATAGTCCTAAGCATGATGGAGAAATATTATGTTTTAGTCTATCTTTTATTTTAAGCTGATATTCATCTGGATTTTCACATCCCACTACGATACCATTTACATCCACACCAATATATATCAAACCACCCTCATGGTAGTTCAAAAAGCTACAACCTCCTTTTCTAAACTATCTGTTAAAGTTTTTTTGAATTCTAC
>JALNYH010000014.1 GCA_023229945.1 Arcobacteraceae bacterium | reverse complement strand
AACCGTTATGATTTTAAAGAACTAATTCGTAGTTTCAAACTTTCGTGTGTCACTCAAATTGGACGGGAATTATAATAGAAAATTCCTACTTTGTCAAGGGGTTTACGCTTAAATTTTACTTAAATTTTAAAGAATTTTCCCCTTTTCTCTTTTTTTCTTACTTTTTACGGGTTTTTAGGGGTCTTTTGTGTTTATTTTATTTGTGTTTGTATGCATAACCTGTCTTTGGCTCTATTATAATTGTAGATTTATTTCCATCTTTGTCAAAGATTTCTATAAAACATTGGTTTTGTATTTCAAATTTGCCAATGTCGTTTGCGTTTGTTCCAACTTTTGAATATATTTTGCCATCATTTGCATAAAGTATCTGTCCTAAAGAGCTTGTAGAGTTGCAACTGATATTTACTTTTGTTACACCAAACTCTTTTGTAAGTAATACATATTTACTTTCATCAGACTTTGGGTCACATGTATATCTACTATATAGATGTCTTGATGTTAAAGGGTCTTTTATGCTATCAGTTTTTTTTGCTTGTCCTGATTTGTTTTCATCACTAAATACTATAAAGTATAATCCACCAATAGTTGATGTACATTTTTCAAATCTTAGTCTATACATTTTTCTAAACCATAAATCATCATTTGGGTCATATTTGTTATCTATAAAAGCTAAATATCTTGTGTAGTTGAGATATATAAGAAGATAGTCTGTTGCTTGATTTAGTTTTGAGTCTATTTTTTTGGGTATTGATACTGTATATATGATTGAGAGTATTAGTAATACAAAAAGAATTTCGAGAAGTGTGATTGATTTTTTCAAATAGCCTCCAAAGTATCATATGGATACCTTGGAAGTATTTTACAATAAATAAGATTAAAGTTATTAAAGTTCGTCTGCCATTTGTACATCATATAAGATGTCATCAAACGGATGTCTGTACATTGGCATTGCAAGTCTTTTTTCATCAAGAACATGTCCGATAAATCCGATTGTTCTTCCTGCGATAAAGAATGCGTTTAGTGTACCACTATTTACAAATTCATCTATTTCAGTTTCGCTATATCCTAAAGCTCTCCACATATCTACCATCAAAATACCAATAGTACCATCAACATTTAAGATAAGGTTATCTTTTTTTGATGTTGTTAGTTGTTCTACTGTTAATGCATAATCAAGTAGTGGAGTTGCCGGGAAATATTGATTTGCAAATTTTTTCAACCCTTCAACTCTTAAATCTGGATTTCTCAAAGATTTAATTCTGTGTCCAATACCTGGAATCGGAACACCCTCTTTTTTCATATAATCTAAAAACTCTGCTGGAGTCATATTGTGATCGTGTGCATGTTTGAAATATTGTGCAGCACCATCTATCGCTCCACCAAATCTAGGTCCTATAGTCAAAAGACCAGTTACTAGTGATTCTACAACTGACTTACCAGCACGAGCAGTTACTTTTGCATTATGAGCACCTGAAACTGCAGGACCATGGTCTGCAACTGTTTTTATAACTGTTTCAATAAAGTCTGTTGCCCATTTTGGATATCTCTTTTTGAACCATAATAGTGCAATAACATCACCAATACCCATACCAGTTTCTGGTGTAGCAACACTTGAAATTGGATATCCTGCGTATGTAGCTTCATCACCTCTATCATCACTGATAGTACAAATAAAGTTTTTGCTTCTTCTTGTTTTTGGCACTGTTTTTAGTTCTGGCTCAACAATGTCTGTTACTATCCCTTTTGCTTTTAGGTCATTATAAACTTCATTAATTTTGTGTGGTAAATCATTGAATGATTTTGGTACAAATATACCAGCTTCAGCCATTGCTTTGTTTTTTGAAACTGCTGTTTCTGCATCAGCATTTGCCGAAGCTCCAGCGTGACCAAATTGTACACCACTACTAAAATGTGCAGCAATTGTACCAATACACCATGCGATAATTGGTTTTTTGATTTGTCCGTTTTTAACAGCTTCAATAACTTTGTACTCTTCAGTACCACCAACTTCCCCAAGAAGTACCATATATTTTACTTGTGGGTTTTGTTCCATTCTAAGTAAGTTGTCAATAAAAACTGAACCAACAAATCTATCTCCACCAATAGCAACACCTTCAGCAATTCCATCAGCATTTATTGATATTATATTTGATAATTCATTGAATAAACCACCACTTCTAGTAACTAGTCCACAACTTCCTGCACGGTGAAGTTTTGATTGGATGATATTTTCAATTGTACCACCCACATTTGCTATTTTAAAAGCTCCTGGAGCTATCCCTCCAACAGTAGCAGGTCCTATAACTGTAACACCACTATTTCTAGCATCTACATTCATTTTTCTTGCAAGTCTTTCAGGAATACCTTCTGCTGTAACCATAACAGTTTTGAATTGTTTTAATTTAACTGCTTCCATTGTTACATCATAAGCTGTTCTAAATGATGCAAAGTTTAATAATACATCAGCATTTGGGAAAGCTTTTGCTGCTTCTGTTGTATTTTTGTATAATGGAATCATAATCTCATCTGGTCCATAAAAGAACTTATCAAATTTGCTATCAGCTGTAGGAGCAACGATTGCTGCAACTGAAGGCTTTTCTCTGTTGATTACGAAATCATAATCAAGCATTCTTTGAATTGCACTTTTGTTGTTGTTCCAAAATATTGCTTGTGTATCTTTTGTAAATAAAGCACTCATTGTTTTCTCCTTATTTCTCTAATGCCATACGAACTATATCAGTCACATGTGTTTCTGGTCCGTACACTTCTATATATAAACCTAATCTATCAGCAGCATCTTTGATATCTTTTAGACCTTTTTCATAGTTTGGTCCACCTCGACGAACATATATTCTTGTTCCTACTGCATTCATTTTATCTGCATATGTTTCAAATGCTTGGATAATACCTGTAAAAGTTTTTGCAACATCTGTAAAGTTTGCAATAGCTCCACCGATAATCAAAATTTTATCTCTACCTTTTGGGTCTTTGTTTCTTGTCATAAGGTCAAGTACAGTTTCTGCATAAAATTTAGTTTCACCAGTTGTTGGTCCACCACTATACTCACCATAGTTTGCAAGGTCACTTACGCTTCCACCGCTTGCTTCAGCAAAATCAGCTATTGTATCAGCATAAACAACAGATGCTCCACCACCAGCTACCATAGTCCAGATTCTTCCCATTGGGTTAAGAACTGTTAGTTTTAATGATGCTCCAGATTTACTATCAGCTTCAGCTATAGCTTTTTCTTCTGGGCTTAAATCTTCCATACCAAATGCTGTAGGGTATTCTATTTCTCCCCAAGTATCTCTCATCATAAATCCAGCAGTATCATCTAATCTTGCAACAAGATCTAAGATTTCCATTCTATCTTCAATCATAACGATTGGGTTGATTTCAAGATATGCAAAATTCATATCTCTGTAGAATTTGAAAAATTGGATTGCAAAAGATGTAAATCTTACTTTATCTTTAGCTGCTATATCTTTTGGAATATTTGCTTTTATTGTGTGCTCCATATCAGCATCACTCATATTAATAGGTATTTTTACTTCTACAACTTTATCCCAGTTTTCTTCTACTTCCATACCACCTTCAGCAGACATATATAATACATCATCTTCGCCTACTGTTGTTGCACTAATATAATATTCTTGCTCTTGAGTATGTGGAGTAAACGGCTCAACTATAAAATGTGTCAAAGTTCCGTGTTGTCCTGTAAGAAGTGTAGTAGTATGTGATGATTTATCATCTATCCAGCTTGCAGCCTTTGCTACACTTACATCACCTGGTTTTTGGTCTTTGAAAAGAACTAAATTGTTTTTTCCTCTTTTTCCAAAAAGCATATCTGGTTTTGCAACAAGAGGTTCTTGTCTTAACCACTCAAAACCATGCTCTTTTGATTTTGCTAATAATTCTGTACCATTAGTAACTAGTACAGATTTGAAACTATAATGAAAACCGCTAAAATAGTTTTCCCATTGTTTTGAAAACAAAGCTTTGCCATCATATTCACGAATTGCTCTTTGTGCCATTATGAACTCCCTTTTTATTACTTTCAAGCAATTTTAACCAAGAAGTGCATAAAAGTAACTAAAAGGTAACAGTATGTTTCAAAAAGGATAGTTTAATTGTTAAGTTTTGTAACAAAAAGCTCAATTACTGTTTTATTATAAACTTCAATTGTTACAATTTCGTCATATATTTTGGTTTTTGAAGATGTTGCATAATATGAATTACCCATTTTAATACCATAAATTTCTAATCTTTTTTGAAGCTTTTCATCATCAATATAAATATTATTGATACCTTTTTGTTTTAGCTCTTGTGCTAAATCTTTGGCAAAATGGTAATCATAAGCAAAATGTTTGGTTGGTTTTTCTAACAATAGATATAAAATCTGGTTGTAATGTAAAAAAAAGAAATTGATAACAAGCACTATTAAAACTATATTTACTGATATTTTGTGATATGTTCTGAATTTTTTGAGTCTTACTCTATATGAATGCATAAAAAGTTTTACCATCATAGGAATTGCTACTATTACAAAAGGAGCAAAGTCTGCAATATCGATTTTTTGTCTAAAAGATAGTAATAAGGAAAATCCAAATGCTGTGATGCTTATAAACCAATAAAGTGATTTTGTCCCTTTGAAAGAGATTTTATACATAGCATATGCAAAATACAAAAACAATAATGGTGAAAAAATGGAAGAATAAATTGCCAATGTAGATACAAAATGCCCTTTTGGCTTACCACCTGTATCAAATCCAAAAATTGACATAGAAATTCCAAATAAAACCAAAGAAATGACAAATAACATATTGTCTTTTTTGTAAAGTCCATAGAAAAATAGTGCTAAATAAAATATTGCAAAAGAGTTATCAATTAATAAAAAGAATGGCAATATAATTAAATTTGGTTTATTATAAAGTTTATATAGATATAAATACAATAATACACAAAAAACTACAATTATGGATTCATTTATAATTAAAGCTGAGCTATTGATACCTGGTAAAAGAGCAAAAATAATGGTAGTAATAAATCTATCTATCTCTTTTGTAAAATAATTTTGTGTCAATAAATAAAGCAAGATGACACTAAGTGCATAAAAGAATATAAAAGGCAATCTTGCTATTAGAGAGTTTGTTCCAAAAGAATCAATCCAAAAACTCATAAAATATGATAAAAAAGTATTGCTTTCATTTAATATTAGTAAGGCTTCTTTGTAGCTAAAGCTTAGTTTTGATGCACTAAAAAATAAAAGTGCAATCAACAATACCAAAGCTATAAGTAATAATGGCTCTAGTATTGTTCTTGAGAGTTTCATAGTTTTAAGAAGTTATGTAAAATCTCTTTGCCGTACTCACTCATTACAGATTCTGGATGAAATTGTACACCATAGATATTTTTATCTTTGATTTTTAATGCCATAAGTTCATTGTCATCTTTACTGTATGCAAGAGGCTCTATAATATCTGGCATTGTTTTTTTATCAACTATCAAAGAGTGGTATCTTGTTTGAGTAAATTCTTTTGGAAGTCCTTCAAAAATACAACTTGGGTTGATTACTTCTATTTTGGATGTTTTACCGTGCATCATATTTGGAGCTTTTATCACATCACCACCAAATGCTTGTCCTATGGCTTGATGACCAAGGCAAATACCAAGAATTGGAACTTTATCTGCGAAATATTTGATAACATCAAGACAAACTCCTGCTTCATTTGGGGTTGCTGGTCCTGGAGATATGATTATTTTTTCAGGGTGAAGTGCTTCTATCTCTTCTACACTTAGCTCATCATTTCTAATAACTTTCAAATCAGCTCCAAGTTCAAGGCAATATTGAACTATATTATATGTAAAACTATCATAGTTATCTATCATTAAAATCATTGTTTATTCTTCTTCGTTTTTTTTGTTTATTATACTTTATTTGTAATTAATTTATGATATACTACACATTACAAAATTGTTAATAAGGAGTACTTATGGCTTACTTTGATAATGCAAAAGTAGGAGATAGTGTTTATGGATTGGTATTTGGGGCTGGTGAAATAGCTCAAATATTTGATGATAGCCATTACAAAATGATGATTAGTTTTAAGAATGGGTATGAAGTGCCATATACTGATGATGGGATACCTGGATGGGGAAATTTCAAAAAACAAACACTTTTTTATAAGAAAGATGTTGATTTAACTGATGTTGATTTTGCACCAGTTTCTAAAGTATTATCAGCTAAAAAAATTATAAAACTAAGAGAAAAAAATAAACTTCAAGTAAGACTACCTTCTGGTATTTGGAAAAATGCTAAAAAAGCTGAGCCTTCATATGTAGAAGAGTTATTAGAAAAAGAAAAATTTCATTTATTTAGAAAAAAACAAGACAAAGAAAAAACTAAAATCAAAGAGAACGAATAACCTCTTTGATATGTAGATTGAGCGATATATTTCCCCTAAACTCATTTAATCCCACACTTGCCACAAAGCTACAATTATCTAAGTCATTATAATTTGTAGCATTTTCACCAAAAAATAATGCTTCGAATGAATCACTGTAGTTTTTATTTACTACAAATTTTGTATGTTCTTTATTTTTGCCAATACTCATAACTTTTTGTATTTGTATATCTTTGAATAAAAAATATGGTTTTTCATTTTCTAATCCATAAGGTTCAAACTGCTCTAAAATATCAAAAAGTTCAAAATCTACCTCATCTAGTGATAATTCACCTATATACTCACTTCTAAATTCCTCTGATGGTGATAATTTGGCTTTATTTTCATTTAGAGATTTTCTAAAATACTCCAGATTTTCAACCTTTATAGTCACACCTGCAGCACTTTTGTGTCCACCATAATTGAGTACACTATCTTGGCTAAGTGTCAATAACTCATATAAATCAATCAATCCACTACTTCTTGCACTACCTTTGATGATATCATCTTTTTGAGTTAATACAAAAGCTGGTTTTTTATACTTATCACATAGTTTTGATGCTACAATACCCAATATTCCTTCATTCCAATCTTCATCAAATACTACTATAACTTCATCTTCTGTATTGACTAAGCTTTGTGCTTGGTGGTAAATATTGATTTGTAATTCTTTTCTTTGATTATTTAGCTCAATCAACTTGTATAAATTTTCATTTGCTTCGTATCTATTTTTGCTTAGTAAAAAATTGAGTGATATTCTTGGGTCATCTAGTCTTCCAGCACTATTTAGTAATGGTGCTAATAAAAATCCTATATCTTCGCCATTGATTTTTGTTTTATTGCACATTGTTACAAATTCTTGCAATGCTACTCTTTTGGATTTGGAAATAAATTCTAACCCTTTTTTTGTCATAGCAAAATTTAGTCCACGCATTGGCATAATATCTGCAATAATAGCAATAGATAAGATATCTAAAAAATCACCCATATTTATATCTAGTTTTAATTCTGATTTGATTGCGGCACAAACATACCATGCAACTTGAGCACCACATATATGGCTATATGGAAAAGAGCAATCAGTTTGTTTTGGATTTACTATAGCATATGCTGTAGGTAAAATTTCTGGTGTTGTATGATGGTCTGTGATAATAAGGTCGATTCCTCTATCTTTGCAAATTTGAGCTGCGTCTATTGCACTTATTCCATTATCAACTGTAATCACAACTTTTGTATTAGAGTCTAATTCTTCAATAATCTTTGAGCTTAAACCATATCCATGAATAAAACGATTTGGAATAATATAATCTATAGGATAACCTACAATTTCAAAAAACTCAACCATAATGGCAGTAGAAACTATGCCATCCACATCATAATCACCAACAACTGTGATTTTTTCTTTATTATTAATAGCTTGAACTATTCTTTGTGAAGCTTTTTTGATATCTTTGAATGAATCAGGTGAAGGTAAGGTTTTGAGTGAGTTAAACGAATCACTCAAAACTCTATTGGAAAGTAGCTGATGTAACTTTTCTTTACTTAAAAGCATTTATTTTTTGCTTTGTTTTATAAACTCTAAAATAATTGGATTTGGAGTTTGAAGATGAGATGTGAATTCTGGATGGAATTGTACTGCTACAAACCAAGGGTGATCTTTGATTTCTATAGCTTCAATCAGACCATCTGATTCTCCACAAATAATCATTCCAGCATCTTCAAGAACTTTTTTGTATTTTGGGTTTGCTTCATATCTATGTCTATGTCTTTCGAAATAAATCTTTTCATTTCCATATGCTTTTTGAAGTTTTGTCCCTTGTTTTGGCTCAAATGGATATTCACCAAGTCTCATAGTTCCACCCATTGGTGAAGTTGAAGTACGAAGTTGTTTGTTTCCAGATTGATCTAAAAACTCATCTATTAGATAAATCATAGGTTCAGTTGCATCTTTGTCAAACTCTATAGAATTTGCACCAGATAAACCAAGTACATTTCTTCCATATTCAATAATAGAAAGTTGCATACCAAGACAAATACCCAAAAATGGGATTTTATTTTCTCTTGCATATTTGATAGAAGCTATTTTGCCTTCAACTCCTCTACTACCAAACCCACCAGCAACCAAGATACAATCACTATTTTGTAAAAATTCTTGAGCCCCTCTTTCTTCAATATCTTCAGAATCACACCAGTGAATATTGATTTTTGTATCAAGATGAGCACCTGCGTGTAAAAGTGCCTCAATTAGTGATTTGTATGATTCTTTTAAATCAAGGTATTTTCCTACAAACGCAACACTTATTTCATGTTTTGGTGCAATAATTTGTTTTACAAGATTGTCCCATTCATCCATACTTGGTACTATTTTTTCAAGTCCAAAATGTCTAGCTATTGGTGTGAGAATATCTTCTTTTAAGAAATTTAGTGGTACTTGATAAATACTTTGAGCATCACCTGCTTCAATAACTGAATCTTCAGGTACATCACAACTTAAAGCTAGTTTTTTTCTCAAATCTCGTGGTAATTTTTGTTCTGTTCTACATACTAACATATGTGGAGCTATACCAATTCTTCTAAGTTCTTGAACTGAATGTTGAGTTGGTTTTGTTTTGAGCTCACCAGCTGCTGCTATATAAGGAATCAAAGTCACATGAATAGACATAACTTGATTTGACCCTAAATCATGTCTTATTTCTCTAATAGACTCCATAAAAGGCAATCCTTCAATATCTCCAACAGTTCCACCAAGCTCTACTATCAAAAAGTCATGACCTTTTCCAGCAGCAAAAATCCTATCTTTAATCTCATCAACAACATGAGGTATAACTTGAATAGTTTTCCCTAAATAGCCACCTTCTCTTTCTCTTTTGAGAACAGATTGATAAACCTGACCTGTTGTAAAGTTGTTCATTTTTGATAATGTTGCATCTATAAATCTTTCATAATGTCCAATATCCAAATCTGTCTCAGCACCATCAGCTGTTACGAAAACTTCACCATGTTCTAATGGACTCATTGTGCCTGGATCTACATTGAGATATGGGTCAATTTTAAGCATACTTACATTAAATCCTGATTGCTTAAGAAGAGCTGCTATTGAAGCTGATGTAATACCCTTACCGAGTGAGCTTAAAACTCCACCAGTTACGAATATATACTTAACAGGAGATTGTACTGTAGTTTGTTTTACCATTTATATTGCCTTGACTTTTAGTATTTATGTATGTATTAATATTTTGGGATTTTACCATAATGAAGTTGAGAGTTTGATTTAACAAAGATGAGGATAAAGAAGTTTTCAATATTTCATAAGTTTCATGAAGTATAAAATATGTTTTCTATAAATAGTTACAAAAAATATACATTTATAATATCAACGAATGATAATATTAAATAAATCTTATATTAAAAAATTTGTTTTGAGATACTATTACCTTCTTAGAATACAAAGTATAACATTACACCACTTTTTCAATCAAAGGAGATTTTTATGAAAAAAAGCATTTTAGCTACATTAGTGGCATCAGTTTTAGGTGTATCAGCGTTTGCTGTAGAAAATGACAAAAATTTATTTGTTGTTGTTACAACTGAAGATTCAGTGACTCAAATGATGTCTATGGTTATATCAACTCAAGCATTACAAAAAGGTGCTAATGTTGAGATTTTAATGTGTGGTAAAGGAGGCGATTTGGTAATCAAAGGATCAAAAGAAGTTCTTCTTAAACCAAAAGATCAGTCACCCCAGATGATGTTGAAAAACCTTATATCAAAAGGTGTAAATGTAGAAGTTTGTCCTCCATATATGCCTAATGCAAATAAAAGTGCAACAGATTTGATAGATGGTGTAAAAGTTGCTAACCCTTCTTTAGTAACTGATAAAATCTTAGATAAAAATAGACAAATTTTAAGTTATTAATATGTGTTTAAAGTATGAAAAAGTTTTTTCATACTTTAATCTATCTATTATAATGCAATATAGATTTTACTATAAGCAATATAAAGTACTTTTAGTAAATTGAATAGAAAATTGAGTTGTTACTAGAATTAGCATAGAGAATTATTTATAGTGGTGCGCCCAAAGGGATTCGAACCCCTGACCCACAGTACCGCAAACTGTTGCTCTATCCAGCTGAGCTATGGACGCATTTTAGATTGGAATTTTACTATTTATTATATTAAGAATAGATTAGATTGTCTATATATCTACAACTGTGAGCTGATTTCTTCCATTTTTCTTACTTGCATATAAAGCTTCATCTGATTTATTGAAAAGCTTATTTGACATATGTGAACTTTTTATTTTTCCACAAACCATTCCAAAACTCACGGTGATGTATTTTGATACTTTTGAATTAATATGTTCTATTTTTAGATTTTCTATCTCTTTTCTTACATTATCAAGCAATTTTATGGCATCATCTTTTGGGGTTGCAGGTAAGATTATCACAAATTCTTCTCCTCCATATCTCGCCACAACATCTATTTGTCTATTGAAACTATTTTTTAAGACTTTTGCAACTTCTTGTATTACTTCATCACCTTTTTGATGCCCATATGTATCATTGTATGGTTTGAAATAGTCTATATCACACATTGCAAGGGCAAAATCGCTTTTACTTCTTAATGCTCTATCAAATTCTTTGGGTAACATTTCATTAAAATATCTTCTATTATATAAATCTGACAATTCATCTGTTATTGATAACTCATCTAGTTGCTTATTTCTTATTTTTAACTCATTCAATATCTCAACTCTTTGTGTAATATCTACCATTGAACCTATTGTACCAAATGCAACACCATTATAATCTATCAATACTGAAGCTCGTACTTCAACCCATTTGACACTGCCATCTTTGCACTTTATTTTGAACTCTTCATGATATTCTTCAAGTTTGTTTGACATAAAGGCATTACATTGACATACACCTTGTGACCTTGAATCATCATCAAGTAAAACTTGCCAATCAAGTCCTATAAAGTCATCTATCTCAAAGCCTGTCATTATTTTCCAAGATGGGCTTAGGTAGGTAATCTTTTGTTTTAAGTCTGTTTCAAATATAACTTCTTGCAAGTTTTCTGCTATTGTTTTGTATTTTTCTTCTTTTGTGGCTACTACTTTTGCTGGGGTTGGTGCAGTCTTTGAAGATAAAACTTCCTCTTTTTTTACTACAAATACAACCTCTTTTTGTTTTGGTTCATCAGTTGCACTAAATTGTAATACATCTTTATTCGTTAATCTAGCGAAAAGCTCAATTATCTGACCTATTCCAATATGAAGTGAAAAACCTTGATTTCTACCATAGCTTTTAGCTCCTAGTATAAAAAAATCTGGTTCTGGATTGCTTAGTGTATCTACACTTAAAGCATTTGGAGTAAGTCTGCAATCTATTGTGTCCTCTAGCATAGCTGTTGCTAGATTCATAGGAGAGTGTGAAGCGTAACATTCATGGACTTGAAGTTCTTCATACAATGAATTATCTGCTTTGAAGCCACAATTTGAAATAATATTATCTACTTCTATCTCATTTACACCATTTTTACTATTTAAATATACTTTAAAACTATCATTGTATTTTTCTATTTTAAAAACTGAAGACTTTTCTATCACCTTTACTTGAGGATGGAATGAATCAAGAAATTCATTGGCTAAATTTATTCCATCTACTCTTTTTGGGAATATATCATTTTTTAGCTGGTGGATATATGGCTTTAGTCCAGATTCATTAATATAAATAATTTTTGTATTTCTATCTTGTGAGATGAATTTTTTGAGTTCTATTACACTTTTGGATGTACAGCAAGTTGTCCCTATGAGTAAGCTTTTCTTTCCTCTAAGTTTATCTTGATATTTTTCTTTGTCGATTGCTTGATAATGGATTTCATTTTTTAGATTTTTCTCATTTATAGCTGGGATTCTACCTTCACCCAAGAATAAAGGATTGTCATATACTCCACTTGTATCAATCACTTTTGAAGCATAAAAAAACTCTTCTTTACCATTAGCCTCACAAAGAAGTCTAAAAGGATATTTACTTCGATTTGAGCCAACTAAATCAGTCTTTGCTATCTGTTGTTTCCCTATTTTTATAACTTTTGTATTATACTCTATTTTAAAATCTGCAAGTTTGGATAAAGGCTTTAAATAATTTGTTATATATTCTTCTGTTGGTTCATAATCACTTTTTGGCGTAGTAAAAATACCATTTGATTTTAATAAATTTATCCCATAAGGTGAATAATTATAATACCATGGGCTAAACATATCAAGGTAAGCAAACCTCTGCATATTATAAGCCATATCATCACCTGATTCTAATACAAGCACTTTATAGCCATTTATTGTTGCAAGTGCTGCAGTTTCTATTCCTATAGGACCTGCCCCTACTACTATAATATCATATGTTTTTTCATTCCTACAACAAATCATCACTATATGCCTTGTTATTTTTTTGCTTATTTTAACAAAATATAACTTAATTATAATTGTCTTTCAATAATAATTCTTTATAAAATAATCATTACTCATAATTTAACTCAATTTTTTAATTTATGATTCTAAATTTTTTTTGAGAGTTAATAATGCAAATATAAAGAAAAATAAACCTATCGCAACTATTGCAACTAAATTTTTCCATACTACATCAATATTAGCACCTCTAAATAAAATAGCTTGAGCTACTTCTATAAAATGTGTTGTAGGGGATAAGCCCATAATATATTGCAATATTTCTGGCATACTTTCATATGGTGTTATTCCACCGGAAAGCATCATAAGAGGAAGAACAACTAGAATAAACATCATTCCAAGCTGTGGCATTGATTTCGTAATAGTACCTATAAAAATACCTATTGAACTTGTCGCAAAAAGAACTAAAAATGAACTAAACAAAAATAATCCCATAGAGCCAGCTAGAGGTACATTTAAAAACATATCTACTATAAAATATAAAGAAAAAATCACACTAATCAAAATAACTATCATAGTAGATAAAACTTTGGCTAACATAATTTCTATAGTATCTACAGGCATTACAAGAAGATGTTCTATTGTGCCATGTTCTCTTTCTCTCATAAGTGTCGCTGCAGCTAATAAAATAGAAAATGTCATAATATTATCTATAACTTCATTTATACTTCCAAACCAAGTACCTGTAAGATTTGGATTGTACTTATATGTAGAAATAATATCTATTGAAACCGTACTTGATGGGATTTTAAAAAAGCTATTTATTTCTTGTGTGATAATTTGTGAAATATATCCAGCACCAATACCAGCTTGAGACATCCTAGTAGCATCTATATTGAGTTGTATTTGTGTTTTTGTACCATTAATCATATCTTTTTCAAAACCACTTGGTATGACTATGGTAAAAGTATATAATCCCCTATCCATACCTTTATCCATTTCACTATAAGAAATAAGCAATGGATTATTGAACATTGGCTTATAAAAAGAATCTATCAATCTTTGAGAAAGGATACTTCTATCTTCATCAACAAAAGCTATTGGAGCATTTACAAGCTCTGTTGATGTTGCCTTAGCACCAATATATACTGCAACACTAAAAGAATAAACTATCAAAATAAGTATCACTTTGTCTTTGAAAAGAGTTTGAAACTCTTTAATCATCAAACGATAAATATTGAAAATATATCTACTCATTAGCTTTCCTGTTTTTTAAGTAGCAATGCACTAAGTGTGGTTATAACAAATATTGTAATAAAAAGGACAAAAAAATCAAAATATAAACTATCAAAACCTATATCTTTACTAAAAATACCGCGACTTATATTGATATAATAAGTTGCAGGGAAAATATTGCCGATAAATGCACCAACTCCTTCTAAAGAACTAATAGGATTTGTAAGTCCTGAAAAAGTAACAGTTGGCAATAGTGTAAAAATAGCTGTTCCCATCAAAGCTGCAATTTGTGTTTTTGTAAATGCTGAAAAAAGCATTCCAATACCTGTAGTGACTATGACATACAATAATGTTGCAACAAACAATAAAATAAAACTCCCTTTTAGTGGGACTTCAAAAATATAAATTGAAAGAAGAACTAAACCAATAAAACTCAACATACTTACAAAAATATATGGTAATTGCTTGCCAAGTAAGAATTCAAGTTTTGTAACTGGAGTGGCATAAAAGTTTGTTATTGAACCTAGTTCCTTTTCTCTTACCACACTCAAAGCCATAAGAATTGACGGTATAAAAATCAAAAGCATAGGGATAATTGCTGGAACCATTGAATAAATACTTTTAAAATCTTGATTATATCTGTACCTCATCTGTATATCAAAAAGTGCTGTTTCATTGGAGTTTGATAGTTTTGAAAGATAATCTGAATGAAGCCCTTGCACATATCCTTTTATGGTCTCAGCCCTAAAAGACTGGCTACCATCAATCCAAACTCCTATTTCTACATTGTTACCTTTGAGTAGATTACGACCAAATTCTGGTGGAATTTCTATTGCTATACTTATCCCACCATTTTGCATTTTCTTATCCAAGTCATCATATGAAACAAGTGATTCTTGTTCTAAAAAATATCTTGAACCAGAAATATTTTGGATGTAATTTCTACTTTGTGGACTTTGATCATTATCTAAAACAGAGAATTTCAAATCTTCCACATCCATACTTATACCAAATCCCATAACAAACATTAAAATAATAGTACCCAAAAGTGCAAATACTAATCTTACAGGATCTCTTATAAGTTCTAATGATTCTTTATAAGCATATCCAAAAAATCTCAATAATGAAAAAATATCATTTGTTTTTTTGTGAGGATTTTGATTGATGGTTAGGACTTGTTTCTTTTGTTGTTTTTCTCCAATTGCTTCATATAAATATTCAACAAATGCTTCTTCAAGGTTATCTTTGGCTTTAGAGTGGATAATTTCTTTTGGTGGATTGCTTATAAGAACTTTTCCTTGATGCATTAAAGAAATTCTATCACATCTTTCACCTTCATTCATAAAGTGAGTTGATACAAAAATAGTGACTCCGTCTTCCCTTGATAACCTTATCAAAAACTCCCAGAATATATCTCTTGAGATTGGGTCAACACCTGATGTTGGCTCATCAAGGATAAGCATTTTTGGCTTATGAATCACTGCAACTGCCAATGAAAGCCTTTGTTTTAGCCCAAGAGGCAAATCAGAGGCTAATGTGTTTTCATATTTCTTCAATAAAAAATAATTTATCATTTCATCAACTCTTGAATCAATCAAAGTACTCTTAATCTGATATAATTGTGCATGAAGTTTCATATTCTGCTTAACAGTGAGTTCATTATACAAAGAAAATGATTGAGTCATATATCCAACATTTTTTCTCATTTCAAAGCTATTTTTATTTATAGATTCTCCAAAAAGTTTTATATTACCATCACTAGAGGGAAGAAGTCCTGTCAACATCTTCATAGTAGTTGTTTTTCCACATCCATTAGAACCTAAAAAGCCAAAAATCTCCCCTTGAAATATCTTAAAACTCACATTATCAACTGCTGTAAAATCACCAAATTTCATAGTTAGATTATTTGCTTCTATTGCTATGATATCACTTAAGGTATCTCGTTTTGGTATAACTATTTTGTGGTGTGAAATTCTTTTTTCTTTTGGAAGTAAATTTATAAAAGCATCATCTATACTAGTTGTATGAGTATTTTCAAGAAGCTCTTGTGGTGTTGAAGTACTTAGCACTTTACCATCATTGATTGAGATAATATAATCAAATCTTGAAGCTTCTTCCATATAAGCAGTAGCAACCAATATACTCATATCTTTCAAATGAATTTTTATAGATTCTATCAACTCCCAAAATTGTCGTCTTGATAGTGGATCAACACCTGTTGTTGGTTCATCTAGGATAAGTAAGTCTGGATCATGAATCAAAGCACAACAAAGTCCCAGTTTTTGTTTCATACCTCCTGATAATTTCCCTACAACTCTATCTTTAAAATCATATAATCCAATACTTTTTAGAAGCTCATCAATTCTAATTTGTCTATCTTTTTTTTCTAAACCAAATAATCTCCCAAAAAATTCCAAATTTTCATAAACACTAAGACTCATATACAAATTTTTACCAAGACCTTGAGGCATATATGCAATGCGTGGATGAATTCTTTTTCTATAGTTTTTATCACTAATATCACCACCAAACACTTCAACTTTACCTGATTGTATTTGTCTTACACCTGATATTATAGAAAGTAATGTTGATTTTCCAACACCATCTGGACCTATAAACCCTACCATACATCCACTTGGAATATCAAGAGTAATATTATTCAAAACTTCTATCTTGCTATAAGTATAATACAGATTTTTTATTTTGACTATACTATCCATAATATCTATTTTTTATAGCTTTTTGGTAATTTATTAAGATGCTCTGGCCATGGAGTATTTTCATCAAGTCTAATATATGTAACACCAGGTAATCCAGTTTTTACATCATTCATGTACTCTTTTAATAATTCGTAATCAATTGTTGCTTTTACCCTAAACATCAATTTCTCTCGTTCATCTTGTGTTTCTATTTGTTTTGGTGTAAATTGTGCTTTTGGAGATACAAAAGTTATATTAGCTGGGATTGAAATATCTGGAAAAGCATCTAAAACAATTCTTGCTTCACTTCCATAGCCAATAACTCCAGCTTCAGATGTAGGTACAAAAATTGTCATATAAGTATCTAGTAAATCCAATATTACAAGTACCTTTTGACCTGAGCCTATCACTTCTCCATTTTGTGCCAATTTATACAAAACTCTACCCGTAATAGGTGCATATAGTGTGCTATCATCTATATTTACTTTAATAGCTTCAACCTCAGAAATAGCACCATTTATGATAGCTTCAGATTGAGCTATATTTGCTTGAGCAGCTTTTATTGATGCTTGTAAAGATTTATATGCTGTTTCATCTTGCTGATATTGCAATAAAGATATGCTTTTAGACTTATACAATTTTTCAGCTCTTAAATAATTTTCTTTTGCCAAATCCAATTCAGTTTGTCTTTGTTCCAAAAGAGCTTTTAAATAGTTTTTATTTTGTCTAGCTTGTTCTATTCCTGCAATTGCAACTTTGAGTTTTGCATCCAATTCTTGTGTGTCTAATTTTGCTAACATCTGACCTTTTTGGACGATATCACCCTCATTTACATAAACTTCAACTAATCTTCCAGGAATCTTTGCTGTAATACTAACTTCTGAAGCTTCAATTCTACCATTGCCATAAGCAAATGTATCTGAAATAGGAGGTTGTTTTATACCATTAAAATAAAAATAACCAATCACAACACTCAAAATAATACCTATAAAGATAATACTATTTATATTTTTTTGTATCATAATTTCCCCTTTCTAGTTTTGTACCCTCTATTATAATCTATTTTTATGAAACCTGACCATTTTGATAAAATCTTTTTAGTAAAGCATCTAAAGGATTAGCTATCTTATAAAGAATAGGTACAATAAAAAGTGTCAAAATCATAGAACTTATAAGCCCTCCGATAATAGATATTGCCATTGGTGAATTTATCTCACTTCCAAGTCCTGTACCAAATGCTAATGGTATCATAGCAAAAATCATGGCAAATGTGGTCATCAAAATAGGTCTTAATCTTTTTTGACCAGCCACAAGTAGTGCTTCATCTATATTCATTCCATCTTTTATGGCACTATTTGCAAAGTCCACCAATAATACTGCATTTTTACCAACCATACCCATAAGCAACATAAATCCTATCATAACAAATAAAGAAAATTGTAACCCACTCAAAAATAATGCTATCAAAACGCCTATAATACTAAGAGGTAATGCTACCATAATTATAAGTGGCTGAATAAGTGATTCATATAAAATTGCTAAAATAATATACATCAAAATTACACTCAAAGACAATGCAACACCAAAAGCACTTATAGTTTTACCCATCTCTTCAGCAAAACCTGTAAATCTATAACTAACATCATCACCCAAAAGTTCATCTATTTTTTCACTAGTATATGATACAGCACTACCAAGGTCTAGCCCAAATAAATCAGCCATTACTGTAACTTGTCTTTGTCTATCAAATCTGTTGATTGATGCCAAAGATTCACTATTTTCAAAACTCACTAGTCCATCTAATAAAATCAGTTTTCCATCATCACTTCGTACTTGAAGTTTTTTAATATCTTCTAATTGTTGTCTATTTTCATCATCAAATCTAAGGGTAATATTGTATTCTTTTCCATCTTCTTCAAGTTTGGATATCTCCAAATCACTTGAAAAAGCTATCAAAATAGTATTTGCTATATCATACGCACTAACACCTAGTCTATTTGCCTTTTCTCTATCTATTAAAATATCAACTTGTGGTTTGCCATCGTCTAAATTTGTATCTATATCTACAAAACCCTCTTTTTGTTTTAGGTGTTGGGTAAGATTATGGGTTGCACTTTGTAAGCTTTCAATAGAATCAGATTTAAGTACTATTTGATATGGTACACTTATCCCTGCCCCTTTGATATTTGGTATCTCCGCAGCTGTAATAAACATATCAAAATTATGCTGTTTTAATTCATCTCTAAAATCTTGAATAATCTTTGCTTGACCTACTTCTCTTTGATTCTTGTCGCTCAATTTTACATAGATTAAAGCTTTGTGTTTTTCTCCAGCACTATTATAACCTATGCTTAGTGTCGTGTATTCAACTATATCTTTCTTCATTAAAAGTTCTTCAACTTCTTTTGATTGTTTTATCATTTGTTCCAAACTCACTCCTGAGTTTGCTTTGATATGTACTTCAAACTCACCTTTATCTTCTTTTGGAATAAAATCCATCCCAATTTTTGGGAATAACGATAAAGAACCAACAAATACAACCAATATAATAACAACAACCAATAACTTTTTGGATAAAACACTACTTAATAAAGTCTTATAACTACTCTCCATTTTAGTAAAAAACGGCTCTGTTTTATCATAAAATTTTGATTCGCCTTTATGTAAGACTCTAGCACTTAGACTTGGTATCAAACTCAACGCTATGGTATAAGAGATAATTACAGCAAACCCCACAGTCATCGCAAAGCTTTCAAAAAACTTACCAACAATACCAGACATAAACGATACAGGGATAAACACTGCCAAAAGCATAGCTGAGATTGCCAAAATAGCAAATGCCATCTCTTTTGTTCCTTCAAATGCGGCTTGAAATCTATCCATTCCGTGTTCGATTTTTTTGTAAATATTTTCTAAAACAACTATAGCATCATCTATAATAATCCCAATAGAAAGAGTAAGTCCTATTAGTGTCATTTTATTTAAATCAAATCCCATATAGTTCATCAACGCAAAAGTACCCAAAATCGAAGCTGGTATTGATACTGCTGAGACTAAAGTAATAGTAATATTTCTCAAAAATACAAATATAATGATAATTGCTAAAATAGCTCCATAAAGTAAGTCAAATTTTACTTGGTCTATAGAGTTTTGGATAAAAACAGATGTATCATTTAAAAGTCTCAAATCATAATTGTCACCGCTTAATTTTTGTAAACTCGGAAGTGTATCTTTGACACTTTTGATAATTTCAAGTGTATTTTCTCCACTTATTTTCTGAATTTCAAGCATTACTCCCTCAACTCCATCGTATGAAGCAAAACTTTGAGGGTCACTCAATCCATCCACAACCAAAGCAATATCTTGAAGCCTTAGAGAATCTTTTATTTTTAGATTTTTTAGCTCATCAATGCTTAATGAATCTGCTTTTGTTTTGATGATGTATTCTTTTGATGATGATATAAGTTTACCACCGCCTAATTTTATATTCTGATTTTGGACAATTTGGTTTAGTTCACCAATAGTAATACCAAATTTATTTAATAATTCAGCTTTTGGATAAATTTTAATTTCTCTATCTTTATACCCAATCACATTTACAGCACCTACTCCATTGAGCTTTTGAAGAGATGGTTTTAGCTTCTCATCTACAAATTTCATTAGCTCATTTATAGTAGAGCCTTTTGGTGTGATAAATAGATTGATAACCGATGCCGAACCAATATCTAGCTTGCTCACAAGTGGTTTTTTGGCATCATTTGGGAGGATAATAGCTGATACTTTGTCTCTTACATCATTGGTCGCTTCATTTATATCTCTTTCTAAAAAAAACTTAATAGTAACAACACTCACCCCATCACTACTGATTGATGTAATAGAATCAATCCCTTCAATACTAGATACTGCTTCTTCTATTTTTTCTGTCAAACTTGATTCTACGGTCGTACTATCAGCTCCAGGATAGGAAGTCTTTACCGTAACTATAGGAAAATCCACATTTGGATAAAGAGCAACTGGCATTTGCTTAAAACTCATAAATCCAAAAATCGCCAATGCCACAAGATACATCAAAGTGGTAATTGGTCTATTTATCGCTAATTTATACATATTTATCCCCTACTTTTGTGATGGCACTATATAGCCCTCACCATATAAACCAACCAAAAAATCATCCACTATCACTTCAGCTTTTATTTTTCTATTGTTTGAGTTTGCATATGGGATGATTTTGGAGATTGTTGATGTATATTCTTTTTCTCCATCACTTAGTTTGAATCTAAATTTATCTCCAATATTTACTTTGTCATGATATTTTTGGTCAAACTCTAATACTAGTTTTCTTTTTTTTGATGATTGAAGTTTAAATACTGTTTTAGGATTAGCTCCTGCTATTGACTCACCTATTTCAACACTTTTTTCATATATTATCCCATCAAAAGGGGCTTTTAGATATGTTTTTTCAAGTAATGCTTCTTGATAATCCAAAGTTGCTTTTGCACTATCATATTTGAGTTGGTATGAATCAAATTTGGCATCATCCAAAAGATGTCTTACTTTTTCTTGTCTTTGTAGCTCATTTTTCGCAAAAGTATAATTTGCTTTTGCATTATTGACAAGTGCTTTAAGCTCATTATTATCCAATACCGCCAAAATATCACCTTTTTTGACAACACTAGCACTATCTGCTAAAACCTCTTTTACAATACCACTACCACTAAAAGCCAAATCAGAACTTTTCAAAGCCACCACATCAAATGTGGCATAAACCTCACTTGCTACTAAATTGGATATAAAAATCAAAACTAAAAATAACTGCTTCATTTTACGAACTCCTCAATATTATGTCCAGAATAAAAATAATACAAACCATAAGCACTCTCTAGCTCATAAAGTGCTGATTCATAATTTGCTTTTGATGATGTTAGCTGACTCAAGGCATCTAAAAACGCTACATTATCTACAATACCAGCTTCAAATTTCTCTTTTATCAAAGTATAAGCACTTTGTGACGCATTTAAAGCACTTTTTGCACTTTGTATTTTGATTTGTTGGGAATTTATCATCATTTTTGCAAGATTGAAATTCTGTTCTTGCTCTTTTATTTGATACTCTATTTGTTTATTTAGTGATAGTTTTGATTGGAGTATTGATTCTTTTGAATTAGATGTTATTCCCCCATCAAAAACTTTCATATTAAGTGTAATCATCAGTTTATTTTGATTATCTACGCCCTTTGGGTGGGTAGCATCATATCTATCATAATCATACATATTGTAACTATTTTCTAGTTTTAATTGTGGCATTTTTGCACTATTTATACTACTTGCTAGATATTGCAAACTATTTGCTTGTTCTTTCAAGGATAGTATTTCTTTGTTTTCCTCAAAAGACAAGTCATCTTTTTTTGAAAATATTGAACTTTCAATATTTTCTATTTCCTTACCTACTATCAGCTCCAACATACTTTTATGAGATGCAATATTGTATTTCGTAGACTCAATAGAATATTCATTCAAATCATAAGCTGCTTGAATTTTATCAACCTCATCAGATGTTGCCATACTAGCATCATAAAAAGATTGTATCCTTTGTAATTGGTGTTGTAAAGATTCTTTTTGCTCATTTAAAGCTATCAAATTTGCCTCTAAAGTTTTAATAGTAAAAAACTCTTTGATTATTTGCAACACCATACTATCTTTGAAATACTCAATTTCTAGATTGGTTGATTTGTATTCGCTTTGTTTTTGATTGGTATTGGCATATCTTTTACCACCATCATAGAGCTCATAAGAAATCTTTGCATAAGCACTAGAAACATCACCAGGCACCATAGAAGTTCTTTGATTGAGACTTTGATAATAGCCACCAATATCTACTGTCGGATAATACCCACCTTTTGCACTTTCAAGTTCTAGTTTTTTTGATACGCTTAGATACTCTTTGGCTTTTAATAAATCGTTGTTTTGTTTAAACTCTCCTATAAGAGAGTCTAATGTTTGTCCATACATAAAAAATGGGACAAATATCAGCATAAATCTTTTCATTTTTTTATCTCCATATTACAACAAATTAAACCTATATAATCATTAAGTTCTTTTTTGATATCTACAGGTGTATTTGTAGTACTACTGTAGATAAATAAACCTTCTGCAAAAATAAAAAGCACTTTAACCATATCTTTTACATCTTTGTTTATATCATTATTTTTAATCCCCTCAGATATAATATCCTCTAGCCACAAGATATAATCATCTTTGCATTTTGTAAGAAAATCAGTCATCGCATCTAGTGGATTTGTAAGAGAAATTGCAACAAATTCCTTATATAGCTGTCTAATCTCTATATATTTTGAATCATAAAAGAAGTCAAAAAATATCTCAATTTTTTCTTTTGTAGAGGTAGTGTTTTCTAACTGTTGCTTTTTTTCTATATCATACTCAGCCAACATAACTGCAACCATTTCAAAAACTATATCTTCTTTACTACAAAAGTACTCATAAATAGTACCCTTGCCAACCCCTGCAACTTTTGCCAACTCTGAAATAGTAACTTTTGAAAGCCCTTTTGAAAAGACTACATCTTTACAAGCTATCGCAATATCTCTTCTTTTTTGTTCTTTATCTACAATAATAGCCAAACTCACTCCTCAATGACCGACCATCGGTCAATTAATATATTTGAATATTACTCCAATCAAACTTAAATAATAATTAGATGTTGGAAGTAGTGTTTGGTTGGGGTTAAAATGTAAAGTGCCACAAAGAGGAAGCGGTATCGCTGAAGCGATTTTATTAAGGAACGCCGACTTTAGTAAGTATTCTTGGGAATATGGGGATAGCAAAGTAATTGAACCCTCTGCATAATTACCTTGTTAGAGCTTGAATATGTCATGCTGATACTGAAATACCGTCACTCCGAACTTGATTCGGAGTCTATTGGCTGTATTAATCAGAGGGGTCAATTATTTCTAAAGTGAAATGTTTTTTAGTAAAAAGTTTTATAATTGCTTAATTTATGGTGTTTGTTGTTGTTTTAATATATGACATCTTTTATATATGTTATTTGTTGATTTTTCAGGGTGTTTTATATATAATTTAGGTTGAATAAATAGTTATGTGTAAAAGGAAAACATGAGTCGTAAACAATTTATAGAAAGCCTTGGTGCATCATGTGCCAACTGGAATTGGAGTTGGTCTTTCATTAATGAATCGAAAAAAGAAATCATTTTTGGTGTTTGGGATGATAGAGTTATAGGTGATAATTGGCTGATATTTACACTAGACTGGGAGCTAAATGAAAACGGTAAGAAAAATCTAGGTTTTCAACAGTCTAAAAATCATCTGTTCCTTATAGAGAAAGAAGGCTATGAACTATTTGTTTTTAGAATGTTTCCAATTGAAGGAAGCAATCCGATAAAGATAAAAGACTTTGAACGAAAGTTGCTTCCAAAAAAGCTAATAAGAAGAGGAAATGACTGGTACGCAACTAACACCGTAACAAATATTCTACCTAAGGAAATTGAAGATTTAGAAAATCAGTATTTTGAAGGTACAAAGAGTATGGTCACAGTAAATAGCTATGAGCGAAACCCAGATGCTAGGGAAAAATGCATCAAGCATTTTGGTTGCTATTGTGCTGTATGTGGATTTGATTTCGAAAAATATTATGGTGTGCTTGGTGCAAACTATATTCATGTGCACCATTTAGTGCCCTTGAATGAAATCAAAAAAGAATATTCTGTCAACCCTGTCACAGACCTTATTCCAATGTGTCCAAACTGTCATGCAATGATTCATAGGGGGAGGAAAACTATTTCGGTTGAAGAATTAAAGAGTCATATTCAAAATGGAAGAGAAAACACATAACAAATCACTGGAACCAATAAATTACCCTGCGACAATTTATTGGCTCATTTTAGACATTATGCTGCTAAGTGTAGTCAAATCAAATTATAGGTAATTTACAAAATGAGACAAAAAAAAATAGTAATTGAATATTGGACTGATCCAGATGGAGATGATTTTAGAGATATAAATGAATTTGTAAAAAATATTAATCAAGATTATTTTTTAACTTTAAATAAAAAACGAACCGACGCTTGTGGAGGTGGACTTTATGATTTTATAATTAAAATCACGGAGGACATCTCATTACTCGAATTAGCAAAAAGTTACGCGGAAGATGGAGTTAAAATTATTATTGGTTATTCACTAAAAAAAATATTTGACTCAACTAAGGCCCTTTTTGAAAAAAATAAAGAATTTAGTCCTTCAATTGAAGAATTAGTTATTGATTATAAAGATTGTAAGGTTAGAATTTATAACATTTATGAAAATGGAATTGAAGAGTGTTTTGATGATATAATGAAAGAACTTTGTGATTTAAAATTAGCGGATAAAAAGTTCTTCAAAAAAATAAAAACAATTCATTTGCCAATTTTCAATAATAATGATTTGTATAAGATATGTGATTATAGAGTTAAATTAAATGTTGACGAGCCGTTAACAAATTTAACAAACAAAGACTTTTTCAATTATTGGGGAATATCGAAGCAAAAGCATAAATATGTTTATGATGTAAAGAATAAAAAAGTATTCAAACAGAAATATTACACTCAAAAAACATACGACAAAATATTTGACAAAGCTTTTGCAGAAGGTAAACTTGAGAAAAATGGGACAGATACAATTTTAGAAAACAAATTCTTCTAAAGTCTTTAAAGCAATATAAAGGAACGCCAGATTCATCTGGTTTATTCATAAGACAAGCCCAGTCATAGACTGGGGTTCCATTATCCAAAAAAAGGTAAGACCCCAAAATGAAACTTTCATCAAGCCAAATGAAGACTTAAAGGGAAATAAAGAATATCAAATAAGCATCGCTTTAGCGATACCGCAGATGGTGCAATTTATAATTTTTGGATTAAAATTTATTGGTACTTTTTCGTTAAGAAATTGTGACTGTTTGAACGAAGTGAGTTTCACAATTTTAGAAAAAGTATCAATAAATTCCAAAAATTATAACCTCTTGCACCGCTTTTGGCTACTTTTCTAAAAAGTAGTATCTAACTATGGTTTTGAAAATCAGTGGATAGGATACATATTTAAATTAGTATGTTTCCCCCGTAATTCACTAAAAAAGTAATATCTATCTATGGTTTTAGCTTCTTCAATACTTTTTTTAGAAAAAAGTATCACAAAGCGAAGCTTCCTTGAAAAAATCGTGGCACGAGTTGCTTTTTGAAGTACGAGAAGCTGACAAAGTCGTAAGAATCCTTAGAATGTGGTCACATTATGGAGAATAAGTTCAATAAAGTTATACTTGAAAAAACTTATTGCTGATTTGCCTTTTTATCTTCAATAATCATAATATCTACAAGATTATGCCCAAAGTTTAAAATCAGGTATATGCGAAACTGCTTTGATTATGTCTGTTTTTGATACTATACCTACTAATATATCGTTTGAATTTACGACGGGGATGGCATCATGATTAAAATTTATCATTACTTTTGCTACTCGTCTTATATCAGATATTGGGTCGGTAGTGATACATTCTGATAAATCAATATCGCTCAATTTCTTTTTCAAAATCATACTACTATTTTCCATATCACTCATAATCATCTTCAAAATTACTCTATTACTTATCAATCCAACTATTTGAAAAGAGGCTGTAACTATTGGGATTTGATTGATTGTATTGTCTTTTAAAATATCATATGCTTCTTGAATTGTAGATTCTATATTGATAGTAATACAATCTTTCGTCATAATATCTTGTACATTATAAACAATATCTGTAGTATCCATATTTGCAATTTTTTTATAGCTATTTATTGCTTCACTATCATATTGTTTTTTCTCTTTATTTGTATCATTATCAATATATGAAAATGTTTCATTATCTGGCTTGAGTCTTGATGATGCTAGTTCATCAATCTTGTGAAGGTTGTATAAATTATCTGAAGTTCCACGGAACTGGACGCTTCCTTTGTTGTAAATTGTAAACATTGCACATCCTTTATAGTGGGTTACTCATTATACTCAAATATTTAACTATTTATTGCTATTCAAAAACTTCATAGTAGTATTGATAATATCGTCATCATCTTTACTTGGTGTTTTGATACTCTCTTTTTTGCCATCGTTATAGATAATAGTGATATTTTGTTCATAATTGCTTATTGTTTTTATTCCTAGATTTAATGCTTTTATTTTTATCAAAATTAGCTCTAAGAATTGTTTGGTTGTAATATCTATCTTGCCAAATCTATCTTCCATTTCACTTTCAATATCATGCACTTCTTCTTTTGATTTAGCCTTGCTAAGTCGTCTATATAACTCTAGTCTTAATCTATCTTCTGTAATATAATCGCTACTAATATAAGCTGAAATTGAGAGTTTGATATCAACTGATTTTTCTTCTACTTTTGTTTCACCACTTAATATAGAAATAGCATCTTCTAGCATTTTGATATACAGGGCATATCCAATATGTTTGATTTGTCCACTTTGAGCTTCACCTATGATATTGCCCCCTCCTCTGATTTCAAGGTCATGAAACGCTAATGCTGTACCGCTTCCTAGATATGAGTTGGATTCCAATGCCACAAGTCGCTTGACAGCGTCACTTGTGATTTTACTTTTGCTTTCAACCAAAAAGTAGCAAAAGCCCTCTTTATCACTTCGCCCTACTCGTCCACGAAGCTGGTGAAGGTCTGCTATTCCAAATCTATCTGCACCATCTATGATAATAGAGTTTGCATTTGGAAGATGAAGCCCAGATTCTACGATAGATGTAGCAAGAAGTATATCAATTTTCCCATCAGCAAAATCTTCTATTATATTTTCTGCTTCTTTTGGTGGTATTTGGGAGTGGATTATTTCAACTTTTAGATTTGGTAATATATCTAAAATATCTCTTTTTTTATCTTGTATGGTTGAGATATTATTGTATATATAAAACAGTTGTCCGCCTCTTCTTCTCTCTCTCAAAATAATCTCTTTTATCAGCTTATCTTCGTACTCTTTGACAAAAGTTCTAGTCCCTATTCTTTCTTTTGGAGGAGTTGATAAGGTACTCATTCCTTTGATTTTGGACATTGCAAGATTTAGTGTTCTTGGAATTGGTGTAGCACTCATTGACAATATATGAACATTGTGTGTGATTGATTTTAGTTTTTCTTTTTGTTTTACACCAAATTTATGCTCTTCATCTATGACTACAAGAGCTAGTTTTGGAGCGGTTAGCGTCAGTAAAGAGTGAGTTCCAACAACCACTTGAACTTCATTATTTGCAACTCTTTGAAGCAACAATGACTTTTCTTTGGCGGTAGTTTTGCCATCTAGTTTGGCAACTTTTATTCCAAAACCTTCTAATCTATTTCTTACACCTATGAAGTGTTGATTTGCAAGGAGTGAAGTAGGACAAATAAAAATACTTTGTTTTCCACTAAGAGCTACCGCAAAAATAGCATTCAAAGCAACTTCTGTTTTACCAAATCCAACATCACCACTTACAAGTCTATCCATCACAAGACCACTATTTAAATCTTTGAAAATTTCTTTGATAGAAGTTTCTTGATCTTTGGTATATTCAAACCCAGCATCTTTTTGGAATTGTGCTAGTTGTGGATTTGAAGTATCTATTTTGATACCATTTTCTAGCTCTCTAAGGGCTGCTAAGGCTATAATATCTTTTGCAATAGCAAAAAGTTTTTCTTTTACGCTCTCTTTTATCTTAGCAAAGCTTCCCTTACCAAGCTTATCCAAAACCGCTACACTACCACTATCAGCTACAAATCTATCTATAATATCAAGGTTTTCCACAGGTATCAAAAGCCTATCTTCCCCTGAGTATGTAATCACAACAAAATCTCTAGTAGCTCCCATTATTGTGACAGGCTCTACCCCTCTAAATTTACCTATTCCATGGGTTTGATGTACTACAAAATCACCTATTTGAAGCTCATCTAATACAAGCCTTGCTCTTTTTGCTTTCTTCTTTTTGTGAGTAATATTCAAAGATAAGACAAGCTCATCAGGGGTGACTAGATTTATCACCATATCATCAAAAATATATTTTATATTAGAATCTTGTTGTGGTAAATCATAACCTTTTATTTTCGCTTCGGTTGTAGTGATGATTGTGATTTTTTTATCTGTATGAAATGTAATAAACTCTTTGATATTGGCAGGTTTGACTTCAATTGTATTTTCATCTTCATCTATTGCTACAATGTTTGCTATCTCATCTTTATCAATTCTATGTTCTTCAAAAATATATGCAGTCTCTAGCTCACTTAAGGCACTTTTTGAGATGGCTGATTGAAGAGTTTTGGTGTAATATTCACCCATTTCATCAATATACCAAAACCCTAAAGAGTGAATATCTTTTATGAAAATATTTGATTTGTCTTGATTTATTTTTTCATTAATTGCTTCGTGTGTTGCTTCATCAAGAGCTAGAAATGATGGGAATATTGTTATGGTTTCCAACTCTTCTTTGTTTGATTTTTGATCTTCAATACTAAAGTGTCTAATACTCTCACACTCATCATCATAAAGAGATATTCTATATCCAAAATCCTCATTTGCAGGTGCAATATCAATAATATCTCCCCTAAATGAAACCTCACCAGCACTTGTAACAATATCTACAAAATAATATCCCCAGTTGTACAACTTTTGTTTTAAAAGATTTAAATCAATTTTATCTCCAAAAGAGATATCAAAACTATCAAAACAAGATGCTTTTGGTAATTTGAATGTTATCGTTCTAATTGGTGAGATTAAAAGTTTGTTGGCTTTTTTATATCGGTGATAACTATTGAGTGTTTGGGTAATTTGAGCTAATTCTTCACTAAAAGAGAGTAAATCATCTCCATGGTTTGCTCTAAAATCAGGCAATACAAAAGGCTCATACCCGAAAAATTTGGCATAATCCCTAGTTTGTAGAGCCTCTTTATCATCAGCTACTACAATTTGTTCTATTTTTTGTTTGTTTTGTTTTGTTGTTTTTAAAAATGAGAAAATATCTTTCATGTGCCTACTATTATTTATGATTTGAACGATTTTACAATAAATACTCTTAAGGTGTTATAATCAAGCTTTGAGAGCCATTTGCTACCGAATAAATCACGCTATTATGTTTTTTGGCATAATACTTCATAAGTAGCTTTTGCATCGTTGGCTGGGTACTTGGTGTAAACCAAGCATTATTTGAGATTGCTATTACAAAAGGTGGATTATCTTCGTAAATTTCATCTTTTGTAGCCTCATAACAAATAGCATTTCGAAACTTTATACCTTGGATTACAAAATCTGTTGTTTTTTTGGCAGGGATAAAATCACTAGCTCCTCCAAAAAAAATATCATTTATCAAATCAACAAAAAATTTAGGCAAAGGTATAGCTTCACCAAAAGGTACAAGTACTACCTTATTAGCTATTTGTACAGTTTCTTTAGAGAAAAAATATGTTGAATTATTATAAATTTCTCCATCATAATACATTCCACCTGTAATAATATCTATCTCTATACTTAATCTTTTAAGAGTATCCATCAAATCATGATCTAAATTCAAAGCAAATGCAAATGTAGCTTCAGGCAATACAACCAATTTGGCTTTTTGCTCAATTGCTTTATGTATAACTTCCAAATTTTTCTGAATTAGCTCTTCTTGATATATTTGTTGCCATTTTAAATCTTGAGGGATATCCATTTGTGTTAAATAAACATTTATATCAGGGAGTGTGGTTTTTTTATTTTCTAAATCCAATACAAATATCAAAGGAATCAAAAACAATATCAAATAAATAGGTTTTAATCGTGATTTAAAATATACAATTAAAGAAATAGTTACAAGTATAAGCAAAAGTGTAATCTTATCTGCATAAAAATAGCTATTTATAAATAAAAGCTCTATTTTAAACCAATTAAAGCCAAAAGGCTCAAAAAAAGAGAATAAAAACATAGCTAGAAATCTTAAATTCCATCTATCTAGAAGTGTCAAAAAATAAAAAGATATTCCATAAAAAACACCAAAAAACAGTACCACAAACGGGATAAGATATACCAATTCATAGTAAATAAAACTAATACTTATCCACCAAAACCACAATATACCTACAAAAAAACCATACCAAAAGATACTCTTTCTATCTAAACTCAAAAATAAATAAATTGCAATCAATGCAAATATGCTAAATAATAGTTTATTTTCTAATCCAAAAAAGTCTAAATATATAAACAAAGAAGAAAA
Source organism: Arcobacteraceae bacterium (assembly GCA_023229945.1). Classification (GTDB taxonomy): domain Bacteria; phylum Campylobacterota; class Campylobacteria; order Campylobacterales; family Arcobacteraceae; genus UBA6211. Next base: position 19,763 of record JALNYH010000014.1, on the reverse strand, counting down.
CAAACTCCCAATGAAGCCTTTTATTATATTAGTTTTGCTAAAATTATCCAAATTTCTAAAAAAAAGGATATTAAATGGATGGAAGCTTAATTGGTTCATTGTTACCTCTAATTGTGTTATTCGCAATTTTTTACTTTCTTATCATCAGACCTCAACAACAAACTGCAAAAAAACATAAGCAGATGTTAGAGAATATGAAAAAAGGCGATAAAATTGTAACAAGTGGTGGCTTAATTGCAGAAGTGGCAAAAGTAGAAGATGAGTTTTTTAGAATAAAACTAGCTGACAATACTGAAGTAAAAATTGTAAAAGAATATGTTGCAAGATTAGTAGAAGAGAGTGCAAAGTAAGTCTATATAAGACTTGCTTGGCAATAAAGGAAATTCAAAGTGAACTTTTTTAATTATAGAGTTATAATATTTTTATTGTGTAGTGTTTTTGGTATAGTTTTTACAATTCCTTCGATTATTCAAAGTGATTTTGGTCAAAAAGTATCATTAGGACTTGATTTACAAGGTGGTATGCACATCAGACTTGGTGTGAAAACTGACGAAGCAGTACAGAATAAAATAAAATCAATCTCAACAAGTTTAAAATATTTTGCACAAAAAGACAATATCTTAATAGAAGATTTCAGATTTGATGAAAGTAGTATTAAATTTGTTTTACTAGATAGTGATGAAATGAAAAAACTTGATGATGAACTCTCAACTATCCAAGGTTTAGATATCATTAAAGACGATTTGCTAAATTATACTATAACTCTTCAAGTTCAAGAAATAGAACTTGTAAAAGATATGGCGGTATCTCAAGCTGTTGAGACTATTAGAAATAGACTTGACCAATTTGGTTTGGCTGAACCAACAGTTATAAGACAAGGGATAAGTGATATAGTTGTTGAACTTCCTGGTATTAAAAATGCCGAAGAAGAAAAACAAGCAAGAGAGCTTATAGCTCGTCCTGCAAATTTAGAACTTATGGCAGTTGATGAAGTAAGAGATGATCAGGTTTATTCACTAAATGAAAGAACTGCTAGAGATTATGGCTCTATAATAGTTCCTGATGCAAAAGATGACAAAATAAAACACCTTTTAAAAGAACTTCCTATCCTAACAGGTGAAGATGTTGTAGATGCTAGAGTTGCTTTTGATGAATCAAATCAACCAATTATTAACTTTACTTTGAGTAGTGCAGGAGCTAGAATTTTTGGTGATTTTACAGCTAAAAATATAGGTAATCGTTTGGCAATTGTACTTGATGGAAAAGTTTATAGCTCACCAGTTATAAGAGAAAGAATTGGTGGAGGAAGTGGACAAATTAGTGGTGGATTTACTATCATTGAAGCTGGAAATGTTGCAATAGCACTAAGAAGTGGAGCTTTGCCAGCATCAGTTGAAATGCTAGAAAAACGCTCAGTAGGTCCTAGTCTTGGAGCTGATTCTATTAAAGCATCTATGATTGCACTTGTTGGTGGCTTTGTACTTGTTATGATATTTATGATTGTTTATTATGGATATGCTGGAATTATATCAAATCTTGCACTAATATCAAATATCTTTATTATTCTAGCTGTTATGGCACTTTTTGGTGCAACGCTGACACTTCCAGGTATGGCTGGAATAGTTCTTACAGTTGGTATGGCAGTTGATGCCAATGTTATTATCAATGAGAGAATTAGAGAATTTCTAAAAGAAGGTAAGTCAGTAGCAAAAGCTATTGAAGATGGATATGCAAATGCAATGAGAGCCATTTTGGATGCAAATATTACTACCCTTTTAGCTGCAGTTATACTATATGCGTACGGAACAGGTCCTATTAAAGGATTTGCAATAACCATTTCTATTGGTATTTTGGCATCTATGATAACAGCTATTTTGGGTACTCATGGTGTTTATTTAACGCTATCTCATAAAATCACAAAAGCTAAAAATACCCGTAAGTGGTTTGGCTTGAAACAAGGATAAATAATGCAATTTTTTAATAGTGATAAAATTTATGATTTAATGAGATATAAAATCCCTTTTTTGGGATTGTCATTGTTTCTTTTTTTAGCTTCTCTTGGACCACTTAGTACAAAAGGTTTAAACTTCGGTATAGATTTTGTTGGAGGGTCTGTAATACAAGTAAAGTATACAACTACTGCTCCAATAGATTTAATTAGAGCCGAGCTAGAAAAAACTCAACATCTAAAAAATGCTGTTGTAAGTGAATTTGGCAGTGACGATGAAGTATTAATCAAAATAACAAATACCTCTACAGATTTAGGGAGCGATATTGGTGACCAAATCACTTCTATTCTTGCACCCACTGGAGAGTTTGAACTCCGCCGTGTAGATATGGTTGGACCAAAAGTTGGTAATGAATTAAAAGAAAAAGGTATTATTGCACTTTCTTTAACACTTCTTGTAATACTGATTTATGTAAGTTTTAGATTTGAGTGGAGATTTGCAGTTGCTTCTATTATTGCTTTGGTACATGATATTATAATTGCAATAGGGTTTATATCGCTTTTTAGTGTTGAAGTAAATCTTGATATTTTGGCTGCTCTTCTTACAATTTTAGGATATTCTATCAATGATACTATTATAGTTTTTGATAGAATTAGAGAAGGGGTAAGTAAATCAATTTCAGATGATTTAAACCATCTTGTAAATCATTCTATATCAAATACACTTGCTAGAACAACACTAACATCACTTACAACTCTTTTTGTTGTATTTACATTGTATCTATTTGGTAGTGAGATAATTAGTGGATTTGCATTTACATTATTGATTGGTATTGTAATAGGAACATATAGTTCTATATTTATTGCCGCTACAATTTTAGTACAATTGAGATTTAGTGTAAATGATTTTAGACAAAAAGAAGCTGAAAAAGTAAAAAAACAAAAAGAAAAAGATAGAATTAGAGCTATGTATGAAAAAGGAATAGTTTAACTAATAACTAACAGTGAATAACTAATAATTTATGAGTTGCTTCGCAACAAATATATTATAATTGCTTTAGCAATACAACAGTTATTAATTATTAGTTGTTAATTATTAATTTAAAACGGAGGTATTTATGGATTGGGGAAAAGTTATATATGTATTTTTTTCGTTGATGTCTTTGACAACAACGGCTGGGTTTTTGTATGAGCCAGATGTTATTATGTTGTTTATTGCGGCAAGTGTCAATGTAATCTCAACGATACTTAAAATTGGTGTTAAAAACCTACTCTCAGCTGAACTTCTTGCAAGTTCATTAGTAGCTGATTTACATCTGATACCAGCATTTATTGTAATGACATCTACAGACAATCTAGCTCTTGCTATATCTCTAGCAATTGGAGCAATTGTAGCAAATTTATTTTCAGTAGCACTTACAATCATAGAAAGTGCAAAAACACAAGAAAAAGAAGAATATTAAAAAGGAGGAAAGTACTGAGGTACTAAGGTGCTAAGTGCTGAGTTTTAAGACTTAGTACCTAAGCACCTAAGTACCTCAGTGCTTCAAAAAAGATGCAATATAATCCACAAGAGATTGAAAAGAAATGGCAAACTTATTGGGCTACAAATAATAGTTTTGAGCCAAGCGATGATAAAACAAAAGAAAAAAAATATATTTTAAGTATGTTTCCATATCCAAGTGGAAGAATACATATGGGGCATGTTAGAAACTATTGCTTAGGTGATGCTTTTGCTAGATATTATAGAAAAAATGGTTTTAATGTACTTCATCCAATAGGTTGGGATAGTTTTGGTATGCCTGCTGAAAATGCTGCTATTAAACTCAAACTTCATCCAAAAAAATGGACTTATGAAAATATAGATTATATGAGAAGTGAGCTTAATTCTCTTGGACTTTCTTTTAGTAAAAATCAAGAATTTGCTACAAGTGATGAGCTATATACTAGATGGGAACAAGAGTTTATTATCAAGATGTATGAAGCTGGGATTTTGTATAGAAAGCTTACTACGGTAAACTGGTGTCCTCATGACTTGACAGTACTAGCAAATGAGCAAGTAGAAGATGAGTGTTGTTGGAGATGTGGTACAAAAGTAGTCCAAAGAGAAATGCCAGGGTATTATGTAGCTATTACAAAATATGCAGATGAACTTCTTACATCACTAGAGGGTTTAAAAGAGGGCTGGCCTTCACAAGTTCTTACTATGCAAGAAAATTGGATAGGCAAAAGTAGCGGTTTGGAGTTTGATTTTGCATTAAGTGCTGACTCGAAAGCAAAACTTGGCAATAACTTTGATAAATTTTCAGTATTTACAACAAGACCAGATACGATATATGGAGTAAGCTACGCAGCTCTTGCACCTGATCATGAAATAGTAAAATATATAGTAAAAAACTCATTAGTAAGTGGTGATAAACTATCAAAACTAACAACAATGATGAATACTCCTGAAAAACAAAGAATGACAGAAGACAAAGATGGAGTTGCCCTTGAAATCACAGTAGTTCATCCTCTAACAAACAAAGAAGTGCCAGTATTCGTGGCAAACTTTGTACTTGGAAGCTATGGAAGTGGTGCTGTTATGGCAGTTCCTGCTCATGATGAGAGAGATTTTGAGTTTGCAAGTAAATTTGCTCTTCCAATTCATAGAGTTATAATAGCTGATGATATGGGAGAAGGTTGTTATACAGGTGAAGGAAAACTGCACGATAGTGATAAATTCAACGGTATGAGTAATGTAGAGGCAAAAGAGGCTATTATAAACCACTTTGAAGATACAAAACTAGGCAAAAGAACAATCAACTATAAGCTTAGAGATTGGGGAATAAGCAGACAAAGATATTGGGGAGCACCTATTCCTTTTATTCATTGTGATAGTTGTGGTTTGGTTCCTGAGAATATAGAAAACTTACCTATTGCATTGCCAGAAGATGTGGAGATAACAGGTGAGGGAAATCCTCTGGATACTCATCCTACTTGGAAGCATTGTAAATGCCCAAAATGTGGTAAAGATGCTTTAAGAGAAACAGATACTATGGATACTTTTGTACAATCAAGCTGGTATTTCCTAAGATACGCAACAGACCATAAAAAATGGCAAACAACTGGTATTGACAAAGGTGATAGTGAGTATTGGATGGATGTGGATCACTATATCGGTGGAATAGAACATGCAATTTTACACCTTTTGTATGCTAGATTTTTCACAAAAGCCCTAAGAGATGTCGGATACACAACTTCAAGTGAGCCATTTAAAAACCTTCTAACTCAAGGGATGGTACTAAAAGATGGTGCTAAGATGAGCAAATCAAAAGGGAATGTTGTGGACCCTGATAGTATCATCAAAGAATTTGGTGCAGATACTGCAAGGCTATTTATGCTTTTTGCTGCTCCTCCTACAAAAGAGCTTGAGTGGAATGATAGTGCGGTTGAAGGTGCTTATAGATTTTTACGAAAGTTTTATGATAAGAGTTTAGGATTTAATGTATCTGATATTTCAAATATAAATCATGAAAATTTATCAAAAGAAGAAAAATTTGCTAGAAAAAAAGTGTATGAAGCACTAAGAAAAGCAAATGAGGTTTATACAAGAACTTACACTTTCAATACACTTATAGCTTCAGTTATGGAAGCTATGAATGCACTAGGAGATCAGCATAGTGATGTGGTTTGGAGTGAGGGATATTATGTCCTTACAAATATCTTAGAACCAATTGTTCCACATATTTGTAGTGAAATTTCTGAGAGATTGTTTACAAGAAAGAATTTTAATGGTATTATACCTATGAAAGAAGAAGTTTTTGAAGAGTCTTTTATAAATTATGCTGTGACTATCAATGGCAAAAAAAGAGCTGAGATTCAAGTAGACAAAACGCTATCTAAAGAGCAGACTTTGGAATTTGTAAAAAAAGAGTGTGCAAAGTGGCTTGATGGAAAAGAGATAATAAAAGAAATATTAGTTCCAAATAAACTAATAAATATCGTAATAAAGTAGGAAAATGAAGAAAACACTATTTTTGATTGTAACTAGTTTGATTTTAATAAGTGGTTGTGGATATAAACCAGTTAGTCACTACACAAAAGACCAAATTAATGGTTTGGTTTATGTTACAAGTGAGACATCTTTGCAAGACCCTCAAAATAGTGTTATTTTGCAAGATAGCGTAACTCAAATTATAGTGTCAAATCTTGGACTTGCTATTACAAATGATAAAAAAATGGCTGATACAATAGTAACAGTAACTTTGGGTAAACCATCTATTACAAAAGTACAATATGATACTTTGGGTTATGTAAGTGTTTATAGAGCCAGAGTCAAAGTAGTACTAAAATATCAAAATGCTCAAAAAAGTGGGCAAGTTAGTAGTAGTGGAGAATATGATTTCAATATAGATAATGTTTCACATATATCTGATACTGAAAGATTCAAAGCTATTAAAGAAGCTTCAATTAAAGCACTTGATGATATTTTGGGGAAATTAGCAGTGGAGAGTTTTAAATAGTGCATGATGAAATAAACAATACCAAACAGCCAACATTAAATTCTTTTTTAGCAAAAAAAACACTTTTTTATAGTGAAATCAATATGAATTTCATGAAAATTGCTTGGGAAATTGTAAGATTATATACTAGACCAAAATATGTAATCCATCTTGTAGGAACTAATGGCAAGGGTAGTACAGGTAGAATACTTGCTACTTATCTCTATAAAAAAGGGTTCAAAACCCTACATTACTCATCTCCTCATATTTTGAAATTTAACGAACGAATTTGGATAGATGGAGAAGATGTTAGTGATGAAGAATTAAATAAAAATCACCAAATATTACAATCTATTTTAACAGATTCTTTATTAATGAAATTGACATATTTTGAATATACAACACTACTTTCATTTTTGATAAGCCATGATGTGGATTATCTTGTCCTTGAAGCTGGTCTTGGTGGTGAGTTTGATGCTACCAATGTAATCAAAAACGATTTAACAATAGTTACAACAATAGATTATGACCATCAAGAATTTTTGGGACATACGATAGAAGAAATTGCTACAACAAAAATTGTAAGTGCTGATACAGCCATAATATTAGCAAAACAAGTTCATGATGAAGTATATGATATTGCCTATAAAATTGCACAACAAAAGCAACTTCAGTGTTTTACTCTAAATGATTTTAAATATTCAAAACAAACTTATGATATTTTTCCACAGACTTTTTTAAATCAAAATTTATTATCCGTACTAGCTGTTTTGGAACACCTCAAAATTGACATCAACTTTGATTATTTTAAAGATATCCAAATAAAAGGTAGATGCCAAAAAATTGCACCAAATATTACAATCGATGTAGGACACAACCCTTTAGGAGCTAGTGCAATTGCTAAAGAATTTGAAAATAAAAAAGTTATCTTAATTTATAATTCTTTAAAAGACAAAAATTACAAACAAGTTTTAACCATTTTGAAACCTATTATAAAACATCTTTATGTTATTCATATTGATGACTTAAGAGCATTGGATATACAAGACCTTGAAACAACATTGAAAGAGTTGGAGATTTCGTATAGTGAATTTAACTCAATATTACCTTTGCATAACCAAGAAATTCTTGTTTTTGGGTCATTTAAAGTAGTAGAGGAGTTTTTAAAAATATATGAGAAATAGACTAATTATTACAATTTCCGATGCAAAAGGAACAAAATCATATACAGTATCCAAACTTGTTAAAAAGATATTAATATGGGTTCTATTAGCTGTTGTAATTATTGCAACTCTTAGTCTAGTAGTAGTACCTTTCTTAGGTCAGAAACTATACGAACTTGATAATGAAAACAAAATATATTCACAAGAAATAGAAGAAAAGAATCAAAATCTGGAATTACTTGATAGTAAACTACAAGAAATTGAATCACAAATGAGTATTTTATTGGATCCAGAACAATCACCTATTGAAAGAGCCAAAATTGCACAACTAACAGCTGCACATAGATCTTTTACTTTGCGACTTATTCCAAGTGGTTCACCTTTAGAAGAAGTTTTCATAACTTCTCCATATGGATACAGAGTACATCCTATATTGAAGGCTAGACAATTTCATAGAGGAATAGATTTGAGAGCCTCATCAGGAACACCTGTTTATTCAACAGCAGATGGGATAGTAACACATGTTCAAAATACACCAAATAGTGCTTTTGGTAGAGTGCTTACAATTGCTCACAATTATGGTTTTGAAACTGTTTATGCTCATCTTAGTAAAATAAATGTTAAATTAGGAGATATTATACAAAAAGGTGATACAATTGCTTTGACAGGAAATAGTGGTAGAAGTTCTGGTCCACATCTTCATTATGAAGTACGGTTTGCTACACAAAGAATAGACCCCCATCCATTTATAAGATGGAATATGAATAATTATGAAAATATTTTTGAAAAACAAAGGAGTGTACCTTGGGAATCTTTAATAAATCTAATAGAAGTACAAAACAAACTTATAACGCAACAATAATAGCTAGTGATAGCTTTGTCATAGGTGGAATTGATACCAATGGCGATGTAGTAATAGATGGTAAATTTGAAGGTGTTTTAGTATCTAAAGAATCTGTTACAATTGGAGAAAAAGGTGAAGTTTTTGGCGAAGTTAAAGCTGATACAGTAACTGTGAGTGGCTTACTTGATGGGCTTGTGGATGCGACTCATGTTCATATATTATCAACTGGCAAAATTTTGGGTAAATTAATATATTCCAATCTAACAGTAGAAGAAAATGGTTATTTTGATGGTGAAGTGAAAGTGAAAAATTCTTCACTAAAAAGCAGATATTCAGAAATCAAACATAAGTTTAATTTTCTTTCACACCAAGAAACTCCAAAAAGCTAACTCTATATGACTCCTAGTCAAGAGTTAAAGCATCAACTTACACTTCTTTATCATCAAAAAGAAGAAATTGAAACTGAGATAGCAAGAATAGAACTTGAACTATCTCAAAGTTTTTCTACAAATGACAAAATAGAGATATTTAGTAAAACTTTTCTACAATATAGTGAACTCAAATATGACTCTCAAACAATCAAAAATCATCTCTTAGGTATCCAAAGTATAAATTATAATGCAAAATTAAACACTAAATTCGATTTTTTGATATTTAGTATAGATACAAAATATAGTGATTTGGTAGCAAAAGTACTGCTTGATGTGGGCTTTTATACACACCAAGAACAATTCTCAAATATTAGTACAAATTGTTGGTGTTTTTTTGAGCATGGATATAATTTATCTACTATAGAGTCTCTAAAGTATTATTTTCAAACTATTTTGAAAGAGTATAATATAAAATTTGTAGAAAATCAAATATTGCCACTGAGTTTGAATGATATCAACCATAATCATAGACTTTTTATAGACCCTCAAACAAAATCGCCATACAACCCCCAATGGAATTTCTTAAAAAATATCAAAAGAATTCCACATTACACCATATTATCAATCACAAATCAAAATATTAATATAATTTTGGATGAATCTATACATATACCAAGTAATATAAACTTTCAAATCATAAATGAATTAAAACAATTGCTAACATTTGAAAACCCTATATATCAAACTCTTTTGAAACTTAGAAAACCGATATTTAATACTTCAAAACAAATCAAGAATTTTACACTTTCAAAAACAGAACTTATTCTTCCAAGAGGAATCAAAAAAGAGTTGTTTGAGATATTGGATACTCACAATCTTAAATACAATATAGTTGATAATAGAATCTTCTCACCACACAATCAATTTAATGTAAAGTTTACATTAAGACCTGACCAACAAAATGCTATTGATGAGATAAACAAAAATGACTATGGCGTATGTGTAGCACCTCCTGGATTTGGAAAAACTTTAATTGGTGCTAAAATGATAGAAAAACGCTCATGTTCTACTTTAATATTGGTACATAAAAATATGTTACTTGATCAGTGGATTAGTAGGCTTAGTGAGTATTTTGGCGTTGATAAAAAAGAGTTTGGGTTTTTAGGCAAAAGTAAAAACCAGCTAAACAAAAAGATTGATATTGCAACCATTCAAAGCCTCAAAAACAATGAAGAGCTAATCAAAGAATATTCATTTTTGATAATAGATGAGTGTCACCACATCCCTGCATATAGCTTTGAGACTATGATAAAACAATTTTCTGGTAAATATATATTAGGGCTTAGTGCCACACCTCATAGAAAAGATGAGCTTGAGCCACTTTTGTTTCATCAAGTAGGCAATATTGTCTATGAACAAAATACAAAATCAAAAAACAAAAACCAAATAGTTCATCTAATAGAAAGTAATTTTAATACAAATTGCACCACATATTCAGAGATATTAGGTGAGCTAATACAAGATAAAAATCGTAATAATCTCATAATTGAACAAATCTTGAAATATAAAGATAGAAATATTATACTACTGAGTGATAGGGTGGAGCATATTGCTATTTTGGAAGATTTAATCAAATCACACAATCTAGATTTTACCACAATTCACGGAAGCCAAAGCAAAAAAGAGCAATCTATCAACCAAACCATGCTTCACAATTCAAAACTTATTTTATCAAGTAGCTCATATTTTGGAGAGGGTGTTGACTTAGAGCATCTTGATACTATAGTTTTTGCAACACCTATTTCATATTATGGAAGAATTATCCAATATTTAGGAAGAGTAGGAAGAGGCAAAAACACAAATGATACTTTATGTATAGATATCTTAGATGTGGCTAATCCTATACTCCTAAGCACTTTTAGGAAAAGAAAAGAGGGATTTTTGCAATTAGGATATAAAATCATTAATACACATTAAACTTCCATTAATATAAGGTTTACAAGTAGTTAATTTACTCATGTTATGATTTCATTATCCCAAATTATGGAATAGAAACTGTAAAGTAGTGCTAATGCTTTAGATATAGAGTATTTGTAAAAAATTTGAGGTTAACCAAAAGGTTAATCGATGATTTTTTATAGATGCCCTATGCTAAATGATTGGTGCTAATTTATTGAATTCTATTGCATAATTTGGGATTACATTAAAAACAGGAGTCAAAGATGAGAAAATTAACAATAGCTACAATTTTAGTAGGAACTTTAGGATTTGGTACATCACTTCTTGCATGTGGTGGTAAAAATTATTCAAATTCGTGCGGAGATAATCAGAACAAATGTGGCAGTCAAAAGAGCATGAATGGTGTCTCTCCAAAAGGTGGATGTGATATGGATGGTAGAGGTAATGCTATGAAATACCTTATTGATGCAATTATGATTATGGACTTGACAAAAGAGCAAGAAGATAAAATAAATGCCTTAATGAAAGAACACATGGATTCAGTAGCAGCAAAAACAGATTTGAACTTGGCTTTTGGGGATAATAAATTTGATAAAAAGAAATTTATAGAAGTTCAAAATAAAAGAGATATTATGGTACAATCAAAAGCTGATATGATTGATAAAATGTATCAAGTTCTTACAAAAGAACAAAAAGCTGAGCTAAAAGCTGAACTTAACAATTTTTCACAAACTAAAAATCAAAGAAGTTGTGGAGATAAACCACAAAGAGGTTGTGATACAAAAGAACAAAAAAGAGTTAAAGGTTGCAATTAATTAGATGATTAATATCGTAATGATTGAAGATGATGTGGAGTTGGCTTCTATGCTGACTTCATATCTTAGACAATTTAATATACAAGTTACAAATTATGATGACCCTTTTATTGCATTGTCTAAACTAAATCTAACAAAATATGATTTGGTAATACTAGATTTGACACTTCCAGGGCTTGATGGATTGGAAGTTTGCAAAGAAATAGTAAAAAAACATAAACTCCCTATTATAATATCAAGTGCAAGAAGTGATATTACAGATAAAGTTACAGCCCTTGAAATTGGAGCTGATGACTATCTACCAAAACCTTATGACCCAAGAGAACTTGAAGTAAGAATAAAAACAATATTAAGAAGATATAATATCCAAATAAATAGTACTACAACAAATCAAAAAGATAAAATTTTCAAACTCAATTGTGATAAAAAAGAGATTACAAAAAATGGTGAATTTATCAAATTTACCGCTGCAGAATATGAAATATTTTCAATTTTCATAAAAAGAGAAGGGTTTGTGATAAGTAGAGAAGATATATATGAAAATTGTAATATATTAAGTAGTGATGATGATACAAATGGCTCTTTAGCTGTTATTTTGAATAGAATAAGACAAAAGATAGAAGCTAATCCAAAAAGCCCAGAGTTTTTACAAACAATTCGTGGTATGGGTTATAGATTTATGCAATAAATAAAAAGGTTTATAAATGATAAAAAAAGATTCGATATTTTTTACTTTAGGGGTTACATTTTTTATATCCTTGGCTTTAGTGATATTGAGTTTTTTTGTTTTGATCAAATCGGATTATGAACAAAATATCCAAAATCTTGAACATAAATATTTCCCAATAGTTAGAATGATTCATGGTGAGTGCAATAGAAGAGGAGTAACTCCTGAATTATTACAAAATCTTGAAGCTCTAAATCTAGAAATTGTAGTAGAAAAATCAGATATTGAAAATATTATAGACCCTTCACAAAGTGAACTAATATTTCATAAAAAACACCGTATATTGGATTTTCAACTTTTATCAAACAATGGATATTTTTATCTTCATTTTAATACACCCAGACAAACCCTATTGATTAAAGATAATGATTCACAAGTGGTAGATAATTCGATATTTATAATAGCCATATTTGGACTTATTATTTTGGCTTTGATTTTGTCATCTTTGGCAACTTTGAAAAAACTTTATCCCTTAAAATTACTCAAAAATAAAGTGCAAAGTTTTGGTGAAGAGAATTTTGATTTTGAATGTTGTAATTCAAATTCAAAAGATGAAGTTAGTCTTTTGGCTCAAGAGTTCAAAAAAAGTGCAATGAAACTCAAAAAACTCAAAGAATCAAGAAATGTATTTATAAGAAATATAATGCACGAGCTAAAAACTCCTATTACTAAGGGGAAATTCTTAGTAGAGCTAGAAGATACGAAAAAAGAAGATTTCGCAAAAGTTTTTTATAGACTAGAGAGCCTTATCAATGAATTTGCATCTATTGAAGAGGTAATTGCGACCAAAAACCATATCAATAAAAAAGAGTACTTTATATCAGATATCATTGATAATGCTATGGATTTATTATATGTTGATGATGAAAGTGTTGAATTAAATATTATTGATAAGAAAATAATTGTTAATTTCAAATTATTTAGTATTGCTATAAAAAATATGATTGATAATGGGATAAAATATTCACCAAATCATAAAGTAACCATATCAAATGATGACAATACAATAATATTCTCAAATCTTGGATCTACCTTGGAGCATGAGATTTCATCATATTATGAGCCATTTTTTGGAAATGATGAACAAACGCATAGCTTTGGACTTGGACTTTATATCACAAAAAATCTTTTGGATGCAAATGGATACACAATAGAATATGAACATATTGATGGGAAAAATATTTTTAAGCTGAAAGACAATAATGATATATGAAGTAGCCATTTTAGGTGCAGGTGCTAGTGGCATGATGTGTGCTACTATTTTAAATAATACAACTACTGCCATCATAGAAACAAATGATTCACAAGCAAAAAAAGTAGCCATAAGTGGTGGTGGAAAATGTAATATTACCAATAAATTTATGACTAGTAGCCATTTTCTGGGAAATAGTGAGTTTATCAAAAAAGCTTTTGATAAATTTGATGAAAAAGAGCTTCTAAAAACTTTAAAAGATAACAATATTGAGCCTATTTTAAATCCAAAGATTGTAAAAGGGACTTATTTTTGTAAATCCAGCAAAGAAATCCTTGAATTTTTCTCCAAAAATACCTCAAGATGTAAAAAGTTTTTTAATCACAAAGTTGTGAGTGTAGAATATAGTGATGAAATATTTACAATACAAACTAATACCACTACAATATACTCAAAGAACCTTGTAATTGCTAGCGGAGGGCTAAGCTATCCATCACTTGGAAGTAGTGATATAGGTTTTGTTATAGCCAAAAAGTTTGGACATCAAATAAAGACTATAAGCCCTGCCCTTGTAGGTTTTACTGTACAAAAAGAGCAGTTTTGGTTTAAAGAATTAAGCGGATTGAGTCTTGATGTGAGGATAACCATAAAGGATAAACAAATAGAAGGTAGCTTGCTTTTTGCCCATAAGGGGATAAGTGGCCCTGCAGTTCTAAGTGCTTCTTTGTATTGGGATAGAGGTCAGCTAAGTATTGATTTCTTACCTCATCATAATATAAAAAAACTTCTCAATTCAAAGCAAACTATTTCAAATGCCCTACCCTTACCAAAAAGATTTATTGTAGAATTTTTAAAAAGTATCAATCTTGAAGACAAACCACTTTCCTCACTTTCAAAAGATGAAATTGAGATTTTATCTACAATTCATAAATATTCCTTTGCCCCAGCTGGAAATTTCGGGTATACAAAAGCCGAAGTTACAAAAGGTGGGGTTGATACTGCTTATATTGATGAAAATATGCAAAGTACACTCCAAAAAGGGCTTTATTTTATAGGTGAAGTTCTTGATGTCACAGGAGAATTAGGTGGATATAATATCCAATGGGCGATAAGTAGTGGATATATTTGTGGTCAAAGGATAGCCACTTCTACAAGTAGAAGCGACTAATTTATTTACCCTTTTGGTTTGTTGAAAAACTGGCTAAAATCACTAGAAAATGGAAATACTATCGTATTTGTTTTATCACTTGATATATCATTTAGAGTTTGTAAGTATCTAAGTTGAAGTGCTTGTGGATTTTGAGCTAAGATTTTTGCAGCTTCAAGAAGATTTTCACTCGCTTCAAGCTCACCTTTTGAATTAATCACTTTTGCTCTTCTTTGTCTTTCTGCTTCAGCTTGTTTTGCAATAGCTCTTATCATACTTTCATCCAAATCTATATGTTTGATCTCCACATTTGATATTTTGATACCCCAAGCATCTGTTTGTTTATCAAGGATTTGTTGAATATCAAAATTCAATTTTTCTCTTTCTGATAACATTTCATCAAGCTCATGACCTCCCAAAACTGACCTTAGTGTAGTTTGAGCTAGTTGAGAAGTAGCATTATTGAAGTCTTCTACTTGCAATATACATTTTTCTGGGTCTATAACCCTATAATAAACCACAGCATTCACATGAACCGAAACATTATCATGAGAAATTACATCTTGTGTTGGAACATCAAGTACAATTGTCCGTAAATCAACTCTTTCCATTTTTTGGATATATGGTATCACTACAATTAATCCTGGTCCTTTGACACCAGTGAATCTTCCAAGTGTAAACAACACTCCTCTTTCATACTCTTTTAAAATTCTTAGTGATGCCATAATCAAGGCAAGCACAATCACAACTATATACAAAACTGTTATTAACATATCCTACTCCTTAGGTTTAAGATGAAGTACCAAGCCATCTATAGATACTACTTCTACTTTTTGGTTGAGTTCCAAAGGGATAATAGACATACCCTTCCAAGTCTCACCATGACAATGAACCAAGTAACCATTAGTTGTTTTTTTGACAACCTCTGCTTCAATCCCTATCATCTCTTCTAACCCTGTTTTTGCCTTGGTATTTTTTGATGTAATTACCAATTTTACAACATAAACAAAAAATACCAAAGATACCAATGATAAAGCAATAATAAGTGGCAATGAAATATCTTGCCCTAGTGTTTGTGCATCAAATAACAACACAGAACCAAAAATAAAAGAAACCACACCTGCAATACCTAATATCCCAAAACCAACCACAAAAACCTCTGCAACCATAAACGCAATACCAAGGAACATAAGAATAAGTCCAGCATAATTAAATGGAATAATATTTAAAGCATACAAAGCTATTACACCACTTATTATCCCTATAGTTCCAGGGAATAAAGACCCAGGATTTAACAACTCAAAAAATATTCCATAAATAGCAATCAAAATAAATATATATACTAGATTTGGATTTGTAAGTATTGTTAAAATATTGGTTTTAAAGTCTGCTTCAAAAAAAAGCACTTTTATACCATTAGTATCTAATGTGATTACATTTTCATTATCAATTCTTACTTGATACTTATCTAGCTTCACTATCAACTCATCCAAATCTTGTGCAATCATATCTATCACACCCAAATCCAATGCCTGAGTTGCTGTGATACTTGAACCATCTTCTACTGATTTGATAGCCCAGTGTACATTTCTTCCTCTTAGCTCTGCCAAACTTTGTATATAAGCACTCGCATCAGATAATATCTTTTTTTGTAAAGATGAACCTATTTCAGTATCACCTTCTAGTGGAATACTCATCAATGGAACAGGTGTAGTCGCACCAATATTAGTCCCAGGAGACATAGCAGCAATATGCGAAGCATAAAGTATATAAGTACCAGCACTTGCAGCGTGAGAGCCTTTTGGTGAGACATACACAACTATTGGGATTTTACTGTTTGATATATCTTGAATCATTTCTCTTGTAGTATCAAACAAACCTCCACTTGTATTTAGTTCTAGTATAATAAGTTGTGAATTGTTTTGTTGTGCATAAGATATAGAATTTTTGAGATACATAGCACTAGCAGGAGAAATTGCACTATCAATTTTTATATGTACAATAGATGATGCAAAAAGAATAAATGGAAAAAACAGTAAGAGAACAAGCCTCATCATAATACACCCCTTTCACTAAGATAGTACATCTAGGTTTATATATTCAGCTACTATATAATAACTAAGTTTTATTATAAATGTCAAGTTTTATCTAAATCTGTCGTAATCAATCAAGAAATATATAAAAAAACTTCCTAAATAAGACTAGCTTAAGCTTGTTTTAATACTAACCATAGTATAATTTCACTCCTTAAAAGATGGCTCGGTAGCTCAGTCGGTAGAGCAAAGGACTGAAAATCCTTGTGTCGGCGGTTCGATTCCGCCCCGCGCCACCACCTTTTTCCAAAGCAATCAATCAAAACTATTTATCAATCACACTTTAAAATCTAATCGGTACATAAAAACTTAATTCAAAACTATTATCATCTGATAAAAAATGGTTCTTTTTATATATACTATAAGATGGCTTTGTAGTAGTTTCGAAACCACTTGATGGTAACCACTCATGATATACCCAGTGAATAAACTTCAAAACATCACCATAAACTCCACACAAATCAAATTTGGCATAAACTCCATCTGAAATAATAAATCTTGGTAATCTACTATTTGCAACAATTGGTTCATCAGTCACTATACATGCTATATATTGACAATACATTAGTGGTGTGATTGTAGGGTTATCATGATAAAGAGCTATTTGTTTATAATTTTTAAATTCATTTCCCAAAGCCCAAGTATATAGTTTTTGCCAAGTCCTTTTTATACTTATATCATACCCTTGATTCCTAATATAATAACTGTGCATTATTGGCATTTTTACAATAGTTGGTTCTAGGTTGGCAAACTCTGCATTTGATTGCATTGATTTTGGAGATTGCTCAAGAATTTGAGAAGAATATACTTTATATCCACCATTTCTCCACTCTTTTGGAGTCATATTAAAACGATTCTTAAAAACTTTTATAAAAGATGTTTGAGAACTGTATCCACATGAATTGGCAATATCAGATATATTGGAAAGTTTATTGGTTATCAATAAATTTGAAGCTTTTTGGAGTCTAATTGATTTGATACTTTCATATATATTTCTTCCAAATACCTCTTTAAAAATCCTGTGCATATAAAATTTACTAATTTTTAAATCATAGCTTAAATCTTCTATATCAATATCAGTATCAATATGCGTATAGATATAAAACATTATATCATTTGCTATTTTTGTTCTTTTATCTTGTGTCTCTTTTTTCATAACGACATTATAACATAAATAGATTATAAAATAAGCAATATTGGATAATATTTATGACACTAAAGATTGAGAATTAATTTTTGTTTTCTTATATAATTACAAATCCAAATATATAAGGGGTTTCTTATGGAAGAAGTAAACTTAGTTGCTGAAGCATTAAAGTTTATGTTTTTAGGTATGGGTATTGTATTTAGTTTTCTTATTTTACTTGTATATATTTTACAAATGCAAGCAAAAATAATACAAAAATATTTTTATCCAATGGAGCAGTCCAAATCTGCAACATCTCAAAATAATACTAAAGGTTAAATATGAGAAATAAAATTATTTTATCAATTTTTGTATTTGTTTTACTATTGTTATTTGGTACAACTTCAAGTGCAAATACAATTGTAGAAGAATCAAATGAAACCACCCAAGAAACTCAAATCATCCAAAATAATGGATATCATTCCAAAACTATATTAGAGTTATTAGAATCATTTTACAACAAAACAGGTATCAATGCTATAATCAATCCAAAAGATGGTGTACTAGACTCTCATGGTCATGAAATGAGCCATTTTACTCAAGGCTATGGAAGAATAATCATGATATTAGTATCTCTAGTTTTATTTTATCTAGCTATTAAGAAAAACTTTGAACCATTGCTTTTACTTCCTATTGGATTTGGTGGGTTACTTGCGAATATTCCAATAGCAAATATAGCTGGACCTGATGGGTTTTTGGGGATTATTTATGGATTTGGAATTTCAACTGGATTGTTCCCTCTTATAATATTTATGGGTGTTGGGGCAATGATAGACTTTGGTCCACTTCTTGCAAATCCTAAAACAGCAATACTTGGAGGAGCAGCACAATTAGGTATATTTGGGGCATTGGTAGGAGCTATTATGCTTTCAGAATATACTGGTATTTTTACTTTTACATTAGAGCAAGCTTCAGCTATAGCTATCATAGGAGGGGCTGATGGTCCAACATCGATATTTATTGCCAATGCTCTAGCTCCTGAACTTCTAGGAGCTGTTGCTGTTGCTGCGTATTCATATATGGCACTTGTTCCTGTTATTCAACCTCCTATTATGAGAGCATTGACCACAGTTGAAGAAAGAAAAATAAGAATGCCTGCACTTAGAAAAGTTAGTCAACTAGAGAAAATTATATTTCCACTTACTGTTTTGATAATTACTATTTTAGTTCTTCCAGATGCTACACCACTTATTGGAGCGTTATGTTTTGGTAATTTTGCAAGAGAATCTGGTGTAGTTGGACGACTCAGTGATACTATGCAAAATGCACTTATAAATATTGTAACCATTATGTTAGGTCTTGCAGTTGGGTCAAAACTTGCAGCTGAGCAATTTTTGGTAACTGAAACACTTGGTATTTTAATAATAGGTTTGGTAGCATTCTCTCTTGGAACTGCTGGTGGAGTTATTATGGCTAAAATTATGAATAAATTTAGCGATAAGAACAATCAAATCAATCCTCTTATTGGAGCTGCTGGAGTATCAGCTGTGCCAATGTCAGCAAGAGTTGCGACAAAAGTGGGTCAAGAAGCTGACCCATCAAATATACTTTTGATGCACGCAATGGGACCAAATGTTGCAGGAGTTATAGGCTCAGCAGTTGCTGCTGGTGTGTTGTTATCAATTTTTAAATAAAGGAAACTAGATGTTGAAAATTCTTTTCACTCTATTGGTTAGTATGATATCTGCATTTGCAAGTATGCCAGGTGAGGTTGTGCCAGTATTCCCTGATATTACTATGACATGGGTGGGTATATCATCACTTATAATATTTGTAGTTGGTTATTACTTCATAGCTACAGAAGATAAATACCACATTGACAAAGCTAAACCAG
>JALNYH010000033.1 GCA_023229945.1 Arcobacteraceae bacterium | reverse complement strand
CATTTGATACAATAAAGTTTTTATCACATACTTTACTATTTCTTTCAACTGTTAGCTGAAAAAGTGATTTGTTATTGAATAATTTAACAAATTGTTTTGGCATAAGAGTACGGCTTATTGGCCATAATCTTGTACCACTTCCCCCACATAATACGATATTGGTCATCAAGTTTTATCTCCTATTCATTTTCTCAAAATATCAATGATAAATAAAAAACTATTCATAAATTTGCTATATTATAGTAATTTCTTATTATAAATAATTATAATTATACATTTTTAATTTACTTTCCCATTTGTATGCTGATTGACATATCAATTCCAAATCATTGTATTTTGGTTGCCAATTCATTTTTGTAGTGATGTTTGTATTGTCTGCTACCAAATACGCAGGGTCACCATCACGGCGTGATACTATATCTACTTGAAAATCTTTTTTTGTTGTTTTTTTCATTGTTTCAATAACCTCTTTTACACTGTATCCTACACCATAACCTACATTGAAAATATCTGAATCATTAAAATCAAGATAATCTATTGCTTTAATATGTGCATCTGAGAGGTCATCCACATGTATATAGTCTCTTATACATGTACCATCTTTTGTATCAAAATCATCACCATAAATACAAAATTTATCTCTTATTCCAAGTGCAGTTTGGGCTATAAGTGGTACTAAATGAGTTTCTGGCTCATGACACTCACCTATTCTTGGAGTACAATCACCACCAAAACCAAATGTATTCATATCAGCACCAGCTACATTGAAGTATCTAAAGATTAGATACTTGAAATCTATATTTGCTCTTGCACTATCTTGCAAAATCCTCTCACTCATAAGCTTACTCATACCATAAGGATTGATAGGCTTAAGTTCACAAGACTCATCAATTGTTGATTTGTTTTGATTTGGTTCACCGTAAACTGCAGCAGTACTTGAAAAAATAAATTTCTTCACTCCACTTTCTTGTGAACACTTGATTAGGTTTGTAGTATTTACGGTGTTGTTCATATAGTATTTTACTGGATTTTCGACAGATTCTGGTACTACAATACTTGCTGCAAAATGCATCACGATGTCAAATCTTTGTTTTTGTAAAAACTCACTTATTTTGTCAAACTCTTTCAAATCAATTATTACGACTGATAATCTACTTTGTTCAGTTTGTGGCAACTCTTTGGCTGCTATTTTGTATAGTGCATCAAGTGTTTTTTGACTTCCAGTATTTAGATTGTCAAGTATTGTGATATTGTATTTGGTTGTCTCAAGTAATTGTTTTACCACATGAGAACCTATGTACCCTGCTCCACCTGTAAGAAGGATGTTCATATTTATTTTTCTTCTTTAAAGCTTTGTATAAACTGAATAAAAAATACCAAAAATATTGACAAAATAAACCCTGTCACAAAAGCAACTACTACAATAAGTGACTTTTTAGGTTTTGTAGGATTTGTATTTGTAATTATATTTCCAACTATTTGAGTATTTTTATAGTTGTGAGGGGCAAGTAAAGTTTCAATAATTCTTTTGTTTTCTTCAAGTTTATAAATAATGGTTGTGAGTAATTCATTTTTCTGATTTTCCATATCATAAAGCTGTGTAGTTATTGAAATAATAGAACTAGAAATATCTCTTTTTTCCATCAGTTTAAGAGCAGCCAAAGATGGATTTAGAGATTGAATATTTCTTAAATTTTCATCTATTAGATTTAACTGTTTTTCTAGATCAATAAGATTTTGATTATGTAAATCCATTTTTTTATCTATCAAACTAACTTTTTTTTCTTTGATATCTAAAATCTGAAAATCTATATTTTTAAGCTCAAATTCTCTTCTCATTTTTACATCATTTAAAATATTTTGGTGTTCTTCTTGAATAAAAGCTACTACTTCATGTATACCTTTAATCGCATTTTCATTGGATATTGCTTCTGCTTTAATTTCAAAAAAACTAGTCATCCCTTTGGGTACACTAATAGAACTTATAACAAATTCTTTCTCAATAGAATCCTTTTTCATATCTATAAAAATCGTAGAAAGTTTTTTCTCCAATTGAGAAGCATTGTCAATAATAACTTTATTATTGTGATTATTATCTAGTTTATAATCACCTATTTCAATCAAAGCTCTTGCTTCAAATACTGGAGTTTTAAGCATAACATATATTGCACTAACCAGAGTTACTAACAATGTAAAACCTACTATAAAAACTCTTTTTGCCCAAATTGTCTTGAAAATCTCTTTTAAATCTATCTCATCTTCTTGAATATTATTTCTTGTTGTGTTCATATTATTCCCATGTTTATTAGAATTTACTTAATTATTAAAGTGACAATATTATATAAAAATATCACTTATCAATGGCTTAACAATTTTATGCTATAATGATAGATACTAATATATAACTTCTTTAGTATATTTTTATTGGTTGGTGGTACTTATTTGCAAGGATTTATAATTAATTTACAAAAAGTCAAAGATGAAGATTTGATTGTGTCTATTTTGGGGAGTGATAAGGTATATACTTTGTACCGTTTTTATGGAGCTAGGCACTCTATACTCAATATCGGATATAAGATAGACTTTGAAATAGATACCAACCTAAAAGGCTCTATTCACCGACTAAAAGATGTGATGCAACTTGGATTTGCTTGGATGGGAGAGTTTGAGAAGATGTATGCTTGGCAGAGGTTTGTGAAGCTTTTTTATTCACATCTCAAAGATGTAGAGCATATTGATGATTTTTATTTTGTACTTTTCAATGAAATGCTAGTCAAAATTACCAAACAAAACCCAAAGAGAGCTTTGCTAGAGGGGTATATCAAACTTTTAGAACATGAGGGGAGATTACATAATGAGCATATTTGTCTTTTGTGTGAAGAAAAGATAGAAAACAATATATCTTTGGTAAGAGGATTTTTGCCAACACATCCCAAATGTAGCTATTCAAGAAGCTTTGAGAGTAACCATATAGAAGAGCTTTTTAATGAAAAATCAGCTATAAATTTAAACGATGAAGAAGTGGATTATCTTTGGCAGATAATATTGCAGGGACTTTAGTTAGGTGTTAGATGGTAGATGATTTAAGAAGGGGAGAATGTAGAATGAAATTAGGTGTAAATATAGACCATATTGCAGTGCTTAGGGAGGCTCGGAAGATAAATGACCCGAGTCCACTTGATGCTGTGGGGGTGTGTAGGATTGCTGGGGCGGATCAGATAACTATACACTTAAGAGAGGATAGAAGACATATACATGACAATGATGCTAGAGATATTATTAACTCTTCTTTGCTTCCAGTCAATCTAGAATGTTCTATAAATCCTGAAATCATAGATATAGTTTGTACTCTCAAACCATTTCGTGCGACACTTGTCCCTGAAAATAGAAATGAAGTAACTACCGAAGGTGGACTTGACTTATCAGGGCAATATGAAAAAATCAAAAAGGCAATAGACAAGCTAAAAGCAAATGAAATAGAAATATCACTGTTTATTGACCCATCAATTCAAGCTTGTGATTATGCTAAGATGCTAGGAAGCGACTGGGTGGAGTTTCATACTGGAAGCTTTGCAAATATTTATGCGATGCTTTACACAAATTTACGCCTTACACACCACTGTATCAAAGAGCTTGATTTACCTAAAAGTGAATTGAAATCTAGACTAGACAAGAGTATCAAAGAGCTAGAAACTGCATCAAAAGAAGCAAATAGTCTTGGACTGAAAGTTGCAGCTGGTCATGGACTAAACTACAACAATGTAACAGATATACTACATATCAAAGAAATAGAAGAGTTGAATATCGGGCAAAGTATTGTAGCACGAAGCGTTTATGTTGGGTTGGAAAAGGCGATAGTGGAGATGAGAAAAATTTTGAATTTTAAATTTTGAATTTTGAATGATTGGATAAGAAAAATATGAAAGAAGAAAATATAATCTTAAATAAATCATTTGATTTTGCTATCAGGATAGTTAAACTTTATAAATATTTATCTAATGACAAAAAAGAATTTATTTTATCAAAACAACTTTTAAGATGTGGAACTTCCATAGGTGCCAATATAAATGAAGCACAAGCTGGTCAATCAAAAGCTGACTTTATATCAAAAATGAGTATTGCAAGCAAAGAAGCAAGAGAAACAAAATACTGGATTGATTTATTGATAAAGACTGATTATCTAAATATTAAAGAATCACATGTAGAAAGCTTAGTTATAGATATACATGAAATCATCAACATCATAACAAAAATAGTAAAATCAAGTAAGGATAATAATGAAAAATAATTCAACATTCAACATTCAACATTCAACATTCAAAAAAATTGCTGTGAGCATCGGTGATCTCAATGGTATTGGGCTTGAAATAGCATTGAAAGCACATGATGAAATATCTACTTTTTGTGAGCCTGTTTATTGTATAAATGAAACAATGCTAACACAGGGATTAAAACTTTTAAATCTTAACAAACCTGAAAATTTCAATTTATACCCAACAAAAGGTGAGTTTGAGATAAAACCGTCTAAAGTGACTAAGAAAAGTGGAAAATACTCTTATGATTCTTTTTGGGATGCTATAAAGCTTGCAAAAAAAGGGAAAGTTGATGCTATCACTACACTTCCTATCAATAAACAATCATGGTCAGAAGCTGGGATTGGGTACAAGGGGCATACTGAAGTTTTGAGAGATTATTTTGGCAAAGATGCTATTATGATGCTTGGGTGTGAGGAGATGTATGTGGCACTTTTTACTGAGCATATTCCACTTTCAAAAGTGAGTGACAGTATCAAGACAAAAAAACTTCTTCAATTTTTGCTTGATTTCCACAGTGCTACCAAGCCAGATAAGGTGTGTGTATTGGGTCTTAATCCTCACGCTGGAGATGGTGGAGTACTAGGCGATGAGGAAGTCAAAATAATAAAAGCAATCAAAGAAGCAAATGATATACTAGGTAGTAAGATTTTTTATGGTCCAGCCGTACCTGATATTGCATTTACCAAACATAATCGTCAAAACTATAAATATTTTGTCGCGATGTATCATGACCAAGGATTGGCACCTTTGAAGGCTTTGTATTTTGATAAGAGTATCAATGCTAGCTTGAATCTTCCTGTTATAAGAACTTCAGTTGACCATGGTACTGCTTTTGATATTGCTTACAAAAACGACTCAAATATCAATACAAAGAGTTATATAAATGCCATCAAAAAAGCAATTGAGCTAATAAATAACAAATGAGAAATTTATTAATACTAATTCTTTTCATATCTTTTTCTTATGCCAATGAGCAATTAATCAAATATGCCAAAGAATATGAAAAAATAGGTGACTATCAAAGTGCAATGGAAATATATAAGTATTTGGCATTACAAAATCAAGATTTTGAAAAGGTGGATGACATATCCGCTTCTCAAGAAAATAGAATAAATTTTTCAACTAAATTTATACAACTTGAAGATAAAGAAACTCAAGAAAATGTAGAACAAATGATGAGTTCTGAATTTGGGCTTTATGCATATAAAAAGAACTATTTTGCACCTATTTCTTATCAAAACAAAAGAATAGATGATAGAGATAGTAATGAAGCAAAATTTCAAATAAGTGTAAGAAAACCACTACTTCACAATGCTTTTGGGCTAAATGAATCCATAGAATTTGGTTATACTCAAACTTCTTGGTGGCAACTATATGACAAATCATCACCTTTTAGAGAGACCAACTACTCTCCTGAGATTTTTGCAATGTTTTACAATAACAATAAAGATTCCTCATTGAAACTATATAAATTGGGTTTTATTCATGAATCAAATGGAAAAAACAATGAACAATCGAGATCTTGGAATAGATTATATACAGAAGCTACATTTCAGCTAGGTAATCTTTTCATCACCCCAAAAATATGGTATAGAATACCAGAAAGAACTAAGAAAGCAGTTAATGACTATGATGGTGATGATAATCCAGATATTCATAAATATTATGGATTTGGTGAGCTTGGGATAAAATATCCATACAAAAAACATCTATTTGAGATAAGCTTCAGAAATAACCTACGAAAGAATAACAAACACTCTACAGATTTTATATGGACATTTCCACTCAAAACTGATACTAGATTGCACAAATACTTTGGATTTATTCAACTTCAAAGTGGATATGGAGATAGCCTTATAGATCATGATAGATATGTAAATAGGTTTACTTTGGGGATAGCTTTTTCGAGGTAGTTTTGAGTTTTAAGTGCTAAGTGTTAAGTGTTAAGTTTTAAGTTTTGGAGAAAATGGATGAATCTAGCGTTCCAACCAATACTAGATTAGATCCTGAGTCAAGCTCAGGATGACAGAATCACTAATCACTAATCACTAATCACAAATCACAAAAATATCGTCACCCCGAACTTGATTCGGGGTCTATACTTATGAATTATTCAAAGAGTTTAATTACTACAAAAATATCGTTCAGATACCTTTAGAAGCTTATTATAAATCTCATCAAAATCTACACTATACACTCTAGTATGACCAATTGTAGTGATAAAGTTTGTATCTCCCATCCATCTAGGTACTAGGTGAAGATGAATATGCTCAGCAATACCAGCACCACCCACAGAACCTAGATTCATACCTATATTTATACCTTTGGCGTTTAGCTCAGTTTTGAGCATCTGCACACCTTTTTGAGCTAATTCTGACATTCTAAGCCAGATTTGGGGAGCAAGTTCTTCAAGTGAATCTGTATGAAAATGAGGTATTATCATAAAATGCCCTGGAGAATATGGATAGCGATTCATCACAACGAAACAATATTCATCACGATATAAAACACCAAGATTTCTATCATCGTCGCTACTTTTACTTACATGACAAAATACACAACCTTCTATTTTGTCACCTTTTACATACTCATCCCTCCAAGGGGCATACAATTTATCCATAAAACTCCATTTTTAATTAATAACTAATAATGAATAACTAATAACTTAGATATTCGCTTTGCTCATAATTCAAAAGGTGACGAAGTCACTCCATCACTACAACCTACTCTCTACGACCTACCACCTAAGGCTATTTTAATCTTCAAGAACCACTGCTTGTATCTCAACCATCAATTTGACATCATCTCCAACTGTAACTCCGCCAAATTCTAGTGCCTTATTCCAATTAAGTCCAAAATCTTTTCTATTAATTTGTCCATCAAGACTAAAACCAATTTTTGTTTTGCCAGCCATATCTTTGATTACACCATTAATTGTAGCCTTTAAATCGACTGGTTTGGATATGCCTCTAATTGTTATATCACCTTTTAATACACCACTAGTATCTGATTGTTTTTCATAACTTGACATTACAAATCTGATATCTGGATACTTCTCAACTTCAAAAAAGTCAGCACTTCTCAAATGTTCATCTCTTTTTTCTATGCCAGTATCTATAGACTTAGCTTTGATAGTAGCATCAAAAGCACTAAAAGCTTTATTCTTCATATCATATACTATATCACCATCATAATCAGTGAATTCACCTTTTACATTGGTAATCATAAGATGTTTTACACTAAAAGCCACTTCACTATGAGCTGAATCTATCATAAGTTCTTCTGCACTTACATTTAAGCCAACAGCCACCAAACCTGCTAGTAAAATATTTCTCAATTTTTTCATCTTTATACCTCCATATTTTGTATATTACAAGCTTAGTACAAAAATTATTAATACTATCTTAAAATATTAAAATACTTTTATAAGTTTTTCTAATACTTTTATTAAGTTTTTGTTTTGCGTAGCGATATTCAATCTCATAAAGCCAACTCCACCCAGACCAAAGCTATCACCACTGTTTAGCCCTATTTTAGCATCATACAACTTTTGGGTTAATTCTTTTTGACTCAGCCCAAATTCTCTAAAATCAAGCCATAAAAGATATGTTGCATTTGAGTCAATTACTTTTATTTTTGATTTGTGAAATTTCAAAAATTCTATTACGAAAGTTTTATTGCTCTGTATATATTTCAAAAGTTCTATAAGCCAAACTTTGCCTTTGTAGGAATACACACTCATAGCAACATTTGAAAAATTATTTAAGTGATTTGAATGTATAGAGGCCAACTGAGTTTTAAAAGCTCTCAACATATCAATATCATAACAAAAAACATACGAAGAGGCTAATCCTGCAGTATTAAATGTTTTTGATGGTGAGTTTAGTACTATTAATCTATTTTTTAAACGCTCATCTTTTGCCATAGAGATAAATTTATCAAAAACTATATCACAATGAATCTCATCACTTACTATAAAAAGATTGTTTTCTATAGCTATATTGGCTAATTTTGTAAGCTCTTTTTCACTCCAAATCTTGCCTATTGGGTTGTGCGGTGAGCAAAAAAGGATAAGTTTTGTTTTGGGGGTGATTGACTGTTTTAGTTTGTCAAAATCTATAGAATATTTGCCATTATCCAAAACAAGCTCTTGATTTAGCACCCTTCTTTCATTTTCTTCTATGACACTAAAAAAAGGATAATAAACAGGCGAAAATACAACTACTTCATCACCAATATCACTAAAAGCTCTCACACAAGCTCCCAAACTTGCAACTACTGATGAGCTATATACGATATTGTGTTTTTTAAGTATTATATTGTTTTGAAGTTTTTGCCAAAAGATTATACTTTTATAAAACTCTTTGCTTATTTCTTCATATCCAAAAATTCCGAAATCTACTTTTTTCTGAAGTCTCTTACGCAAAAATTTAGGTACTTCAAAATCCATATCAGCTACCCACAAAGGATGTTCTATCTCTGTACCAAAATATCTATAAGCTCCATCATATTTGACACAATTTGTATTTTTTCTAGACTTTATTTTGTCAAAATTTGCCATACATAACTTTCTATTTTTTTATTTTTTAGTAAATCTTTGACCATTTCTACATCAAAATCTGTTCTAAAAGCAAATACTATTTTGCCACTTGGGTTGAGCCTTGATATAAGTTCATTTACCATTGTTTCAAACTCATATATCTCTTCAAATGGATTGGTCACTATTATCAAATCATATCCACTGAAATGTTTTTTGAGATTGCAACTATCTCCTTGCCAAAACTCAATATTTTCATAATCAAATGCTTTTAGATTTTGATCTGCTATCATGATATTTCTAGCTGTAAAATCAATACCAGTAATATGTATATTTTTATTTGCTTTGTGTATATCAAATACCAATCCACCATAATAACAACCAATATTTAGTATATTTTCTAGTTGGCTCAAATCAATATTTCTAGCCAATTTATCAAATAAAGTATCATAAAATTTCTGGTCTTCCAAAATAAATCCACTATTTTCTAAACCAAATGTATTTTTCGATATAGTATCTACTTCTACATATCTAAACCCAGCATGTTGGAAGAAATGCCTTCTAAAAGCATATCTAGAACATAGTAGTGCTTCATTTCCAGTACTTACCCAAGAGCCACCTTTGATGATATTGTGTCTTGTATCAAATGTAGGAACAGAAAAATCATCATACAAAGGATGAACTTCAAAGCCATCAAAGCCTTCAATAGGTGATGTTGTCCATTGCCACACATTTCCTATCACATCATAAAAATCCCCATGTGCAAACTTATCTACGCTCACACTACTAGCTGATACTTCCAAGTTGATATTGGCAATCCCCTCTTTTGAGTAATCTTTGAGATACTCTAATCCCACAAATTCAGCCAATCTATGCCACTGAGCTTCACTTGGAAGGGTGATAATCTTAGCAGTTTTTTTGGATAAATAGTTGCAAAAAGCTTCTGCTTCAAGATAATTTACATCTACTGGATAAGATTCAGTCATAGGTACTATTTGTGTAAGTGTTCTATATAGATATTTGTCCCCATTTTTTATCCAAAAAGTAGGATATTTGGCTTGTTTGTAGTTTCTCCATCTAAGCCCCTCATCACTCCAATACTCATCTATTTCATATCCACCATCTTCTACAAACTCCATAAACTCGCCATTGCTTACCAAATACTTTGAGGCTTTGAAATCAGCTACATTTTCACTATATTTTCCATATTCATTATCCCACCCATAAAAATCAGATGTTTTAGAACGACCAAGATTTATAACTCCACCACATACTCTCAAAAGCTCATTTTTTGGTGCTTGTGAATACTCTATCAGCTCTTTTAAAAAGTCTGTTTGTTTTATATATTTGATATCAAGCTGGCGGTGAAGGACAGATGAAGTTTCCACATGGATTCTCTCATGTTCTATTCCCATCAAGACTACCCACATAGGACTATCCCAGCTTATAGGTAAGGTAAATTCACAATTATCAATATAATCCAAAACAACATCTTTGACTTTTTGGCGATATAGTCTCACTTCTTGTGCACTTGGCCATTCGTAGTTTGAATTGTTCAAATCATCCCAACTCATTTCATCTACACCTATAGCAAATATTGACTCAAATTTCGGATTTATTCTATCTTTGATATAACGCCCTACTATTAGCTTATTGATATAAAATGTTGATGTATGACCAAAATAAAATATAAGTTTGTGTCTTAGAGGCTCTGGCTGGACATAATATACACTATCATCCACAAACACATCAAACATCTTTTCAAATAAATCATAAGTTTTTAAAAAATAGTTTTTAATCTCTTCTTTTTTGGCTTTTATATCATCGCCATAAAGAGAAATATTAGCTGTAATACTTTCTTTTATCATTTAGATATCCTTTGAATTTGATTATACAAAAATTTTTGTAAAATATTGCCACAATGAATTTACAATAATATGAATAATACAATATTTTGTTTGATTCCTAAACTCTAAAGGCTACAACACCTTTTTGTGCTTTTGTTGTAAATGTGATTTTATTGTCTTGCATTTTTTCTAGTAAAACTTCTTTTACTAGCTCTTTATTTGGAACTATATCAAATCTAATAAGATGTGAAATAACATATTCTAAAGCATCATCATAACTATAGTCATCACTCCAAGATGATTCAAAATATTCTAAATTGTGGCTTATATTTTGGGTACTTAGATGAGTTGCAAATCTTTTTGCTTGTCCGAATGTTTTATTTTTTGTGCCGTTGTGTAGAGTAAGCAAATCATCAACTATATCGTTGTTTTTATATTCGCCCCACCCTACAAATATCCCAAAATCTGAAGTTGAATTGATAAATTTATTAAATTGCTCTTGTGAAGATACTGCAGGTGTCATTGATGCTAATGAGATATCAAATCTCTCTTTTATCTCAAAATCATCCCAACTTGAGTGAAATATATCTATTTTTTCATCTAAAAGAAGAGTTGTTTTATCATATTCAAAAATCTCAAGCATAGACTTTGATAAATCAATAGCAGTTATTTTTAAAGCTTCTTTTGCAAGTGGAATAGCCAAAGTTCCAGTACCACAACCAATATCAAGTATAGTTTTATCTTCAAAATCTACACCAAAGTATCTAGCTACACCAAATATAAACCTAGCATCATGCTGTATAGACTCATCTGTATATCGTGGATACCGTAAAGCTAATTTATCCCAGTAACTATTCGGAAGTTCCATGTTTTACCTTTTTAATTGACTCTGTCAATTATATGAAATTCGGCGCATCATTTGCAAAAAGTACCAAATCACCAATATGTGTATATTCAGCCAAAGTAGCTTCAAGCTCAGTTTTATTTTTTAGAAATATTACTTGTTTGGCTTTGATTTCATGCTCAAAAATCTTTTTATTCAAATCACCTGTTATGATAACCAAATCAAAAACTCTCTCAATTGCTTTGGCTAAAGTAATATTGGCTGCTTGGGTTGATTCTACAATCCCTGGAGTTACAATCACTTTTCTACCTTTATAAGTAGAAGCTAGATTAACACCTTCAAGCATCCCTTCAAGATTGCCATTAAAAGAGTCATCTAAGATAATCTTACCACCAGCTTTTATCAACTCAAGCCTATGTGACACTGGCTTTAGTTCAGACAATGCCAGTTTTATCTCATCTATACTCATTCCAAGCTCATAAGATACCAAAATAACAGCAGTTAGATTAATAGCATTGAAGCTTCCAAGTATTGGTGCATAAAAATGTTCTATTTGTCCATTTACTTCCAAATCAAACCAAATACCATCAAGATTACTCATCGTAATATGCAAACTATTTGGGAATTTTTTGATTGTAGGATATTCCAAAATAGGTACAGACTCATGGACGAAGCCTTTTTGAAGTCTTGGTGAGTTTAGTATCTCCATTTTTGTATATATGATATTATCCAAAGTTTTAAAATACTCGATATGCTGTTCTCCAACACTTCCTATCACAGCAATTTGAGGTTCTAAAAACTTTGTAATCTCATCTATATCACCTTTGGCTCTAGCTCCAGCTTCAGCTATATAAACTTGAGTATTATAAGGCAAATCATCATTCACATCTTTTAGTATTCCTGCCATTGTATTGACACTTCTTGGAGTTTTGTATGTGATGTACTTTTTGCTTAGGACTTGGTCTAAATAGTTTTTGATAGAAGTCTTACCAAATGAAGCAGTAATTGCTACGCTTTTGAGATTTCTAAATGTTTGCAACCTTTTTTTTGCTTTTTCTTTGTATGATAAAAACAGCACTTTTTCTAGTATCAAAGAAGCCACATAAGCGATAGTAAGAGGCAATACCAACCCAAGATTTTCACATACATTTGATGCCAAACATAGTACTATCAAAGATATAGTCGTGACAAACAATATCAAGAAAAACCGCTTGACTCTACCAGTAAGAACTACAGGACGATCTAACTTTTTGTTCCAAAGGATAAAACTACTTAGATAAAATACATAAAAATATATAGCAAAATATGTAGTTGGGAGTATATAATAAAGGACAAAAGGTGTTGCAAAATAGATAATATGCCAATGAGGTTTATGGTGTTTTAACACTACTCTTTCTATCTTGTAATTGTACCATTGAAGATTTGTAATCAAATACAAACCAAGACTTATTACTACAAGTAAATATGTCAAAATCTCAAAAATCTCAATCCAGTCCATCTATTATCTCCGATATAAATTTACTATGTTTTAAGAAAAAATAATGATCTCCACCAAGAGCATTGAAAGTGGAATGTTTGATAAGTTTGGCTATTGTTTTACCACTTTGCAAGCTTGTAGCTTTGTCATTAATTCCCCAAAAAATCACTGCAGTATTGCTGAAATTTGCAAATACCTCACTAAAATCTTCATTTACCACATTTTTCAATGTTTCATACATATTTTGTGACATATTTGAAGCATCTTTTGTTCTAAAAATCTTTGTAAATTCTTTTAAACCAAGCTTTCCAAGTATTTTGGTCAAAGCTATCTTTATCTTAACATCCAAAGGCTTTTCTTCCACAATTCCAGCACTACTAAGGAGTACCAAATATTTAGGATTGAGCAAAGTTGCTACTTTTCCACCAAAAGAATGTCCTGCGATAACTTCTGGCTTAGAATCCAGCTCATCCAAGAAAATCTGAATAATATTTGCATAATCTTGTGTACAAAGAACTTGGTCGTTGTTGCTATTTCCAAATCCTGGCATATCAATATAAATATGTCTAAAATCCTCTAAATGAGATGCAAATGCACTTTTCATAACCTCTTTATTGCTACCCCAACCGTGTAAAAACACAATATCCCTAGTAGCATTGAAATTTACAATATCATATGAGATAGAATAAATATAGTTTTTATAAAATATATCTTTTTTTGCCAATATTTGTACCTTTTATAGTTTACCTTTTGCTGATTTTATTTTATTTACATACTCATAATTTATATTAATTTTTTTGTTATGTGGCAATGTCAAAGTTGAAATCAAAGAATTAAAATCTTCAAACAAATAGTTAGCCATACTTCCTGGTATTGGGTTGATTTCATTTAAATAAACTTCCCCATCAACCACAAAGAAATCACATCTGATAATAGCCCCTATAAATTTAGGTAAGTAAATCTTAGAAAAATTTTCTTGCAAAGATTCTACAAGTTCTTTTGATAAATCTGCACTTGTTACAGTCTCGCTTCTACCAAAATCAAGATATTTTTTCTCAAAGTCTAGAAATTCTACTTTTTGAGGCTCTTCAACTATAGAAAACACTATACCACTTCTCGTCAATGCTCCAGCTAGATTGTACTCTTTCACTCCATTTAAAAACGGCTCTACAATCACATCATCATCAAACTCAAAAGCTACATCAAGTGCGAAATCAAGCTCATTTTCATTTTTGACTACACTCACCCCAATAGAGCTACCAAGCCTACAAGGCTTTATAATCATTGGGTATTTTGGGTTTGTTATATTACGATTATTTTTGTTTATTTTGATAAAATCTACAGTTTTTACACCAATTGCTTGTGCATATACTTTTGTAATATATTTATTAAAGCTAAGTACACTAGCTTCTACTCTAGGACCTATGAAAGGGATATCAAAGAAGTTCAAAAGTGATGCTATCACACCATCTTCACCATCTCCCCCATGAATAAGGTTCAACGCCACATCAAACTCAACTTTTGATTTGCCAAATAGTCCTCTTTTATAGATTCCACCTTGAGAAAGCTCTAGTTTTGGCTCTTTTTTGTATTCACCTGTACTAAAAAGAGTTGATCTCATTTTGTCATTTGGTATCAAATAAAACTCTCTACTTGGGTCAACAAACACAAATACCAATTCTTGATTTATCACTTTTTTCATAGCAATAGCACTTACTATGCTTATCTCATGCTCATAACTCATTCCACCAAAAAAAACCGCTATTTTATACATTATTTATATCCTCATTCTTCACTAATCACTAATTACCAATCACTATAAAACTACTTTTGTAATTTCTTCAACGCTTCTCTTACAAGCTCACTTGTAGTTGTACTTGTACATGTAGATAAAACCTTGATAAGAAGATCTTTTTTAAACCCTAAAGATTCTAAAGCAAGTATTGCTTCATTTTTACTATTATCATGAGTCATACCATCAGCACTATCAATATCAAGGCTCAACCCACTAAGCTCTACTAGTATCCTACCAGCCCCTTTTGGACCAATTCCAGGGACACTTTTGAGAAGATTTACATCTTTTGTAATCAAAATCTGAGCAAAACTACTAGGGGAGAATGTAGAACAAATAGCAAGTGCTACTTTTGGACCTACTCCGTTGATTTTGATAAGAGTATCAAAAAGTTTTTTTTCATTTATATCCACAAAACCATATAAAGACTGTGCATCTTCACGAATAATATGTGTAGTAAAAAGTTTCACCTTACTATCAGTAACAGCCCCACTACAACTAAGTGATACAAATACTTCATAAACAATACCATTGACATCTATATGAAGCTTTGTCGGCTCTTTCTTTTCTATAATACCCTTAAGTCCTACTATCATAATATCCCCTTAGCAAATAGTTGATATTATATCTTTTTTTACTTTAAAGTCGTGAATCGTGAATCGTAAGTCGTGAATCGTAAGTCGTGATTTGTAATTTGTGAAAACACTACTCACTACTCACTACTCACTACTCACTACTCACTACTCACTACTCACTACTCACTACTCACTACTCACTACTCACTACTCACTACTCACTACTCA
>JALNYH010000056.1 GCA_023229945.1 Arcobacteraceae bacterium | reverse complement strand
AACTCCAATAATCATAATAGAAATATCCCCCAATGAAACAAAAACAATTTATATCAAAACACGCAACGATTATCACAATGCGAATCATATAAGAGTATTTACAAATAAATCTTTTTATGAGTATAGCATGGTAAGATATAGTCTGCTGTATCTCTATTTTGGTGCGATTGGCGCACTGTTGCTTTATAATCTTTTTTTATACCTTTCTCTCAAAGATAGTAATTATTTGCTTTATGTGCTTTTTGTTTTTTTCTATGGTTTTAGCAATTATCAACTGCTTTGTTTATATCCTTTTGACACCGTACCAACTCCTGCGATAGGGTATGCGCAAGGGTCTGGTCATCTCTTTTGGTTTGCTTTTCATACCCTATTTAGCAGACAAATTTTACAAATAAAAGATTATTATCCAAAAATAGACAAATTTATTTTATACAATGGTTACTTTTTATTAGCTCTTGCATTTTATGCACTTTATGATTGCTCTTTAGCTTTACATATAATGAATATTTGGATGTTATTTTTACCTTTATTTATACTTGGTGTAGCGATTGCTTTATATTTTAGAAAGAATAAATTGGCATCTTATTATATCGTTGCCCAAACATTATTTATTTCATCTACTATGATTTTTGGGCTTCTTTTTGCAACAGTTCTAGAGTACAACTATTTTACAAGATATATCAATCTTGTGGGTTCACTAAGTGAAATTATTCTCTTTTCTCTGGCACTTGCATACAGAACACAACTTATTAGAGATGAAAATGAAAAAAACAATCAACTATTAAATGAATATTCAAAGCTTTCTTTTATCGGGCAAACAATGTTAAATATCTCTCATCAGTGGAAATCTCCTATAAATAATATATTTAATAGTATTAATCACATAGAAGTAGCTCGACAATTTAATGAGCGAAATTTGGATAAAGTGCTAGATAAAAATCTATCCAATATAAAACAAACAACACTTTTTCTAAAAGATACAGCACTTGGACAACTTGATTTTTACAAGTCTAATACGAAAAAAGAAAAAATAAATCTTTATGATGAAATCAATTTTATAATCAAACTTATAAAGAGTGAATTTTCTAAAAAATCTATTGATGTGATTTTGGATTTTGATAAAAGCTTTGAATTTACTATTAAAAAAAACTATTTTTTAAATGTTCTGATGATTTTATTTGAAAACTCCTATAAACTTTTTGAGCAAAGAAACATCAAAAATCCTTTTATAAAAATAGAAGTTTTTCAAGAGGAAAATAGTTTTGAGCTACACTTTGAAGATAATGCTCAAGGGGCAAACGATGATATTGATAAAATTTTTGACAAAAACTACTCTATGAATAACTCTACAGGACTAGGACTGTATCTTGCAAAGGAAATAGTTGAGTATAAGTTAGGTGGCACTGTAGGTGCAGAAAATAAAAATAATGGGATATGTTTTAATATAAAAATCAATCCAATATAAAGACATTTTTGTGTGTTTACTCTTTGTGACTCAATGCTATTTGGTTGCCTACAGTATCAAACAAAACAGCTCTTATACTACCTGTCCCTGCATCGATGGCTAAAAGGTATTTCATTTTTTGATTTCTCATTATTATATTAGGATAAATTCTATACAAAAGTATTAGTTATTATAGTAAAATTGCAGTTAACCGTAGATAAAAATCTGATTTTATTGAAAAATTTAGGAATTTTAAAATGAGTTTTTTAATTTATATATACTTCAGTGGATATGACTTAAATCCACTGAAGTATTTTATTATATGATTATTATAGTTTTGACTACCTTTTTGCAAGTGTCATTTTACTTTGACAGTACAAAAGAGCTATGATGACCACACAACCAGCCCATCAACATTACCACTATTAGTAACACTTACACCAGCAAAATAATAACGCATAACACTTTTGATGCCAGTTTCACCAGTATCAATATTCTTTGCAGGTATATTTACTACATCTCTATTCGTACCAGCCCATGTCATAGTGATTTGAGCCTCTCCATATTTGTCAGTATTTTGGAATGATAATTGTGTTTTACCAAAAACCCAAGCACCAAATGTATGAGATTGCCCACGGTTTAATACTATATTTCCTGATTGTAAACGAGGAGAAGATGCATGTTCAAGCATAGAATCTATTATGTTAGGGTCTAATTTTTCTATTTCCATTGCCCCAACAGTTTTTTTAACCAATGAGAGGGCATCAGGGTTTGCTTCTGTTCTACGATAAATTGCTAATTCTTGCATAGTTTGCCAGTAAAGATACCAACAATTACCCCTAAAAGTTTGCTCTTTAGTGATAGTAATTTTTTCACTAAAACTTTCTTGACAAATATCATCCCACTGTAATGAACTCTTGAGATTAGCACTAAATACACCTTTTTGAAGACCTAAATCAGCTTCGATAGATGTTTCTACAGAAGAAGTTTTAGTAGTTGAAGAGCCTTTTTCAATCGTTATCGTTAATTTTTCATCATTAGGAAAATATTCTGGTGATGCAAATTGATGCCAATATCGATTACGCACCAATACATACTCCAAAACCTCTTCTGACTTCTTATTCTTGATACTCTTGGCTGCTGCAATCCCTTCTTGTGTATCTGTGTTTATATTCTGCCACGGATATTTAGGATCAATTACATCATCCAGAGATAAAGTACTTCTACCATATTCTTTATGTAATGAATCTACTGGTGGAAAATCTGTTCCCTGAATACGGGGTGGTTGAGTTTCATAGTAATTAATATCCATGTTGCACCTCCCTAATTTGACTTGTTTTGTAACTATGTCTTTCCATTGGTTTACTCCTTGTTTATTTTATACCAACCATACACAAAGGACATCATATTCCAAATATCCTTAAAATAAAATATATTTTAAAATTATATATTGTGCAAAATTAGTGAAGTAAAAACTAAAGCTTTGGAGTATGGGATTTAGCATTATTTCAATAAAATTAATGAAAAATACTAAATATAGAGAAGTATATATTAAACAAATAATGTCTAGCCTTTAGAATCTTTTTAATATTCCAAATCCTCTACTTCCTAAGCTTCACCTGCTCCAACTCCCAATACTCCATATCAAAGCTATCTTTCAAACTTATACTCTCATATCCACCAAGCATATCAGCTCTCAAAACCGCACCCATAGTATGAGTGATTATATCGTTGATGATGTCCGCTTCTTTTTGTGTTTTGCCTATGCTTATCAC
This sequence comes from Arcobacteraceae bacterium, assembly GCA_023229945.1. Classification (GTDB taxonomy): domain Bacteria; phylum Campylobacterota; class Campylobacteria; order Campylobacterales; family Arcobacteraceae; genus UBA6211. The sequence goes on along the minus strand of JALNYH010000056.1, from coordinate 326 downwards.
TCCAAAATCTTTGACTACCACATAATTTGGTGCTGGATTTAGCATTATTTCATCTTTTGCAAAAGTGTTAAAATATTCTGTGTAAGATGTTTTATACTCATCTACGGCTTTTTTGATATCCGAATTTTCCAATATCAAAGGAGTTCTTTTTGTCCTTATGATATGTTCAGGGGTGAGTACACCTCTACAAGCTTTCACACTCAAATTTCTCATACTTGCATAGTGCAATGCAAGGGGAGATTGATTGACATTGATAGCTATTTCATACCCTTTTTCTTTTGATAGTATTGATACAAGATTTTCTATATCTATCATCCCTTTTGGGT
>JALNYH010000005.1 GCA_023229945.1 Arcobacteraceae bacterium | reverse complement strand
GCCATACTTTGATGTAAGAAGCTATGATTTTGGAAAACTAAGCAAACTTCTCAATTCTTTGGAAATCTTTGAATTTAAAAAGAAAAAAACAAAAGAACACAGAACAAAAGAGCTTTTCATAAGGGTTATTGAGGTGTGAGTCGTGAATCGTGAATCGTAATTCGTGAAAACCCTACTCACTACTCACGCCTTATGGCTCAACTTCACAAACATCATAGCTGTCATAATAGCATCATTGATAGCATCATGTTTGCCAAGTCTAGGCAAACCTAAATCTTTCATAATAGAATCAAATCTCAAGTCCACATTGCCTTGTGGGATAAGTCCTATTTTTTGGTCATAATAAACAGCTGAAACTTCTATTTGTTTATTTGGTAGTTTTATCCCTATTTTTGGCTTTATATATTTGTTTACCATTGCCATATCAAATTCAAGATAATACCCTACTAGTGGGCGGTTACCGATAAATTCCATAAATTCTACTATCACATCATCAATATCTTTTGCATCAGCTAAGTCACACTCTCTAATCATATGGATTTTGATACTTTCGCTTGCTAGCTTGCTCTTTGGTTTGATAAATCTTTCAAACTTTTCACTTGTAAGGAGCTGATTTCCTTTGATTTTGATAGCTCCAATAGAGATAATATCATCTACTTTTGGGTTGAGTCCTGTAGTCTCACAATCAAAACAAACAAACTCATCACCATCATAATCTTGCAACAAATAAGAATAATTAGGGTCTTTCAAACCTTTTTTATTTAGATAATCAGATACAAATTTAAACATAGTTTAGCTTATAGTGATATGTTAGGAATTTTTTAAATTTATTGACAATTTTGAAAGTATCTTTTAACATATCTTTATCCATAGTACTTAGTTCATTTGGATTTATACAATTATTTGGAACCAATCCCATGTCTAGTTTTGTAAGCCTATTTTTTAGTCTCAAGGTCAATAAAAAGTTAAATGCTTCAATATACTCACTAGCTACTTCTTTATCAAAAATACCTTGATTGTTCAGCTCTTTTATTCTATCTACTGTATTGTTTTCTTTTATATGATACTCTAGTGCCAAGGCTCTGATACCATGAACTATTGGAAATATACCACCTTTTTTAAGGTCTAGCTCATTAATCTTATCTTTTTTCTCAACTATAAAGTCATTGAATATTCCAAGAGGTGTACCAAAAAGTAAAGCAAAAGAAGCAAAAGTTGTAAAAAACACAGCTGAGCGTTCTACTTTTGTATAAACATATTCTTTTAAATCATTTATAAGTTTTTTATCTCCTACTACACAATTTGCATCTATAAATATAGCAAGATTCATAAAGTCATCTTCATTTTTTCTATTTATCCATTGTGAAATAAGCTCTTTAAATCCACTACTTCTTCTTCTCCAATAAGGATTACTTACCATTATATTCCCAGGACACTCTGGATATCCAAAGTCACACAAAGTTTTGGTAAATTCTTGTGCAAAAGCTTCTATCTCTTCATCACTTATAGGACAATCATCAGCAATTATTAGAGCATTATCTTGGTCAGTTCTTAAGATTTGCTCACTTCGTCCTTCACTTCCAAGTACCACCAAAGCACTATATTTTATCAAGTCTTGAGGGGCAAGAAGAACAAATATCTTTTTAAAAAGTTTTATATTAAGCTCATTTAAAAGTTTTGAAATATATCTTACTTTTACACCTTTTGCATACAAAGATTTGATAATTCTAATAAAATTATTACTTGCACGCTTTAATTCTTCTAGTGTAGTTGCATTTTCTATCTCATTTGCTACAGCGTATGTATGAGATGAAAAAAAGCTTGTGAGAGACATTTGGTCAAGTATTCCACTTATTTTACCCTCTTTATCTTTTGTAATTAGCCTTTTTATAGCATATTTTGTCATCAAAAGTTGAGCATTAAATAAGAAGTCATCCTCATCCACCCATCGTAAACCAAAAGTTGAAATTTGTTTGACACTACTATCAAAATCAAGCCTTCGCAGTATTACTTTTTCTCTAAAATCTGTATCAGTAGCTATACCAAACTCACCATTACTATTTTTGACTAAAATAGATGTTAAGTTATTTGCTTTCATAAACTTGACAGTATTATAAATACTATCTTCTTCATTTACAAAAAGTGGCTTTTGCAAATATGCATCTTTGACTTTTGCCACCATAAAACTAGCAAGTTCTTTACTTTGATTATTTGCTATTCCCACACTTAATTTTTGAGAAATAGATTGGAAAAAGAAATGTTCTAACTTAGAGTTTTGATACACTATTTTCAAAAAAACCTCTTTTGGTAAAACATACACAAGTGTTTCTTCTGTTGTTTTAAAATGGTTTTTTATACGATGTTCTATCAATGAAATTGGGTCAAAAAACTCTTTTGTGGTTACGACACCCATAACTTCTTTTGTTTTTGAATCAATCTCTTGAACTGTTCCTTTGATTACAAAATACAAATTTTGTTCAATTGAACTCTCATCAACGATAAACTGGTCTTTTTGAAAATAGTGAATATCGAGCTTTTTTGATACTTCATCAAGCTCATTGTTTGTTAGGTTATCAAAGGGAGTTATCCCTTTGATAAAAGATTGTTGTTCTAAGAGGCTCATAAATTAAATACCTTTTTAGTGATCTAGTGCACCTGAAGAACCGATACCTGTTTGACATCTTATATTTTGTGCATCAAATGCTTCATGGTCAATTATAGCACGACTAGACTTATCTGTAATTGAAAAGAACCAAATCGCTACAAATGCAATTGTTACAGAAAATAATGCTGGATAATTATATGGGAAAATAGCTTCTGCATTTCCTAAAATAGTCACCCAAACAGTAGGTCCAAGAATTACAAGAATTACAGCAGTTGCAAGTCCTAAACTTCCACCTATCAATGCACCACGAGTAGTTAATTTACTCCAATAAATAGACAAGAAAAGAATCGGGAAGTTTGCTGAAGCTGCTATTGCAAACGCAAGTCCTACCATGAATGCAATATTTTGTTGCTCAAATGCAATACCCAATAAAATAGCTACCACACCAATTGCAACTGTAGCATATTTTGATACTTTCATCTCTTTTTCTTGGTCTACTTTACCCTCGGCAATAACACAAGCATACAAGTCATGGCTAATTGCACTAGCACCTGCAAGAGTCAGTCCTGCAACAACAGCCAAAATAGTAGCAAATGCAACAGCACTTATAAATCCTAAGAATAAATCACCACCAACAGCGTGACTTAGATGAATAGCTGCCATATTGTTTCCACCAAACAATCCACCAGTTGTAATATCCAAATATTCTGGATTTTGAGAAACTAAGACAATAGCACCAAAACCTATTATAAATGTAAGGATATAGAAATACCCGATAAATCCAGTTGCAACAAAAACAGATTTTCTAGCTTGTTTTGCATCAGCAACAGTAAAGAATCTCATCAAAATATGAGGAAGTCCAGCTGTACCAAACATCAAAGCAATACCAAGAGAAATAGCACTTATTGGGTCAGTTACAAGTCCACCAGGAGCCATAATCGCTGCACCTTTTGCATGTACATCAACAGCGGTTGCAAAAAGATTTTCAAATGAAAAACCAACATAAGCTAAAACAGCGATAGACATAAATGTAGCACCACTTAAAAGTAATACTGCTTTAATAATCTGTACCCAAGTAGTAGCAAGCATACCACCAAAAGCAACATACATAATCATCAAACCACCAACTATTATAACGGCTAGCTCATAAGGCAGTCCAAATAATACTTGAATAAGCTTACCACTACCAACCATTTGAGCGATCAAATAAAATGTAACAGTAGCAAGTGACCCTGAAGCTGCAAGGATTCTTATCTCTTTTTGAGAAAGTCTAAATGAAGCAACATCGGCAAATGTATATTTTCCAAGATTTCTAAGCTGTTCTGAAATCATAAACAAAATAATTGGCCAACCAACCAAGAAACCAATAGAATAAATAAGTCCATCATATCCATTCATATATACAAGTCCTGAAATTCCAAGGAATGATGCAGCAGACATATAATCCCCTGCAATTGCCAAACCATTTTGAAAACCAGTAATTCCACCACCTGCTGTATAAAAATCTTTTGCTGTTTTTGTTTTTTTAGCAGCCCAATAAGTAATACCAAGTGTTGCTAATACAAATATCAAAAACATTACAATTGCAGATATATTTAACTCTTTTGCAATTGGTTCAGAAGCAAATAAAGCTGTTACGCCTAAAGATAAAAGTGCAATTAATTTACCCATTATTTTGCTCCTTATCTAAGTCTTCTTTTATTTTTGCAGTTAAGTCATCAAATTCAACATTTGCTCTTTTAGTATAAATTCCTGTCAAGATAAATGCCAAAAATATAATACCAACAGCAACAGGTATCCCTAAAGTTGTCACGCCACCACTTAGACTTTGTCCTAAAAATGATGGATTAAATGCAATTACTAAAATAAAAGCATAATATGCCACAAGCATTACAATAGATAACTTGATAGAAAAACTTTTTCGTTTTGTTATCAATTCATTATAAGCTGGATTGCTTTTGATTCTTTCTACGGCAATAGAATCCATTTGTACTCCTTAAATTAAAATTATACCAACATAATAAAAAAACTATATAGCAAATACATAGCAATATATAAAATTAACTTATTTAGCACTATTTAATCTATTAAAAGTATCAGATAGTAACATTAGTAAATTTTTATACCAAATTATTAATATAATTTTAAGTTTTTAAGTTTTGTAACAATTTGTATTTAATTTATTTTTCAATTATTTAGATTAATAAATTAAGTTACATTTCTACACACTTATTAATATTTTTTTGCGTAAATGCTATTTTTATGTTTTTTGCTATGTTAATGCTATTTTGTATCTTTAAGATTACGATTGTGTGACAATTTCAAAAAAAGGAGTACAAATGGAGTTTTCAGAAAAAATGAAAGCTTATTGGCAAGCAAATGTTAGGCTACTAATTACTTGTTTGGTAGTTTGGTTTGTTGTTTCATTTGGTTTTGGTATTTTATTTGTTGATGCTATGAATAGTATCAATTTAGGTGGTTATCCATTAGGATTTTGGTTTGCTCAACAAGGTTCAATTTATACTTTCATAGGTATTATCTTCTTCTATACTTGGAAGATGAATAAAATTGACAAAGAATTTGATGTTGATGAAGAATAAGGGGTAAAGAATGGAATTACAAACTATGATTTGGCTCGTTGTAGGTGCTTCATTCGCATTATACATCGGGATAGCTTTTTGGGCTCGTGCTGGAAGCACTAGTGAGTTTTATGTTGCTGGAAAAGGGATTCACCCTGTAGCAAATGGTATGGCAACAGCGGCGGATTGGATGAGTGCAGCGTCATTTATCTCAATGGCAGGTTTGATTGCATTTATGGGTTACGGTGCTTCAGCTTATCTAATGGGTTGGACTGGTGGATATGTATTACTTGCATTATTACTAGCTCCTTATCTAAGAAAATTTGGTAAATTTACAGTTCCTGATTTTATAGGTGACAGATTTTATTCTCAAACTGCAAGAGTTGTTGCTGTTATTTCTTTACTTGTTATTTCTTTGACATATATTGTTGGACAAATGACTGGTGTTGCTGTAGCATTTTCAAGATTTTTGGAACTAGACCTTTTTTGGGGTATGGTTGTTGGTATGAGTGTTGTATTTAGTTATACAGTTTTTGGTGGTATGAAAGGTATTACTTATACGCAAATCGCACAATATGTAGTATTAATATTTGCTTATACAGTTCCTGCTATATTTATTTCACTTCAATTAACTGGTTGGGTTTTACCTCAAATTGGTCTTGGTGCAACTTTGGCTGATGGTAGTGGTACATTTATGCTTGATAAGTTAAATCAAGTTGTAACTGATATTGGTTTTGCTGAATATACTACAAATGCTAGTTTTGGTACTTTAAATATTTTCTTGCTTACTATGTCATTAATGATAGGAACAGCTGGTCTTCCACATGTTATTGTAAGATTTTTTACAGTACCTAAAGTAAGAGATGCTAGAAAATCTGCTGGTTGGGCATTGGTTTTTATTGCTCTTTTATATACAACAGCTCCAGCAGTTGGTGCTATGGCTATGTATAATCTTGCAAAAACAGTACATACTGGTGAGAATATATCTGATAACCAAACACTATCTTATGAAGAAAGACCTCAATGGGTTAAAAACTGGGAAAACACTGGTCTAGTAAAATTCACTGATAAAAATGGTGATGGGAATATCCAATTTTACAACGACAAAAATGCTTCATTTGCTCCTCAAGCTGAAAGCTATGGATGGAAAGGTAATGAGTTAGCAGTAAACAACGATATTATGGTTCTTGCAAATCCTGAAATTGCAAAATTACCTAATTGGGTAATTGCTCTTGTTGCAGCTGGTGGAATTGCCGCAGCTCTTTCAACAGCAGCTGGACTTTTACTAGTTATTTCATCATCAATTTCACATGACCTTTTAAAAGGTATTATCTCAAAAGATATTACTGAAAAAAATGAGTTATTAGCTGGAAGAATTGCTATGACTGTAGCGATATTACTTGCAGGATACCTTGGATTAAATCCTCCTGGATTTGCCGCTCAAACTGTTGCTCTTGCATTTGGTCTTGCAGCTTCAAGTTTATTCCCTGCACTTATGATGGGAATTTTCTATAAAAAAATGAATAGACAAGGTGCTGTAGCTGGTATGATTGCAGGTTTATTGACAACTATTTTATATATCTTCGTATATAAAGGTTTCTTCTTTATCCCTGGAACTGCCCTACTACCTGATACTGTAGATGGTTGGTTATTTGGAATATCTCCACAAGGATTTGGTACAATTGGTGCGATTATAAATGTAGCTGTAGCTATGATAGTTGCTAAAATGACTCCAGAAACTCCAAGAGAAATTCAAGAGCTTGTAGAAAGCGTTAGAATACCTAGATAATAAAAAGGGCTTATGCCCTTTTTATATTGTTATTAGTAATAACTAAAAATCACCTCTAAAATCTTCCAAAACTCTCAAAAATTCATTAGCATTTTTATATCCATACATAGCAAATATTTCTTCTTGATTTGAGTCTAATATATATGTAGTTGGAACATATCTTGGTATTAATTCTTCAGGGATATCATCTATATCTTTGTTTAATTTTACAAAAATAAAGTTCTTATTTAACGCATTAGTCACATCGGAATTTTTGAAAGTATTTTTATCCATCTTTTTACACCAAGGGCAATTAGTTGAATATACATATAAAATCACTTCTTTTTCCTCTACTTTTGCCTTAGATATAGCTATATCCAAATCATAATAAACTTTTAAATCAGCACCAAATAATAGTGTACTCAAAGAGAAAATAGATATTAGTTTTTTCATGACTAATCTCTAAATCTTTTTGTATAACTATGACAATAAGGAGATTTTCCAGTTTTTGTATAATAGTCTTGATGATACATTTCAGCTTCATAAAAAGGATAATCTTCTGATGATATCAATTTAGTAGCTATTCTATGCCCATCATTTTCTAGTAATTTGATAAGTTTTTGAGATATTTTTAATTCTTTACTATCATTATAAAAAATTGCACTTAAATATTGTGATCCAATATCAGATCCTTGTCCATCTATTTGAGTCGGGTCATGTATCTCAAAAAACAATCTCGCTAAAGTTTCAAAATCAACAATAGAGCTATCATATACAACTTTTACAACTTCATAATGACCAGTAAGCCCTGTTGAAACTGATCTATAATCAGGATTGGGAAGCCTTCCTCCCATATATCCAGAAAGTACATCTTTAACGCCATCAAGTTTTTCAAAGTGATATTCAACTCCCCAAAAACAACCCCCTGCGAAATAAGCACTTTTTATATTGCTTTTTTGAAACATACCAGCATTCATATTAGTTCCTAAAACTATAAATATACATAAATATACAAAAAATAAAACTCTTTTCAACTCTTTACCTTTTTAGCATATTTGATTTTATTACCATCAGTCACAATTGTAGTGGATTAATTTTTTATCTAGGCTTAAACTAAACAAATAGTTTAAATTAGTGTTTGTAATTATTACAAGCTTCATCTCCACCATGATGTTTGAGAACTTCTTTGGATTGTTGTACACCCTCTTCCCATTGGCTATGTCTTGATTTTGCATAACAAGAACATATTTTACCCCATAGCATAGCAGGAAGTAATCTTCTATTAGGTTTAAATAAAAATGCAGCCAAATGCCCAATTACACCCAAAATAAGCATCATAAATCCTAAGTTATGTATTTGTGCAGTCCAAAACAATGCTTCCAAACTCATATCAATTCCAGAAACATTTTTGATAGCTTTTATAATACCAGTAATAATCATAACAACTATCCAAAAAGCAATAAAGGCATATCCAATGCGTTGTTCTGGTAAATATTTCTCACTAGGAGGCTCTTCTTTCCCAGTTATCATGGCTTTTATGACCTCAGCAGAGTGTTTCATATCTCCCTTTTTTGGCAAGATATCATATTCTTTCCTCAAGAAATGATATGTAAGATGATAAAAAACAACACCTATCAAGATAACACTAAACAAATAATGCCACCAAAGTGTAATATGATAATCAGCACTCCACGCCATAAATGGCACTTCATTTAACATATATCTTTTATAAACAGGCATCTGTCCAAAACCTGTAAAAAATAGCCCAAATATAGATATAGCAGTAAGTGCATGAACTATTCTATTAGATAATGATTGCCTTTGTATTTTCATTTTTTACTCCTATGCACTGCAATAGCAGCAGCTGCAATACCAGCAATTGGTGCTAATAAAGATGCTGCCATCCAGCTTGATGCTTCTTCCATATTGTCTTTTACATCTACTTTCATATGAGGGCGACCTTGTTTTTTATCATCTTTTTCTAATTTATCAAGTGCTATTGCTTTATCTATCTCATCAAAAGAGACTTTTGATATATATATTGTTCCAGTTCCACCACTTTGGTCTAGCCCGTACAAATACCCACCTATTTCATCAGCTCTTTTTTGTGCAAGAGCTTTTATCTCTTCAAAATCACCAAATTTTATAGCATTTTTCGGACAGGCTGTTTGACAGGCTGGATTTTGTCCAATAGATACCAAATCAGCACACCCATCACATTTAAACATCACGCCACCACCAGCTAACATCGGAGCTAGTTTCATATATAGCCCAACTCCTGCTTGTCTTTGAGGAATTTCCCAAGGACACACATCACGACATTTTGCCCCACCCATACAATAATCTCTATCTATAGTTACCATACCCTCTTTTGTTTTTTCTATAGTACCAAATGGGCATAAATTTAGACAGCTTGGATTATCACAGTGCATACATCTTCTTGGAATATATATATCTTCACCATTTACTTTTACACTTTCTACAAAAGTCCAGTTATAAGGGGTGAGTCTATCTATTCTATCTCTCTGGCTTGACCAATCTTCATAGTTCTTTCTTGGCCAGTAAGGTTTGAGGGGAAGCTCTGGTTCTGGGAAATGGATACTGTTTTTATCTCTACAGCTACTCACGCATTTAGGGACTTCCATATCTTTACATCCATCACAAAGAGACAAATCTATATATGAACCAATAGTGTTTTTATTAGCTACACTTTTAGCAACACTACTTTTAGGTGTGAGTAGCATTGCACCACTAGCTATTCCTAAACTAGCTTTTTTAAAAAACAATCTTCTTTCATTATCAATCATTATATACCTTATGGATAAACTTTTTCCAAATACTACAATTTAATTCTTAAAGTATCCATAATAAAAAAAGTATAGTTAATATTTTAAAAGTGAAAATTCTCCTTTACTTATTACCTACCTTTTTTTATCCACAATACCATCAACTATTCTTTCATAGGTGCTATCATTGGAGGAAAATTTCTCTTTTTCTATCACTTGTAAATTATCCAATAACTCTTTTGAATACTTTGCTTCAAGCATTTTGAGCTTTGATAATTCTTGCTGTAAATCTATCAAATCTTTGTCATTTTCTACAATATAAGGTGTGAGTATTATTACAAGTGAAATCTTATCACTACTATCACTATTGTATTTGAATAAATTTCCAAGTATTGGCATATCACCTAAAAATGGCACTTTATCAACTGAGTTATATGTTTTATTTTTTATATAACCACCAAGTATTACATTTTCACCACTGTTTACGATAGCTGTAGTTTGTATCTCTTTTTTATCACTTATTGGTTGGAGTGAATTTTCAGCTGAGTTTGATTCTTCTTGATGTACATAAATATCTAGCATAACTTTTTGTTCATTAGTCACTCTAGGCTTTACCTTTAGTCTAAGTCCAATATCCAATCTTTCAATATTTGCTATAGGATTTCCATTTTTATCTAGTGTCGTACTGATTTGTATAGAGCGTCTTTTACCTACATATATAGAAGATTCTTGATTATTGATAGCAAGGATTGAAGGCTCTGAGATGATTTCTAAAGCATCATTTTTTTGCAAAAGAGCCAAAGTAGTCCAAAGATTTAGTGAATTTGTGACCAAATCTGAAGGAAACTTCAAATTAAATCCATAAGGCATCACACCAGAAACTCCTCTACTTCCTAATTCCGCAGATAGTGTATAAAGAGAATTTCCACTAACCATAGCAGAACTCAAACCATATTTAAACCCCACATCTCTTAACTTATTTTGACTTATTTCTATGATTTTGGTTTCCACATAAATTTGAATTTTTGGTTTATCCATCGCTTGTAATATTTTCTCAAAAGAATTGATTTGTGCATCAGTACCGTATAAAATAATACTATTACTATCTTGGTCTATATCAAAGCTAATTAACTCTTTGTTATAACTATTGACCATCATTGTATGTATAGTACTAGCTTCTATATATTTCAATAAAATTACTTTAGTATTTTTGATATTGCTTTTTTGATTTACTACTTTATAAAAGCTACCATTTTCGACCAAAATAAAACCTTTTGTTTCAAGAGTAGCTTGCAAAATATCTATCAATTCATCTTCTTTTACATTTGAAGACAAAGCAAACTCTATATTACCTTCTGGCTTATCTATGATTACAATATTTTTATTTGTAGTCTTTGATACAAGGTGTATAAAATCACTTATTGCTATTTCTTTGACTTGAACTTTGATAGATTCATTTGCACTCAAAACACAAGAAAATAAAAAAACCAATAAAATTATCCTAAAACTCAAAAAAAAAGCCCTCACAAATCACCTCCAAATTTATATTATAAGGTGTGCCAAAGGCACTCCAAAATTATTAGTTGTTAGTTATTAGCTATTAATTCCTTAAACCTCTCACCTCTATGCTTATAAGAGCTAAACTGATCCAATGATGCAGCCGCAGGTGATAATAACGCTACACAATCCCCATTATGAACTAGTGATATTTTCTCAACTGCTATTTCTAAATGATTACACACAACCACACTTAAACCAAATTGTTTTGAAAGAGTTTCAAGTTTTGAAGCATTTGAGCCTATTGCGTAAATTTCCACATCATACTTTTTCAAATCTTCAAACAAAGGTATCAAATTTGCTCCCTTGTCATCTCCACCTAAAATCAAATGAACTTTTTTGTCTGAATAATTTGTCATAGCCCAGATAGTTGCATCAAGGTTTGTAGCTTTGCTATCATCTACCCACAATCTTCCTTGATTATCAAAAAACTCTTCTACTTTATGAGCATCTATTTTGAAACTATTTATCAAATCATAATCTATCTTATCAAACAATATTTTGGTAGTTGAAATAGCCATTATAGCATCAAGCAAAAAAGGTTCTTTGAATTTTATTTTTTCTATATCAATACCCAATTTAAAGGCAAGTTCGGAGGAGTTTGAATAGGTTATTTTAAATCCATTTGTTGGATAATTTTCATATTTTTTAGGAATAATAGCCACTTCACCCTCTTTTAAAAATTCAAGAGGCTTAAGCTTTGCTTTTTCATACTCTTCAAAACTACCATGCCAAGATACATGATCATCAGTAATAGGTAACAATAAATATATATTAGGTCTTGATTTATTTGTATAATGTAATGTAAAAGAAGAAGTTTCAAGTATCCAAATTGGAGCTTTAATATCTAAGTTTGCAAGTGGCATACCTATATTTCCACCAGCAATACCCCCAAATGGAGTTAAAAGTGTTTCACACATTTGTGTAGTAGTAGTTTTACCATTAGTACCGCTTATCCATATGCTAAATCTATTCTCATCAATAAAAAAATCATACTCACTAACCAAATTTTTACTCTGTTTTACAAGCGTATGATATGGTGGAATTCCTGGGCTTACAATAGTTATTTCATCAGAATTTGAATCAAATTCTTCTATATTAGTATCATCATATACTTTTGCTTCTGAATATTTTTCATATATTGCAGTTGCTGTTTTGCCTCGACCAAGAATCCTCATACTATCTCACTTTCAAAGTTAATAATGCTAGTAAATTTGTCATAAATGCTATAATCCAAAATCTTACAATTATCTTATTTTCTTTCCAACCAAGCTGTTCAAAATGATGATGAATAGGAGCCATCAAGAAAACTCTTTTTTGTCTAAGTTTAAAACTTCCCACTTGCAAAATCACAGAAATTGTCTCCATTACAAAAACAAACCCTATAAGAATAAGTAAAATTTCACTTTTTGCAACTATAGCCATATATGCCATAAATGCACCTATAGACAAGCTTCCAGTATCCCCCATAAACACTTCAGCAGGGTGAGAGTTGTACCACAAAAATGCAATCATAGAACCAATAAATGCAGCTGCAATAATAGTAAGCTCACCACTAAGTTTAATATTTGGAAGTAATAAATATTGACTTATTATTATATTACCAGCTATATAAACCAAAGCTCCCAAAGTAAAAAAAGCTATAATAGAGGGAACAACTGCAAGTCCATCAAGTCCATCGGTAAGATTTACCGCATTTGTAGAAGCAACCACCACCACAATCCAAAAAAGTAAGGCAAAATAGTGCATATCTAATAATGGATTTTTATAAAATGGCACATACAACATTGTATCATGTCCACCAAAATACAATATCATACCAACAATCAATGCAGCAAATATTTGTAACCATATTTTTGCTTTTGGACTTAGTCCTGCTGAATTCTTATTATTTAAAATTTTGGACAAATCATCTTTTAGTCCAATCAAAGCAAACAATATAATAACAACTAAAGCACCAACCACATATACATTATTTAGCTTTGCAGTAAGTAATGATGCGACAACCGTACTAAATACAAATACAAGTCCACCCATTGTAGGAGTTCCTACTTTTTGTTGATGAGTTTTTGGCGCTAGCTCATAGATTGGTTGAGAGCTTTTTTGTCTCTTTGCCCACTTAATAAAGTATGGCATAAGAAGCAATGCCATAAAAAAAGAGATTGCAAATGCAATCCCTGCACGAACTGTAATATACTGAAAAATATTTATATCAAACAAGTTATATAAAGAATAAAACAATTTTTTAACCTCAAAAATGGTATAATGAGTGTGATTATACATAATATTAGTTTTAAAAGGGTTTAAAATTGTCGCAAAAAGTAACAAAAAAAGCAATCTTAATCATAACTGATGGAATAGGACATAATAGTCATAATGAGTTTAATGCCTTTGCAAATGCAAATAAGCCAACTTATGATTATCTTTTTTCAAATGTTCCTTATTCTTATATAAAAACATATGGTATTTCAGTTGGACTTCCTGATTGTCAAATGGGAAATAGTGAAGTTGGTCATATGTGTATAGGAAGTGGTAGGATTTTATATCAAGATTTAGTAAAAGTAAATTTAGCTGTTGAAAATGATACTTTAAAAGATAATGATATACTAAAATGGATACTATCAAATTCAAATAATATTCACCTTATAGGGCTAGCTAGTGATGGAGGGGTACATTCTCACATAGACCATATTATAGCATTTGCAAAAATTGCAGAAAAAATGGGCAAAAAAGTATTTTTACACCCTATCACAGACGGTAGAGATGTATCACCAACTAGTGCATCCATATATATCAAACAACTTATGGAAATCTGTAATGAGAATATAAAAATAGCTACAATTAGTGGAAGATTTTATACTATGGATAGAGATAATCGTTGGGAAAGAGTTCAAAGAGGTTATGATGCCTTGTCTTTTGCAACTCCGTCTGTATCACAAGACCCTATATCATATATAGCTACACAATACTCTAAAGAAATATATGATGAGTTTTTAGAGCCAGTTGCATTTGATGGTTATCATGGAATTAGCGAAAATGATGGTTTGATTTTTTGTAACTTTAGAAGTGATAGATCTCGTGAGATATCAAGTGCATTTGTAAATGGTGAATTTACACATTTTCCGACAAAACAAGTATCTATCAATGTAGTAACACTAACTGAATATGATAAAAACTTACCATTTCCAGTACTGTTTCCAAAAGACCATGTTACAAATACATTAGCTCAAACTATTTCAAATGCAGGTCTTACACAACTTCACACAGCTGAAACAGAAAAATATGCACATGTTACATTTTTTTTCAATGGTGGGAAAGAAGAGCCTTTTGCAGGAGAGTCAAGAGTTTTGATACCTTCTCCAAAAGTAGCAACTTATGATTTGCAACCACAAATGTCAGCTCCACTTGTAGGAGATGCTGTAGTAGATGCAATTAATAACCAATTTGACTTTATTGTGGTAAACTTTGCTAATGGTGATATGGTTGGTCATACTGGAGATTATGCAGCTGCAATCAAAGCTGTTGAAGCAGTAGATTATGAGATTGGAAAAATTCTAAATGTTGCAAAAGCACAAAATTATAGTATAGTCATTACAAGCGACCATGGCAACTGTGAAATGATGAGAGATATAAATGGGAATATTTTGACAAACCATACCGTTGGTGATGTTTATTGTTTTGTTATTGATAACGATGTAACAAGTGTTAAAAATGGTGGCTTAAACAACATAGCACCAACTATTCTAAAACTTATGAATTTAGAAAAACCTCAAGAAATGGATGAACCTTTATGTTAAAAAATAGCAAAATTATTAGTGATTTAAGAACAATTTCTCTACTTATTGTAGAAGATGGTGAAGATATTATCAAAATTATGGATAATACTTTTAAAGCTTTAGTAAAAGAGATTTATTTAAGTCCAGACCCTATTGAAGCTCTAGAGTTATATAAGCAACATAAACCAGATATTATCCTCACAGACATAAGAATGCCCCGAGCTAAAGATGGAAATGACTTTATCAAAAATATCCGTCAAATAGATAAAAATATACCTATTATTGTAATCTCAGCTTACTGTCATGATTTAGAAAATGCAAATGCTGTAAATTTTGTTTTAGATAAACCTATTGATTTTAGAAAACTAATTCATTTGATAGATGAATCACTTTTTGACAACAAAGAAGAATGATTGATAAATCTAAAATCTTTAAGAATTGTTGATGAAAAGCAAAAAATGCTTGTAGATATATCCTTATCTATTAAAACATCAACAGCTTTGATTGGAGAAAGTGGGAGTGGGAAATCACTTACTATTAAATCACTTTTAAATCTTTTACCAGAAAATTTAACTTGTGAATTAGATATTAGTAGTGATTTTGCACTAAATAGTGATACTATTGGTTTTGTACCACAGAACCCTTTTACTTCACTTTCACCACTAACTAGGATTAAAAATCAATTTTTTTGTTCAGAAGAAAGACAGAAAGAACTTTTTAAACTTGTAGGATTAGACTCTACATTATTAGATAGATTCCCAAGTGAGATAAGTGGAGGACAGCTTCAAAGAGCAATAATTGCTATGTCTTTGAGCAATAACCCAAAATTATTATTACTTGATGAGCCAACAACAGCTCTTGATACTACATCAAAAGAGATAATTATTGATTTAGTCAAGCAAATATCTACAAAGTTTGATATAAAAGTATTATTTGTAACACACGATATTTCTTCAATTGTTGAAATTTGCGATGATATTGTCATCATTAAAAATGGTCAAGTTATAGAAAATGGCAACACTTTGAAGATTTTACACTCGCCAACTCATAGCTACACAAAAGAGCTAATTGAGTCAAATTTTAAATATAGACAAAAGAGAGCATAACACATGATTTTGAGATTTTTATTAACACTTGTAACAGTTACATCTATTATGGTAGCTATATTTATATTATATCTATACTCACAAATAAAATTTGACTTAGATAAGATTGTAAACTATCAACCAAAACTAACCACACAATTTTTTGATAGAAATGGTGAACTAGTAGCTAATATTTTTGATAATGAACATAGAATTTATACACAATATGATGAAATTCCATCAAGAATTATTGAAGCACTTTTAGCCATAGAAGATACACAGTTTTTTGAACATAGTGGTGTAAATGAGGAAGCCATACTAAGAGCTATGGTAAAAAATATTCAATCAGGTAAATTTGTAGAAGGTGCTAGTACACTAACACAACAACTTGTAAAAACTATGCTTTTAACTAGAGAGAAAAAAATAGACAGAAAAATCAAAGAAGCACTTTTATCTATTAGGCTAGAACAGATTTTGACAAAAGAAGAAATACTTCATAGATATTTTAATGAAATTTATTTTGGTCATGGTTATTATGGTATCAAAACAGCTAGTTTGGGCTACTTTAATAAAGAATTATACCAACTAAATATCAAAGAAATTGCGATGCTTGTATCTTTGCCAAGAGCTCCAAGCTTTTATGATCCAACAAAAAACTACAAATTTTCACTTGCTCGTGCTAATGTAGTACTTAAAAGAATGTTAGATTTAGGATGGATTAATGATGTAGAATATGAAACATATGTTGAACATTCTCCTACAGTTTATGACCAAACCTTAACACAGAACAAAGCTCCATATGTAATAGACGAAGTGTTAAGAACTACATCTGAGTCATTACCTGATATTAAATATGGTGGATATAAAATAAACCTAACTATTGATTTAAAAACTCAACAAATCGCACAAAATGCTTTGGTATATGGCTATAATGAAATTAAACAAAGAGACCCAAATGAAGAATTTAGTAAAACTTTAAATGGTGCTGTTATTGTTTTAGAACATAATAGTGGTGAAATTTTAGCTCTTATTGGTGGTATAGATCATGGACAATCTTCATTTAATAGAGCTACTCAAACCAAAAGACAACCAGGTAGTAGTGCAAAACCATTCTTTTATCAAATTGCCCTTGATATGGGATATGGAACAAATACAAATTTAGCAGATATTTCAAGAACATATGAATATACATTAGGTGATGAAGAAAAAGTATGGCAACCAACAAACTATGAAAACAATTTAAAAGGTTTTGTAACACTAAAAGAAGCACTAACACATTCTAGAAATCTAGCTACTATAAATTTAGTATCTGATATTGGGCTTGATGTGGTTTATGATAAGATTCTTTCATATGGATTTAAAAATGTTCCTAGAGACTTATCAATTTCACTTGGTAGTTTTGGAATTTCACCACTTGAACTAAGTCATTTATTTACAATGTTTTCAAATCAAGGGACAAAGATATCTCCTATTTTAATCAAAAGCTTAGTAAATAAACATGATCAAACCTATGTTTTTGAAGCGGACAAAGAAGAATTAACTTCCCCTCAACAAGCTTATTTGATGACTGATATTTTACAAAATGTTGTTACTAGTGGAACTGGTAGAGGAGCAAGGGTGAGTGGTATAGAATTAGCTGGCAAAACAGGTACAACAAATAACAATGTTGATAACTGGTTTTGTGGATATTCACCAACTATTCAAGCTGTAGTATGGTTTGGTAATGATGATAATACACCTATGTCAAAGGGAGAAACAGGTGGAAGAAGTACAGCACCTGTATTTAGATATTTATTTGAAAATATCATAAAAGTCCACCCTCAAATTACAAGAACTTTTACAAAACCAGATGGTGTTGGAGAAAGTGTCATAAATGGTAAAAAAGAGTATTTTACGGATATATCAAAACTAGAAAGTCCAAATGCTATAGAAATACAAAAACCTTCAGGTATTATATTTTAACTAGTAATTGGTTATTGGTATATTAGTAAGACCATCTTCCCAATATACCAATAATCCTTTTCAAGGAAAAGACTACTAGTAGTCTTTCTGTTTTCTCATTCTAGCTAGTTCTTTTTGAACACTTATATTAAAATCTTCATTTGGTGAGAAATCAAGACTATAATTCTTATTTGGATAATCTACGCTATTTAAAATAATTTTGACAGCTTCTAATCTAGCTTTATGTTTATCATCACTTCTTACCACATACCAAGGAGCTGGATTTGAATTAGTTCGTTTTAACATTTCGTATTTTTTTTCACTAAAATCATCCCATAAATCTTGTGCTTGAAGATCAACTTCACTAAGCTTCCATTGTCTAAGAGGGTCAGTCATTCGTCTTTCAAATCTTCTTAACTGCTCAGCTTTTGATACACTAAAGTATAGTTTTATTAATATAATATTTTGTCTTACTAGGTCATGCTCAAAATTGAGTACATCTTCCATAAAGATTTCATGCTCTTCTGGCGTACAAAAGCCAAAAATAGGCTCAACCATTGCACGATTATACCAGCTTCTATCAAACAAAACTACCTCACCACCGGTAGGAAAGTGTTCAATATATCTTTGAAAAAACCATTGACTTCTTTGTGTATCATTTGGTTTTCCAAGAGCTACTACTCTATAGTGCTTATTATTCATATATCTAGTAATTCTTCTTATCGCCCCACCCTTACCAGATGCGTCACGACCTTCAAATAAAATTATCATCTTTTTATTTGTTGATTCAAGAAAATTCTGCATTTTGATAAGCTCTATTTGATATGGCTTCATCTCTTCTGAATCATAAAATGCTTGAATTGACTCTTTAAGTGCTTCTTGGTCATATTTATTATACTCACCCAAAATATTCTTCATTGCTTCACAATCTTTATTAATTGCACTATTAGTTGCAACTCTTGGCTTTGTAGTTTTCACACTAGCTTTTACCATTGATTGGGGAGTGGATAAACTATCTTTATATTTTAATAATAATTCATAAGCTTTTTCATCATCTAAATGATTCTTTTTCGTATATCCTAAAACTTTAACAAATCTTTTATTGTTGTATTGAAATCTAGCAATATATTTCTTACCATAACTTACATGTTCACTTTCTGAAATGAACAAACCTGTGTGTGTTGTTTTATTAAATTGTTTTAAATCCATATTTAAGACCTCGAAAATGTATTTACTTTTTCCATAAGTTCAATCTCACTTCTACCAGCAATGACTATTTCTGGATCAGTCATTAAAGATTTTACATCTACTTTATTTGGATAGTAAACTTGTTGTAAAATGTATTTCATGCAATTAACTCTTGCTTTTTTCTTATCATCACTTCTTATTACAGTCCAAGGAGCTACTTCTGTATTAGAAGCCATCAACATTGAAAATTTTGCTACAGTATATTTATCCCATAACATTTGAGACTCTTTATCTACAGGTGAGAGTTTATATTGTTTTAGTGGATCAACAGCTCTTTTATCAAATCTTTTTGCTTGTTCATCTTTTGAAACAGAAAAATAAAATTTCATCAAAACTATCCCAGATTTTACAATCATATCTTCAAAAAGAGGAACTTCTCTCAAAAATTCATGATGCTCTGTAGATGTACAAAAGCCCATTACAGGCTCAACTCCAGCACGATTGTACCAACTTCTATCAAATAGTACTATTTCCCCTGCACTTGGTAAATGTTGTGTATATCTTTGAAAATACCATTGTGTTTTTTCTGTATCACTAGGTTTTTCAAGAGCTACTACTCTAGCTCCCCTTGGGTTTAGGTGTTCAGTGATTCTTTTTATTGTACCACCTTTTCCAGCTGCATCTCTTCCTTCAAAAATCATCAAGACTTTCAAACCTTGATCTTTTACATAGTTTTGAAATTTTAGAAGTTCAATTTGAAGTTGAACAAGTTGTTTTTCATACTCTAAAGTATCTTTTTTAACCCAAATTTGTACTTTGCCATTTTTTTCCTTCAATGGTTTTGGTTTTTCTAAATCACAACTTACATGTTCTTTTACTTCTTCACTTGCGATTTCATCCATATCACTAAATTCTGATTTTATCAAATTTCTATCTTCGCCCATCTCTTAACCCTTTGTGCAATTATTCGTTCATTATATCATAAAAATAATTAAGTTTCTTAGAAATAATTATGATAATCTCATTTTATAGTCTTCATAACCAAAGTTTTTCACAACTTTGATTGTCCCATCTTTTTTCTTCAAAGCAATAGACGGAAGATTGATTCCATTGAAAGTTGTTGTTTTGACCATAGTATAATGTATCATATCTTCAAATATCAATCTATCCCCAACAGCCAAAGGCAAATCAAACGAATAATCACCAATTATATCACCTGCTAAACAAGTATTTCCAGCTAGTCGATAATTATATTTTTTTTCATTTTCAGCACCACTACCTCTCACCATTGGACGATATGGCATAGCTAAGGTATCTGGCATATGAGCTTCTGCTGAAGTATCAAGTATTGCAATATCTATTTTATTTCTTACTATATCTAGAACTGTTGCTTCCAAATATCCTGTTTGCCAACCCACTGCTTCACCTGGTTCTAGATATACTTCAACCATTGGGTATTTTGCTTTAAACTCTTTTATCACCTCTATAAGTCTATCCACATCATAATCTTTTCTTGTAATATGATGCCCACCACCAAAATTAATCCATCTCATTTGTGGTACAAATTCACCAAATTTTTCTACAAAAGCATCTAAAACACCCTCTAGTGCATCTACATTTTGCTCACAAAGAGCATGAAAATGTAACCCTTCTATACCATCAAGGAGTTCAGGTTTAAACTCACTTCTTACGATGCCAAGTCTTGAAAAAGCACCACAAGGATTATATAAATCAACCTCTACACTTGAATATTCAGGATTTACCCTTAGTCCACAACTATTATTAAAAGTAGTTTTGTTTTTAAATTTCTGCCATTGTGCAAAAGAATTGAAAACTATATGATTTGATATTTTTGTAATTTCATTAAATTCATCCTCTTTATATGCAGGCGAATAAGTATGTACTTCTCTAGCAAACTCTTCATAAGCTAACTTTGCCTCATTTAAACCACTTGCACAACATCCTTGCAAGTATTGTTTTACTATATCAAAAGTACTCCATAAAGCAAAGCCTTTTAGAGCTAGCAAGATTTTTGCTCCACTCTCTTTTTGCACTCTGTCTAAAATCAATAAATTTTTCTCTAGCAATTCTTCTTCACACACAAAACATGGTGATGGAATATTTGTCATTTAAGTACCCTTTTTTAGTAATGTATACAGGTAATTATATCTTACTCATAGTTAAAATCCTATAAATCTACACTACTTTGATTTCACTAATGTAATACTCTATGTTAAGCAAAAGCATAATTTTAATAGTGTAAAATTTAACAAAAATTTAAAGAGAGATAAAATATGAAATTTTTAATAAGTTTATGTTTGTTGGTTGTATCTGTTTATGCATCTGAATATTATGCAAAACTGGAGCCTTATGATACATTTATAGTAAAATCTGCAATTAGTGGTAAAGTTGATTATATAAATACAAGTGTTGTTGGAAAAGTTGCAAAAAAAGAGACAATTATAAAAATTGATGCAAAACTTGACGAAGTAGAACTAAAATATACACAACAAAAATTAACAGCGATGAAAGATATGCTTGAAATTGAGCAAAATAATTACAATAGTATTAAAAATCTTACTTCAAAATCCAATTTTGAAAAAGATGCTCAAAGAGCAAAAGTATTAAACCTAGAAACCCAAGTAGCTGATTTAGAAATAAAAGTTGCTTCATTAGAAGATAAAATTGATAATAAAATTTTATCAGTATCAAATCAATATATACATGAAATTGCAATAAAAGTTGGTGAATATGTTAATCCTGGTACATTATTATATACTGCTATGGATTTTAGCAAAGGTAAATTAGAGTTTTTTATCCCAATGTCAAAAGCTAATGAATATCAAAATATGACAATATATATTGATGATGTAAAAACTGATTTTAAACTAAATAAAATTTATTCAGTTGCTGATAATACTCATATATCATCATATAAATGTGAAATAATAATTCCAAATCCTAAAAGTTTTTCAAATATTCATAAAGTAGAATTCAAATAAAGCAGTGATGAAAAAAATTGTTCTTGTTGGCTTACTTGTTTTTTTTGGAGGTTGTACCGCAGGTGATTTACAAACAGTTGTCAATCTTGCAATAAGTAAAGACCCAACAGCTGTATTATCTTCTATCGTAAAACAAAAAGCCATCAATTACAGTTCAATAGAACTTGCCAAAATAATCAATGAGTTTACTAAAAAAATAGAAAAAGAATGGGGTAAAGAAGCCAAAACTTCTTCTCCAAAAGAATATGCAAAATATACCCAAAACTATAAATCTATGGCTTATGTCAATTTTGATACTGGTGAGATTTTGGTACAAACTATTGATACCCAAGATCCTCTTAAATCTTTAAAAAATGCTATTATCTCTACTTTACTCACATCAGATGACCCAAGGGCTGTTGATTTGTATTCTGATGCAAAAGTAAAGCTATCAACAAATCCTTATTTATACAAAACAGTAATGGATCACACAGGAAATTATATAAAATCCCAAACCAGAGCATCAAATTTTGCTGATTTTTTGATAAAACATCATTTGCAAACCAAATCTAATCAAATCAATAATACAAATCAAACTATTCATTATATAAAAATTCAAATGGTACAAAATCATATACAAATAAGAGCAAAAAAGTATTTACCGCTGGTAAAAAAATATGCATCTCAATATAATATCTCCAAAAATTTAATATTTGCTATTATGAAAACAGAAAGTGATTTTAATCCATTTGCTATCAGTAATGCAAATGCTATAGGATTAATGCAAATTGTTCCTACAAGTGCGGGTAAAGATGTATATAAATTTATTTATAATAAAAACATAACCCCTTCAAGAGATTTTTTATATGATGCAAACAATAATATACAATTTGGTTCAGCCTATTTGCATATCTTAGATAATAATTATCTTCAAAATATCAAAGACCCAATATCTCGAGAATATTGTATAATTGCTGGATATAATACTGGTGCTGGAAATGTACTAAAAACTTTTTCAACCAACCGTAATAGTGCATTTAATATTATCAATAATATGACACCTAGTGAAGTGTATCAAAAACTACAATCTTTTTTACCTTACGACGAAACAAAAAAATACTTATTCAAAGTTCTTCAAAACAAAAAAATCTTTATTAATATATAAATCAATAGATATTCTCAAATAATTTTTATAAATCAAACAATAATATTCTAATCTTAGTGCGATAGTTCAATCAACTTTAAGTTAAGTTTAGTCACAATTAAGTATGAAAGAAATATGAATTCGAAAAATTCTTTTTCATAGGAGTTATCATGAAGAATTTCCTTTTAATCGGTGTTGCTATGGCGTTATTAAGTGGTTGTTTTAATGAAGATGTATCATCTTGGAGTGAACAAGAATGTAAAGATGCTGGATTTAAATTTGAAAAACAAGAAGTTATGAATTATAGATCTGGTAAACTTGAGATAAGAACTAAGTGTACAGAAAAATAGTTATTTTTATAATACTACAACAATAGCTATTGCAAATCCGCCATCATGCGCTATAGATATTGAAGTATTTTTTATATTAAATTTATTGATTATTTCATCATTTATTTGTAAGTAAGGTTGATTCTTATCTGTTTTTTTTATTGATATATCATGAAACCCTAGTTCACTTCCTATACCACAGCCCAAGGCTTTACTAAAAGCTTCTTTAACTGCCCAGAACCCTGCAGCAGTTGCAGTACTCTTGACAAGTTCAATTTCTTCATCATTAAGAAATCTTTTATAAGCTTTATCACCAAATTTTTCTACCATTTTATCAAATCTTGAAATTACTGTTATATCTGTACCTACAAGCATCTAAGATACCTTTTCAATATTATACTAGCTGCTATTGAGTCTATTTTGCCATCTCTTTTGTGTTTGATAATACCTTTTGTTTGCTCTTCAGCTTCAATAGAGCTCATATCCTCTTCCACAAAAACTCTCTCACCACCAAACTTTAAAAGCCCACTAAAATGTCTAATTCTATTTTGCATATCAATACTTGAACTTGGATAGCCAATGATGAGTTTGTCTATTTGATTCTCACTTAAAAATTTATCCACATCACTTGCTGCTTGGTCTCTGTTCTTTCTCAAAATTGGCTCTTGCGGTGTAACAATATCAGCGAAAACTGAAGTAGCAACCCCTATTCTTTTGAGTCCCACATCTATAGCACATAGTCTCACGATAACAACTCTTTGGCTACATCAAATCTATTGGCTGTCATAAGATGTACTTTTGGATGGATTGCCATGACATCATCAAAAATCTTTTTACTTAACCTTAAACCCACTTTATATTCTTCTTCTTCACTTATCTTTGAAGCTTCACTTAGAGCATCTATCCAATCTTGAGGCACATAAATACCAGGCACATGCGCACTAAGAAATTGAGCAGTTCTAAACTTTGTCACAGGAAAAACACCCAAAATCAAAGTAGCTTTTGCTCTTTCATCATCAAAGCTATGCTTTACCTCATCAAAAAGTTCTAATAATTTTTTTGCATTTTCTATATCAAAAACAGGCTGAGTTATGATACCCAAAGCTCCATCTTGCACTTTTTTATGAAACCTTTTTTGAAGGCTTTGCATATTTTTAGCATAAGAATTACTTACAGCAAATGGATATATTGGTTTTGGCTCACTCTTGAACACACGCCCAGAATAATCCATAGAGTGATTAAAAGACTTGATTATTTGAAGAAGCATATTACTATTACCTTCAAATACCCCTTTTGTATGAGGTTGGTCTGACATTTTGGCTGGGTCTCCTGTAAGAGCCAAAATAGCCCTTACATCAAAGTCATTAGCTCCTAGCAAATCAGACTGTAATGCAATCTTGTTTTTATCTCGCATAGTCATAGTAGCCAGGCAAGGTTTGCCAAAAGTTTGTTGTAATTTCAAAGATGCAAAAAGTGAGCTATATTTCATTTTAGCTAATGGGCTATCAGTTGCACTAAAAGCATCTACAAATTTGTCAAGCTCAAGTGTTTTTATTTTTGATATTATAGAATTAATACTAGGTTCATGTGATGGCGTAGTTTCTAGTGTTATATATTTCTCATTGCCTTGAAGTTTTTGTATTAGAGTTGCAAACATCAATTACCTTTTTTTATCATTTTTAGACATTATTATATCTACTATTTTATAAAAAACTAGAATATATGGAACTAGAAGTATTTGATTTACAAGATTTAAATCTTGGATTGCTTACTATTAGATGCAAAAGTTAAGTGTATTTTAAGTATATTTTAAGTGTATTTAAACTACCATATTTAAAATTTTTTAAAAATAAAGGTTTCCCCAAATGAACTTATTAAATGTATTTTTTGTAGCTTGCTTGCTTATCATAAGTAATGGTTTAGCCAATGATATAGTTGTTAAGCCAATTTCAGCCAAAGCTTCTTCTATTTACCCGGCAGATGGCGCAAACTATTATCCAACCAATGCCATGGATGATAACCATAATACCGCATGGTCTTCCGACAGAACACAAAAAGCTAATATCGGAGAATGGCTAGAATTTGATTTTGGAAAGAATGTTACTCTATCAAAACTCAAAATTTATAATGGTTGGATTAAATCTGACTCAGTCTGGAAGCTTAATAGCAGAGTTAAAAGAGCAACACTCACATTTTCTGATAATTCAAAACAATCCATTATTTTAGAAGATACTAAAAGTGAGATTTTTATTGATATAGGATTAAAAGAAACAAATTCAGTGCGTCTTACAATAGATGAAATTTATACTGGAAACAGATGGAATCAGGAAGCTTGTATAACTGATGTATATTTTTATCTTGACGAAAAAATGTCTGAAAACTATAAGTATTATGAAGCATTATTACAGCCATATAAAGAAAAGGATACTTTATCTGGATATCATGAGTTTTTAGAAAAATATCCAGAATCTCCTCAAACAAAAGATATAGAAAATATTATTGAAAAAAAATATTATGAAGAAGCAAAAAAAGTAGCAAATATTCAAGCTTATGAAGATTTTATATCACTATATCCAAACTCAACATATGTTAATGAAGTAAAAGAGTTAATCTATGAAACTGCATATAACAAAGCTGAAAAAGATAATACCCTGGAATCATACATCAACTTTAAAAAGAAATATTCCCAAGCAAAACAAGTAAGTAAAATTGATAATAAACTTTTCGAGTTGGCAAAGTTTTCATTGAGACAAACTTACAAAGAAGGTGCAATAGGTGAGAGATATGTACCAACAAGTACTTATACTTCAAGCACACCAAATTCAACAACAACATATATAAATGGTAAAGCATATACTTCTACAATGTACGATACTAATACTAGTTATTCAGGTGGAAGCAATGAAAAAGTTTATGGCTATAAACTGATTTATGATATTACCAATCAAAGTAAAAACTATTATATTGTAAGTTTAGAAGCAAAATGGGATGGTTACTACAGTCATTATCAAACATATAATACTGGGGCTTGGGGAGATGGAGATACAAGAACCAAACTCGTTGAAGAAACTCAATCTTCAAAGTATTTGGAAACTTTTTTATTAGGACCTGATGAGATTTACAAAGACCAATTTGAAGTAGGTGAAAAAAAACCAGAGAATTTAAATATCGTTATTTCACAACTTGAAAAAGTCGATAAATCATACTATGAGGGGTTAGTCAAAGCTTTGAGTTATTCTCAAAAAAAGGAAATAAAAAATGAAGATTAATATTATGAAAATTTTTATGATTGTAGGTTTACTTCTTTTTTTAACTGGATGTGAAAAAAAGGTTGATATTGACAATGAGGCATTAAAACTTATTGATACCTACTTAAACGATGAAAAAGTCAAAGCTTTTCATCAAAAACTTAAAGTATCACGAGAAAATGTCATAGAAGACTTTGAACAAAGATATAAAGAAACTTTTTTTGAAGATATAAACATTTCACTAGAGTATGATAAAAAAACATATGACCCTGATTTTGAAAATAATATAGAAGTAAAAATTAGTACAAAACAACCTGTTCGAGTAATTTTTAAAACTCCATTTGCTGATGATTTAGTTTCTGTTGATAAACAAACTAGTAAATTTTATAAGGTCATTGGAATTTCACAAGAAAACTTAAATGTAGAATTAGTAAAAATTTTACCACCTACTGATGAGTATAAAACAAAAAATTATGCTAGGTGAGAAGATAATACATTCAAAACATCTCATAGACAAAATTGAAAATATACAATTGTCTGTGAGTAGTTTTTTTTACACTTTTTTATCTATAGTTATTATTCGTACTTGTTTTGAATTTTTACTTGAACCAAGTCAAAGCGTCACTTTATTTGATTCGCTTTATTACTCATTAATAGATTATATACATATTTTTTTATCATGGTTAAGTCTTTTTTTTTGGATTGTGTTATGGTTGAAACTTATTTATAAAAGAAATATTTTTAAAATTATCAATATTGTCTTAATCGCTTTCCCTATTATATGTATTGTTCCTATTATTGATTATATTTTTTACTCGGGGATAGAAATAAGTTACAAGTATAATTTTACCTCTTTTCTATCAACATATATAAATTTGTTTAATCCTTTTTATATAGTTCCACATATAAGCACTGGCGTGAGGATTGAAGTCGCTTTAGTTTTAATAATGGCAATTTTATATGGACTTATACAAAAACAATCTTTTTTAAAAATTTTCCTAGCTACAATAGGAATCTATACTATCATCTTTTTTTTTGGATATTTACCTGCTGTCTATATTTTTTTTCTTGAAATAGATTTTTTTACTATCCTTTCAAATTCACTTTTGATTGAGAAATCACATATGCATTTACATGCAATGATGTATATTTCACTTTTATTTTTGCAAGTTGGACTATTCTTATTACTATTACCTAAAAATGTTATACAAAGTCTTATATATATTGTTCGTTTTGAAAGATTAATGATATATATTGGAATCTTTTTATTTAGTGTGACTATTGGTTTAAAGCAAAGTTTTGTAGGAGTTGAGATTTTTAACTTTTACGATATAAATAAAATATTGACTGCAATGCTGAGTATTATATTTGCATTTATGTATTCAACAGTGATTAATGATATAAGTGATGAAAAAGCAGATTCTATTAGTAATCCCAAACGAGTTTTGGTACAAAAGTTATTAAGTAAAATTAGTTTTACACAGTTGGGTAATATTTTTTTATTTTTTTCAATTATTTTTGCCATGCTAGTTAATCAGCATTTTATCTTTTTAATTATCGCTATTTTGGCACTAAGTTATATTTACTCTAATCCACCTTTTCATCTTAAACGATTTTTTTTGCTATCCCATTTAACATTAACTCTTATAGTTGGGTTAATTGTTGTTTTGGGTTTTTGTTTTGTTGAAGCAAACCTAGCATTTAAAAAAATAGATATCGTTTTTTTGAATGCTGTAACAATGTTTTATTTTGTAGCATCACACTTCAAAGATATAAAAGATACAGATGCAGATAAAGCTTTTAAAACTATAACTTTAGCAACCATTATAGGAAAAGAAAAAGCATTTATAATACTAAATATATTAGTTTTTGTATGTATTATTTATATTTCTATATGGATGTTACAAATGTCATTTTTTATAAGTTTTTTTACAGGACTTTGCTTCTTATATATTTCATATTTTATGAAAAATTCTGAAAAATCTATACTTATTACACAAGCGATTGGATTTATTTTACTATTATCTTACATAACTACTTAAGTCCATCTTGCTATGACTTTTAATAAAAAAACTACATCTATCATATTTTAACAATATCATAAAATAAAATACTATCTTAAGATTTATTTCAAATTAATCTAAAATCTTTTTATTTATCTATTTTTGGATAAAATGTTATTTAAAATAAACAAATTAAATGGAAAAATTTATATGAAACTAGCAGTATTTGATTTTGATTCAACACTTATGGATGGAGAGACTATTGACTTTTTGGCTGAAGAACTAGGTCTTAAAGAAAAAGTATCTCATATAACAGAACTTGCAATGAGTGGGCAACTTGATTTTTTTGAATCTTTAACTACACGGGTATCACTTCTAAAAGGTTTACCATATCAAAAGGTAATTGATATTTGTGCCAACCTTCCACTTATGCCAGGAGCTGTGGAAGTAGTAAAAGGGCTTCAAGATAGAGGATACAAAGTAGTGTGTTTTAGTGGTGGTTTTAGAGAAGGTACAACACCAGCTAAACTAAAGCTTGGTCTTGATGCAGACTTTGCAAACTTCTTGCACCACAAAGATGGAGTTTTGAGTGGTTATGTAGGTGGAGATATGATGTTTGGATTTAGCAAAGGTGATATGCTTTTAAGACTTCAAAAACTTCTTGGAGTTAGTATAGAAGATACTATAGCTGTAGGTGATGGAGCAAATGATAAAAGTATGTTTGAACACGCAAGCAAAAAAATAGCTTTTTGTGCAAAAGATATACTTAAAAAAGAGGCTAATATTATAGTTGATACGAAAGATTTATCGTTGATTTTAGGAAAAATCTGAGAAACTGAGAGACTGAGAGACTGAGAAACTAAGAAACTGAGACTTTTCTTGCTTAGTCACTTAGTCACTCAGTCACTCAGTCTCTTCTTCAAAAAAAAGGAAAAAAATGAACTTAAGACAAAAAATAAACTACTCGATTTGGTGTGATTTTATTGAAAGAGATTTTTTGGAAAATGAATTCCAAACTCTTATAAATGATGGTATTATACACGGTGCTACAAGTAATCCTGCTATATTTGAAAACTCTATTACAAATTCACCTGCATATAAAAATGATATAAGCTCAATGCAACATTTGTCCCAAAAAGGGATTTATGAAATATTAGCGATAAAAGACATCAAAAGAGCAGCTGAAGTTTTACTTCCTTTATATAAAAAAGATACAAATGATGGGTTTATATCTATAGAAGTAGACCCTACCTTGTGTGATGATATGATGGGAACTATTGAAGAAGGTGTAAGGCTGTTTAAGACTATCCATATGCCAAATGTAATGATTAAAGTTCCTGCTACAGAAGCTGGTTATGGTGCTATGAAAGAGCTTACAAGTATGGGTATAAATGTCAACGCAACACTTGTTTTTACTCCACTTCAAGCCTTAGAATGTGCAAAAGCACTAGATAGTGGTATCAAAAAAAGTGATAAAAAACCAAAAGCTGTAGTATCTGTTTTTGTAAGTAGATTTGATAGAGCTTGTGATGATATATTTAAAAGCAAAGGATTAGAAACTGGCAAACTTGGTATCATAAATGCTACAAAATGTTATCATGAAGTTGAAAATCTCAAAAATGAAAATATCAGAACACTTTTTGCAAGTACTGGAGTAAAAGGTGATGAATTGCCAAAAAGTTATTATATCGATACTTTGATATACCCAAATAGTATAAATACAGCTCCACTTGATACAATAAAAGCTTTTGAAACATCTGGTACAAAAAAAATGAGTCAACTGCTTTCGTTACAAAAGTGTAATGATTATTTTGAATTATTAAATCAAAATAATATCGATATTCAAGAAATTAGTAACAAACTTTTAAATGATGGTTTAGATGCTTTTAAAGTATCTTTTGGACAAATGTTGACTAAACTAAAAAGCTAATAATGCAAACTTTCACCACTATATATAAAAATGATTTAGAGCTTCTAAAATTTATTGATGAGAATAGCATATCTTCTCATGGTGGTGAAATATTAGTACAAATTTTTAATTCAAATCATAAAATTCAATTTATTAAACAACTTCAATCTATTATTACTACCAAACTACCTCGTTCTAAAATTATAGGGACTACTACTTGTGGAGAAATCAGTAATGAAGGTATGATTGAACACTCATGCGTAATATCTTTTTCTCTTTTTGATAAAACTATAATACACACCATAATCAAAAGTGAGATAACTCATCCTTTTATGGTAGGTCAAGATATAGCAAAAGAGCTTTGCCTAAAGTCCAATTTAAAATGTGCTATAGCTTTTAGTGATGGATTGACATTTAATAGTGATGATGTTTTAAAAGGAATTAATTCCATTGATTCAAATATAATACTTTGTGGTGGATTATCTGGTGATAATTCAAAATTCAAAAATAGCTATATTTTCACAAATGACATCATCACTTCAAGTGGTTTTGTAGTAGCTGGACTTTATAGTGAAAACTTACATATATATACAGATTATAACTTCAATTGGCTTAGTATTGGCAAAACTCATACAATTACCGAATCAAAAGGGAATAAAGTAATCAAAATTGATGATATGAGTGCGGTTGAGTTTTATAAATATTATCTAGGTGAAGATATTGAAGAATTTTTACCAAAAATTGGTATTGAATTTCCACTAATTATTCAAGATGAAGAACTTCCAAGAGCAAGAGCTGTATTGCAAAAATATGATAATGGTGTTTTAGGCTTTGCTGGAAGTATAAAAACTGGAACACAAATCAAATTTGGATATGGTGATATTGAGATGATTTTAAATCACTCAAAAGATATGGCTATAAAAATCAACAATCATATCCCAATAGAATCAATTTTTATCTACTCTTGCATGGCTAGAAAAAGTTTACTAAAAAAAGATATCAATATGGAAATACTCCCACTTAAAAATATTGCAAATATAAGTGGATTTTTTACTTATGGTGAATTCTTTAACTACAAAAATACAAACTACCTACTAAATGAAACAATGACTATACTAACTCTAAGTGAGAGTAGCACACCAAAACTAAGAAAAACAATTCCAGCTATCAATCAAATAAAACTTACTAATCCAGATTTTATAAGAAAAAAAGCATTATCAAATCTTATTGCTCAAACTTCTAAAGAATTAGAAATATTACAACGAGATCTTAAAGCTCAAGTACAAATTGAACTTGAAAAATCTTTGGAAAAAGATCATTTAATCAAACTAAATTCCAGACATGCACTTCTGGGTGAGATGATAGAAATGATTTTGCATCAATGGAGACAACCTCTTAGTACATTCGC
The DNA here is from genome assembly GCA_023229945.1 of Arcobacteraceae bacterium. Taxonomy (GTDB): domain Bacteria; phylum Campylobacterota; class Campylobacteria; order Campylobacterales; family Arcobacteraceae; genus UBA6211. The sequence goes on along the minus strand of JALNYH010000005.1, from coordinate 95,665 downwards.
CCTAGCTACTTCGACTTTACAACTCTTTAAAGAAACAAAACAGCTAACTGATGCTTTATTTGAAAAGCATACAGATATTATGATGAATAATGTTTACTTTCTGAATGAAACTATCACAGTATTTAGGGAATTCTTTAATACAGAAAAAATACAGAAAAAAACTAAAGCCTCGGCTATTATGCATAAAGTTTTTATTCTCTTAGCTCCAATTGTAAAACAATACTCAGATTTGATAGATCTCTCAATAGAAAATGATGAATGGTTTTTTTTAGATGAAAATGAATTAATACATGTAATATTAAACATAATAAAAAATTCAATTGATGAATTTGATAAAAATAAAATAAATACACCAAATATTCATATTAAGTTCTCTTCTACTAAAGAACACTTATTCCTAGAAATTGAAGATAATGGTGGTGGTATAGATGAAAATATCATAAATAAAATATTTGATAAAAAATTTACTACCAAAACTCATGCTGGTGGAACTGGACTTGGACTAAATATGTCAAAAAATATCATAGAAAACAATCTTCATGGAGAAATAAAAGCCTTAAATGGAGCTTATGGAGCAATATTCAAAATAAAAGTTCCTATAAAATAAGTTTTCGTTGGATATAATTAAGTTATTAAAAAAATACAAGAGGTAATTTATGAGTAATTGGAGTCCAAGTAGTTGGAGAAATTTCCCAATCAAGCAACAACCAACATATAAAGATTTAGAAAAATTAAAAAAAGTAGAAGATGAACTAGCTAGCTATCCACCACTTATATTTGCAGGCGAAGCAAGAAGTCTAAAAGCAAAACTTGCTAATGTAGTAGATGGTAAAGCATTTTTACTTCAAGGTGGAGATTGTGCAGAGAGTTTCAACGCTTTCAATGCTGCAAATATCAAAGATTTATTCAAAGTTATGATGCAAATGGCGGTAGTTCTTACTTTTTCAGGCGGTTGTCCTGTAGTAAAAGTTGGACGAGTTGCTGGACAGTTTGCAAAACCAAGAAGTGCTGATGATGAGACAATAGACGGTATTACATTGCCAAGCTATAGAGGTGATATCATAAATGATATAGATTTCAATGAAAAATCAAGAAGTCCAAAAGCAAAAAAACTGCTTAAAGCTTATAACCAAAGTGCATCTACACTAAACTTACTTAGAGCTTTTGCAAGAGGTGGTATGGCCGATTTACATCAAGTTCATAGTTGGAATCTTGACTTTATCAAAGATCATCCACTTGGTCTTAAATATGAAGAAATAGCTACAAAAATATCTGATTCTTTAGCATTTATGGAAGCTTGTGGCATCACAACAAGTAATACACCACAATTAAGTCAAACAACACTTTATACATCACATGAAGCATTGTTGCTAAACTATGAGCAGGCTCTTACAAGAAAAGACTCTTTGACTGGTCAATGGTATGACTGTAGTGCACATATGCTATGGATAGGGGATCGTACAAGAGAACTAGATGGTGCACATATAGAATTCTTTAGAGGTATCCAAAACCCTATTGGTGTAAAAGTTGGACCTTCTATGAAATCTGATGATTTATTGAGATTAATTGACAAATTAAATCCAGACAATGAATCAGGAAGATTAAACCTAATAGTTAGAATGGGTGCAGAAAAAGTTGGTGATATATTCCCATCTCTTCTAAAAGCAGTTGAGAGTGAAGGTAAAAAAGTACTTTGGAGTTGTGACCCAATGCATGGAAATACTACAAAAGCAAGTAGTGGATATAAAACTAGAGATTTTGAAGCAATTTTATCAGAAGTAAAACAATTCTTCCAAATTCACAATGCACAAGGCTCATACGCTGGAGGGATACACCTAGAGATGACTGGACAAAATGTAACAGAATGTACAGGAAGTCAAAGCTGTCAAATTTCTTCAGATGGGCTAGCAGATAGATATCATACTCAATGCGACCCAAGACTTAACGCAGACCAAGCATTAGAGCTTAGTTTCATGATAGCAGAGACACTAAAACACGCTAGAAAACAATAAGTGAGTCAATGATGACACTCAATCTGTCATGCTGATACTGAATCAAGTTCAGCATGACGGGATTCAGCATCTTCTTTAAAGAGATTACTTGTCAAGCACGGAATGACAATTTTCATCACGCACCAGTAATAAGAAGATAAGCATTTTCATCAAATCCCACTAATACTTTATCTGTCATTACTACAACTGGTCTTTTTATAAGCATTTGTTCTTTCAAAAGCCACTCTTTGATAGAATCTTCATCTAAGTTCATATCTTTTAATCCAAACTTTTTATAAGTTGTACCTTGACGGTTAAGTAGTTTTTCCAAAGGGATATATTGAAGCCACGAATTTATATCTTCAAGAGTTAATTGAACTTTTTTTAAATCTATAAATTCATACGAAATATTGTGAGAATCCAAAAAAGTTGTAGCTTTTTTTACACTTCCACAAGCTTTGATACCATAAACTTTCATCTATTAAATACCTATTCTATAATCTTAGGAACTACAAAATATCCATCTTCACTATTAGGAGCATTTTTCAAAGCCATTTGAACAAAATCTTCATTTTGAGATACCACATCTTCTCTAAAAGGTGTACCACCACTGAGTGTTGTAAATGTAGCATCAACATGGCTAACATCAATATCATTTAGATTTTCAACAAATGTCAGAATATTTGCCAATTCTTCTTTCAAAGACTCTTTTTTGCTCTCATCTATCTCTAAACTTGAAAGTTTTGCTAGTTTTTCTATTACTTTATCATCAACTATCATTTATATTACCTTATCTATTTTTGGGACATTTTAACATATTTTGAATAAATTTATACACTTTTATTCATATTTCTCAAAAAATGTGATATAATTTTCTTAAAGCTAGATTAACTTAATAAAATTCAGGAGGTTAACTATGGAACTAGGTAGAGTAGCTCAAATGGACAGCTATAAAGAAAACATTACACTAACAATACAAAAAGTTGAGCCAGTAAAAGAGTCTTTATTAAAAGTAAAAAATGATTTACAAGGGGATCAAAAAAGTACAACTGAAAAAATTCAAGAGATGAATGAAGTTGTAGTAAATAGTGCAAGATTTGGTTTTAATGATGAGAGTGGAGATTTTTATGTAAAAATAATACAAGAAGACAAAGTTATAGCACAATACCCATCAGAACAGATAATGAAGCTTAGATCATTTACAAAAAATTTACATTCTGATAGTTGATTTTTACTACATCCAACTAGCTAAAATTAGTATTCCCTTTTACTATCAGTAGTATATATAAATATTCGTACAAAGCTGTAACTGTGTAAACTTCATTAATACTCTTACATCATAGATTGTCTTGTGAAAAGTTGAAATACAAGATTATTTATTTAACAGCTCTCACCCCATATTTATCTGGATTTGTCTTAAAAAAACTATATCTTATGAGTAAATCCAGTCTATCCCATTACTCTTTATCTTTATCTACAATAGGTATTTTAATCACAAAACAAGCACCAAGACCATCTTCATCAATTTCATTTTGAAAAAGTAAAAATCCTTGAAAATGTTTTTGTATTATATTCACACTCATATACAATCCTATTCCAGTACCATTTAATTCATCTTTTGTTGTAAAATATGGCTCAAAAATCTTATTTGTGATATTTTCTGGAATTCCACCTGCATTATCTTTAATCTTTAAGCATATATACTTCTTATCAACATTAGCCAAGGAAATCATAACAACTCTATTTTCAACATGATTAGTTTTTAATGCATCTTTTGCATTGGATAATATATTTAGTATGACTTGTGAAAGTAGATTTTTTGAGCCTATATATAATATCTGTTTATCTATATCAAATTTCAATTCTATATTCAAGTCACGATATACACCTTTTATAATATTTACTGTTTCATCTATAGCTTGAGATACAAAGAATTCCTCTTTATTTTGATTATTTTTGAAGAAATTTCTAAAATTATCTACAGTGTGTGACATAAAATTGGCACTTATCATGACTTCTTCTATAGTTTCTTGGATATCACATTCACTAACTGCATCAAAATTAAGTTTTATTTTAAGTGCTGTTACTGATGTAGTTATGACACTCAAAGGTTGTTTCCACTGATGTGCAATATTTCCAATCATCTCACCCAGTGAAGCAAGTCTTGCTTGCTGTAAAATTAATATATCTTGCTTTCTTGTAAGTTCAACTGCTTCTTGTATTTTTCTTTCCAATGTTCTTTCATAATCTTTTATACTACTAATGTCTCTAAAAACCACTACGACTCCACCATCACTTGTAGCTGATATTGTCATACTGACAGGAAAATATATATTTTCTTTCCTTACAAAATAATCTTCACTTACTCTTGTTTGTCTATCATTAAGAGTTAGATATACAGGACATTCAAGATATGGGTAATCTTCCCCATTTGGTTTGGTATGATGAAAAACTTTGTGCTGATTTTTATTCAATATTTCATCTTTTTTAAAGCCAAGCATAGTTAATGATGCTTGATTTATAAAAGTACAATTTCCATTCTTATCCACTCCAAATACGCCATCAGCAATACTATCAAACAAAATAGTTCTATCATCTATAATATTACTTTGATATCGTATGATATCAAAAACTTTTTTCAAATATTTATTTAAAATTAAATAGACTATGACTATAGTCAATAGAATAAGTAAAAAATTCTTAAATATTAGTTCTTGTAACTTTAACTCAAAATAACTAATATCATCAAATACTACTAGTTTACCTATAAGAACATCATTGATATTATAAATATCATTTGTATAAATATTATAAGATATATTATTAAACTCAACAATAAAGTTATGATTAGCTAAAGTATCTAGATTTATTATAGGAGCAATTTTTTTGATAAATTCGTCATTTTGTTCCATACATAAAAAACATAACTTATACCCTTGAGATGATACTCTAATATTATCTGATACTATTGCAAAATTATCTTTAATAAAAAAATATGCTTTACTTTCAAATATATCTTTGAGATTATTGGACAATAACACAGGCGATACACCAAGTTCTATATAACCTATGATTTGTTGATGATCATATATTGGAGTCAGAAATTTATAAGCAAGCCCTTCTGGAGCAAATTCAAAAAATGGGGTATTTATTTTATTTTCATTGATAGTTTTGGTTGTATTGTTAACACTATCTTTACTTATAAAATCTACTAAAACTTCACCATTTGATGATAAAATACTAAATACTGAATAATTGCTATTTTTTATATTATTATAATGAAAACCAAAAAGTAGATTAATCTCTTCAATATTTTTGGACTTTATAGCTTCTATTTTCTTTTTTAGATTTATAGATATAATAGGTTGTATCCTAGCAATAAAGAATTTTTCTTCTATAAGTTTCAAATTAGATTCATATTGTCTAGTGATATGCTGCTGATTTTTAAAAGTAAAATATTCAAAATCACTCTGCTTATCAAAGTAAAATAAAAACAATAAAACACTCAATACTGTTATTATAATAAATAATATAAAGTATATTACACTTTTTGGCTTCAAAATCGTATTTATCATTAAATTGTCTCTACTGATTGATAAGAATTCTTTGGGTATTCGTTATTGTATAAAGATAATTTATGTTTCAATACTTCCAATAATGGATTAATAATATCTGCTTTGGAAGTCACTTTATTGTACATATTGTGTGTACCATCTACAAGTTTTTTATTTAGGTTTATTTTAGTTTGTTTTAATTTCATAATATTTCTATTCATTTTCTAAGCCTCTTTTCTAGAAAAATAAAGTAAACCATAGCGATATACAATTTTTGGGGGTATTGTAATGTTAAATTCATGCTATGGTTTACGATTGATAGCTATACTAATAACTATCAAGCCTAAACCAACTGATACCGACATTAAGTCGGTATCGATTAAAAACTTTCCCACTCATCATTTTTTGAAGTTCCTGAGCTTCTTTTTGAAACCCCAGATTCATCTAGGCTTATCTTAGATATTTTACCATTTGGAACTGCTGTATTCTTCTTAACTTCAGGTACTTTTACATGAGAAGTACCATGATTTATAGGTTGATTTTTTATACTATCTTTTCCTATAAACTCTTTACTCATAGCATCAGCTACTATCTCTTTTGCTATTTTGTCTGTTTGAAGAGCAATTTCTTGCGTTTGTGATGCAATTGAAGCATTTTGTTGTGTTTGTTGGTCAAGCCCTGTTACGGCATCATTGATTTGTGTGATACCAGCTTCTTGTTCTTTGCTAGCTTTTGCTATCTCATCTATCACTTGAGTTGTTTTAGTAATATTTACCAATAACTCCTCATATCCTTTTATCATTTCATTTGATATATTTTTACCTTGATTTGCTTTATTAGTCGCATTTTCAACTATTGATTTTATCTCTTTAGCAGCTTCGGCACTTCTTGCTGCTAGATTTCTAACCTCTTGAGCAACTACAGCAAATCCTTTTCCTGCTTCTCCAGCAGTTGCAGCTTCAACTGCAGCATTAAGGGATAAGATATTTGTTTGGAATGCTATTTGGTCTATTACACTTATAGCATCACTTATTGCATTTACTTGAGATGTTATATCATCCATGGCTGTTGTAGTACTTCTAGCAAGTTCTTGTCCTTTTTTAGCCGAAATACTCACTTGACTAGAATAATTTGTCATTTCAGATACATGCGTAGAATTACTAACGACCGTTGCTGTTATCTCTTCAAGAGCAGCTGCTGTTTCTTCAAGACTTGCTGCTGCTTGGTTGGCACTAGTATTAAGAATTTCTACATTTTCTATAAGGTTACTAGAAGAATTTTCTAGTGATTTTCCCACCGTTAATGATTGTTTTAATAAATCACAAATAGAATCTCCAAGTTCATCTACAATAATTGCAACTTTGGCATATGGATTTGGAAATCTTGCAGTAAAGTCTTGATTTTTATAACTTTCAAGTACAGATACAAGGACATTTAGGTCTCTTGCTATAGTATGTTCTAAATAATATTGTAATTCAACCAATAATTGTTTTAATTCTTTCAAACTTGGAGTATCAGAATCTTTTTCAATTCTTGCTAGCATATTACCAGTTTTTAGTTCACTTACAAATCTTGCTACTTCTTTTACAAATTCATTATCTTTTTGTATAGATAAAAAAGTTTTATCAATATTTTCATTGATAACTTTTGACATTGTCCCAAATTCATCTTGAGTATGTAAATCAATATTTTGTACTTTATCTGATTTTTTATTTAAAAATGCAAAAAAACTATCAAGTCCATTTCTTACTTTTGCAAGGGAAGTCAAAATATTTTTCAAAACTAAAATAGCAAGAACTACTCCTGCAACTATACAAATAATCATAACAACTATTGTAATAATAACTCTACTATCAGCTGATACTGTAGATTCACTTATCATTTTCAAAGTAACACCAACATTTGTTTCAATCAAACTAGTCATAGTAGCTCCCATGGCATTTGATATTGGAACCATTTTGGCAATAGTATCTTGATACTCAACCATAAGCTTATCTTGAGTCTCTTTGTCATTATTGGATGCAAGTTTGGATATGATGCCGTCTAATTCCGTATAAACTGTTCTCCAAGCTTCATATTCACTAGTTAGCTTAGCTACCGTTTGTCTCCCTTTTTCACTCCCTCGTGGAAGGTCTTTGAATTTATTCCAATTTTCATCAACTACTTTCCAGCTTTGCTCTCTTTGTTTTGCAATATCTACAAATTTTTCTTTTACATTATAATCATTTTTTAGTGTTAAGACATCAAGAGTTTGAGCTCTAATAATCATTCTCTCAGTATTTAAATTCCCTATATATAAAAGTCCAGGAACTCTTTCTTCCCCAATTTTATGCATATCATGAGCACAAGATAATGCACTATTAAGAGCAATAGCTCCAACCATAACCAAACCAACCATTAATACACCAACTAGTGCAATCAATCTTTGTTTAACAGTCATTTTTATCCTTTAAAAATCATATTCTTTAACTAATAATTTTATTAGCTAAAGTTATTTTAACCATAGTGGATAATATTAACCATTATATCCTTACATCTTTCTTACAATTCGTATAAAATTAACTAAACTTTAACCATTTTAGATGGAAAATTATAATAATTATAAAGGATTTTAATGGAAGTATATGAAAAAATAAATTTCTTGCTAAAAGAAAAAGAGATTTTGTAAGAAAACTATTAGAACTCGAACCAAAACTCAGAAGTACAGGAGAAACACCAACGGAACAAACAGTATATAGATATTTAAGTGGAGAAAGAGAGTTAAAAATAGAACTTATACCATATATTGCAGAAGTTTTAGGGGTAGAAGAACAAGAACTTTTTAATTTTGAGCTAGAATATTCCTGTAACTACAATTACAAGAAATCAAAAGAAATTAGAGAGATTGTAGATTTGTTACAGTATGCTCCTGTTAATATGATAAATATCATAAAAGAACAACTCTCAAAATACAAAAGTCTCTATGAACAAAATACAAAAGAGTTAGATAAGTTCTGAACTTATCTATTATTCTCTGACATAACTTCCAAGTATTTTTATTTGTTGGTTGTGTTTAGAAACAATTCTTTGGATACTATCATCTTTGAAGTGGCCATTGAATTCTATATAAAAAATCAATTCACTACTTATTATATGTGATTCTATTTTTTCTAGATTAATATTTTCATCTTTAAAGTCTTCCAAAAACTCTACTAGTGAGCCACTTCTTTGTGGTATTTTTGCTAGTATTGCTGTATTATCATTGCCACTTTGACCATTATCAAAATTACTTATTATCACAAAACTTGTGTGATTACTACTATTATCTTCTATGTTTTCAAATAATATTGGTAAATTATTAAGTTTTGCTGCTATCTTTGGACAAATTGCAGCACTATTTTTTTCTAAAAGGGCAAGTTTTGCAGCTTTTGCAGTAGACTCAACTGGGATTTTTTCTACATTTTCCAAAGCATATTCTTTTATGAATTTATTACATTGACCAAAAGCTACATCTTTTGAATAAATCTTTGTAATTTGAGATATACTATCACTTTGGGTTGCAAATGAATGATGAATAGGAATATTAAAATGTGCTATGATTTTGAGGTTGTATTCATTGAAAGCCCGAAGTGTATCATACACCATCCCACTTGTACTATTTTCTATAGGGATTACTCCATACTTAGCACGACCAGTTTTGACAGCTTCAAAAACACCACCAATACTTCCAACACTCAAATACTCACTCATAGCACCAAATCTCATTTCACTAGCTTGATGAGTAAATGTACCAATAGGACCTAAAAAAGCCACTCGTTCAGGAAGTTCAAGATTTCTACTAACTGCAAAGACTTCTAGAAATATTGCCTCAATAGCAGACTCGTTTAATAGCCCTTGACTTTGAGAACTTAGTCTTTTGATAATCTCTCTTTCGCGCTCTGGTCTATAAATAGCTCCACCACTTTGGTGTTTCACCTCACCTACTCGTTTTACTATTTCCATTCTTTTATTTAAAAGATGTAAAACTTCATCATCTATAGCATCAAGTTGAGTTCTAAGTACTTTTAGTTCTTTTTCTTCCATAACAACTCCCCAATATTTTTGTAAACTTCTTTTGGTTGCTCAAGGCTTGATAGTGTTGATAATACTTCGTTAGCTTCTTTTATCTTGCCACTAAGCACAAAAACTCCCTTGATTCCAAGCTTTTGAGCCCCAAGAATATCCCCTATCATATCATCACTTATGATAGTAATATCAGCAAACTCACATCCAATCATTTGTCTAGCTTTTTCATAAAACTGAACACTAGGCTTTCCAACAACACTATATTTTCTATTGGTAGCAAAAGATACAAGTTGCAATATAGCTCCAACACCTGGGTATTTTTTGCCATCTTTTGCATATATTGAAGTCTCGTGCATACCTATGATTTCTATACCTCTTGAAGCATATTCTATCATTTTAGCATAATCTTCGCTAGTGTAATCTTTTGAAATACTTATCACCAACGCTTTTGGATTTTGTGTATCTATTGTATATCCAAGAGTTTCTAGCACCTCTATAAAACTTTTTTGTCCAAAGGCTACTATATTTTTTTCTTTTAATGATGATTCAAGCATAGAAAAAGGGTCCAAATAAGCCTCTTTTGGTATCTTAAATCCAATAGAATGTAAATACTCCAAAAACTCTTCACTAGTATGCTTTGTGTTGTTTGTTATCACCACATAAGGTATTTTTGAAGAGTTTAAGTAGTCAATAAACTCAATTGCACCTTCAATTGGAAGTCTTGTATCATCGCTGATAAGTGTCCCTTGAACATCAATAAAATACATTAGTTTAGAAAATCCACTTCATTAGCGATTTGTTCTTCAAATGTGTCTCTTTTTCTAATCTGTCGAATCTCTCCATTTTCAAGAGCAAGTTCAGCTACTTTATTTCTTGTGTTATAGTTGCTACTCATAGTAAACCCATAAGCCCCAGCACTATATATCACCATCAAATCATCATGTTGCGTCATAGGAAGTTCTATATTTTTTGCAAAAAAATCACCACTTTCACAAATAGGACCTACTACATTACAATTTACTTTTTCTTCATCCATTTTGCCCAAAACTTCTATTTTGTGATAAGCATTATAAAGACTTGGACGGATTAGATCGTTCATAGCCCCATCAACTACTACAAACCTTTTGCCACCGTTGTTTTTCTCATAAAGTACCTTTGAGACAAACTCTCCAGCATTGCCTACGATATATCGCCCTGGCTCACAAACTACTGTCACATCAAGTCCAAATAAAGTTTCAAGTACTGCTTGTACATACTCATTAGGGTCAATTAGCGTTTCATCTTTGTATTTTATACCTAGACCTCCGCCAATATCAAAAAACTTAATCTCCACACCTATAACTTTGAGTGTTCTTACTAAATCTGCTACAATTACTGATGATTCTTTGATAGGATTTAGTTCTGTAAGCTGAGAACCTATATGAAAATGAATCCCAACTGGGTCTAAAAACTCACTATTTTTTGCTTTGATATACATTCTTTTTGCAGTATCAATATCAACGCCGAATTTATTTTCATGAAGTCCTGTTGAGATATATGGGTGTGTTTTTGGGTCTATGTTTGGGTTTACTCTTATTGAGATTCTAGCTTTTTTATCAAGGTCTTTTGCTTGAAGTTCCACACGAAATAGTTCAGCTTCACTTTCTACATTTATCATCAATATATCAAGCTCTAGTGCTTCTTTAATCTCAGCATCACTTTTGCCAACGCCACTAAAAATGATTTTATAACATGGTACTCCAGCTTTCAAAGCTCGTTTTACTTCCCCAATACTTACACAATCAGCACCGCTTCCTTCATTACTAAGTGTTTTGATTACAGACAAATTAGAGTTTGCCTTCACCGCATAACAAACAAGTGACTTTCTAGCTTTAAACGCATCTTTTATCGCATGATAGTTTGCTTTTATACTATCAAAATCATACACATAATATGGAGTCCCATACTGCTTTGCCAATTCTTTATAATTTACATTCATATTCAAATTCTTACTTTTTAGATTTTAGATTTTACATAATGGGAATCTCTAAAAACCCATATTCATCATTGCTATACTGAATCTGTCATGCTGACACGACAACTGTCATGCTGAACTTGATTCAGCATCTTCTTCAGATTCCGTGTCAAGCACGGAATGACAAACTTTGTCAATCAATAGATGACAGTTTTTATTAATTGTCTTCCCCATTCCAAGCAATAGATGGTTTACCATTATCATCAAATTTAACAGCAGGCATACCCATGATGTTGAATCCACAATCCACATAATGTATCTCACCAGTTACTCCAGAACTAAGTGGACTTACCAAATACATACCACTATTTCCAACTTCTTCAATTGTTACATTTTTCTTCAATGGTGCATGAGCTGAATTCCATTTTAGCATAAAACTAAAATCACTTATCCCAGAAGCTGCAAGAGTTTTGATAGGTCCTGCACTTATAGCATTTACTCTAATATTATCTTTTCCTAAATCTTCAGCAAGATACTTTACTGTCATCTCTAACGCAGCTTTTGCTACACCCATAAGGTTGTAATTTGGTATATATTTTACTCCACCATAATATGAAAGTGTAAGGATTGAACACCCCTCATTCATAATAGGTTTAAGCTCTTTTACTATCTCTATAAGTGAAAATACAGATATTTCCATAGAGATATTGAACGCTTCTTTACTTATATCATAAAATCTTCCACTTAATCCCTCTTTTGGAGCAAATGCAATAGAATGTACTATAAAATCAAGTTTCCCAAAATCTTTTTCTAAAGACTCTTTTAATGTTTTTATTTCCTCTGGTTTACTAGCATCTAGTGGGTAAACATGAGTACTTCCAAGTTCATTTGCAAGAGGTTCTACCCTTTTGATAAATCTCTCATCAAGATATGTAAAAGCAAGTTCAGCCCCTTGAGCAGCACATTGTTTTGCTATGCCATAAGCAATAGACTTATTGTTAGCGACACCTATAATTAAACCTTTTTTACCTTTTAAAAACATATCTTATCCTCACTTTTTCAATTTTAATTTTTTATATTAGAAGCGATTAAAGTCATTTGACAAAAATCTTCAATTTTCCAACTACCACTACCAACTAAAACACCATCTACACTTTTGATATTCAAAATCTGTTCCAAGTTATCAACTTTTACACTTCCCCCATATAAAATAGGGGTGTTTATTTTTGTTTTCAAAATTGTATGTATCTCATTTATATCTTCTATTGTAGCCACTTTACCAGTGCCTATAGCCCATACTGGCTCATATGCAATGATTAGATTTTCATAGCTTAAGTCTATTCCGTCAAGTTGACTAAAAAGATATTCAATTACAGCTTCCAAACCAGCTGTTTTGACTTCCAGTGGCTCACCAATACAATATATAATTTTATAATTATTAGACTTAAAAAAATCATACTTTTTAACTATCAAATCATTTGATTCTTTTAAAATATGTCTTCTTTCGCTATGACCTATAAGAATAGTTTTGATACCAAACTCATCTAATGCGTCTGTTCCTACTTCACCAGTATATGAGCCATTATCTACTGGATAGCCATTTTGAACCCCGATTGATATATTGGAAGATACATCAAAATTATCAATAGATAAAAAAGAAGGAAATATAAAAATTGGATTTTTTATACTATTTTCTTTGACAAAACCATCTACCTTAGATACAAAGCCAGCCGTGCTTAGCCTTGTATGATTTGTTTTAAAATTTGATGCTACTATTTTCATAATTACTCTATTATCAAAGCTTTTACACCAGGTAAAACTTTGCCTTCTATTAATTCTAGTGATGCTCCACCACCAGTAGAGATAAATGTCATCTCTTCTTCATCACCAGTAAGTCTAACCAAATCAGCTGTATCTCCACCGCCCACTACTGTAGTCGCATAACTTTTTGCTACTGCATGAGAGATTTTAAAACTCCCTTTTGCAAACTTATCCATTTCATACACACCCATTGGTCCATTCCAAAGAATTGTGTGAGCATCAGCTAATGCCTCTTCAAAAAGCATACTTGTAGCTGGTCCAATATCTAGTCCCATCCATCCCAATGGAATCTCTTTTGAAGTTACAACCTTTGCAAATGCTTCACTATTAAAAGCCTCTGCAGCAATTACATCTACTGGAAGATATATTTTGACCCCAAGCTCTTTGGCTTGTGCCATAATTTTTAATGCTTCAGGCATTAAGTCATCTTCTACCAATGAATTTCCAACTTCTTCACCAAGAGCTTTTAAAAATGTAAATGCCATACCACCACCTATTAGTATCTTATCAACTTTTGGTACGAGGTTGTATAATGCTTCTAGCTTTCCACTTACTTTACTTCCACCCACAATTGATACAAATGGTCTTTTTGGATTGTGTACAATATGATGAAAAAACTCTATTTCTTTTGATAATAAAAACCCAGCAGCTTTATGCTCAATATCAAAATATTTTGAAATTCCTTCAACAGATGAATGTGCTCTATGACTTACACCAAAAGCATCATTGATATAAACCTCTGCCATGGAAGCCAATTTTTTACTTAATTCTTCATCATTTTTTGTCTCACCTTTTTCAAATCTAAGATTTTCCAAAAGCATAACTTCGCTACTTTTTAGCTCTTTTGCTAATTGCATAGTCTCATCGTCTACTATTCCGTTAGCCATAACAATATCTCTTTTTAAAAGAGTATGAAGTCTTTTTGCAATAGGTTTCAATGAATATTCTTCTTCATATGTACCACCTTTTGGTCTTCCAAAGTGACTAGCAAGAATTACAGCACAATCATTGTCTATACAATATCTGATAGTATTAAGAGCTGATCTTATTCTTCTATCATCTGTAATATTTTGATATTCATCAACAGGTACATTAAAATCACATCTTATAAATACTTTCTTACCAGCAACATCAATATTTTTTATTTCTTGAAGCTTCATCTTTTCCCTTTTATAATTAATAACTAACAACTAATAATTAATAACTGTCGTATCACTTCGTGATATTAAAATATGTTGCGAAGTAACTCAATAGTTATTAATTATTCATTGTTAATTGTTAGTTTTTGTTCGCTATATAAACTGCCATATCTACAAGTCTTGTAGAATATCCCCACTCATTATCATACCATGCCATAACTTTGATCATATTTCCAGCTACTACTTGAGTCAAATCAAGTGCTACAATAGAGCTACTACTATCTCCTTGAAAATCTTGTGATACTTTCATATCATCATCAACAGATAAAATACCTTTTAATAAACCATTTGACATCTCTATAAATTTGGCATTTATCTCTTCTTTTGTAGTATTTTTTGACACTAGTACATTAAAATCAACCATAGAAACATTTGGAGTTGGAACTCTTACACTTTGACCGTGGAGTTTGCCATCAAGCTGAGGCATTACTAATTTCATAGCTTTTGCAGCACCTGTAGAAGTAGGTATCATATTTACAGCCGCTGCTCTTGTTCTTCTTTTGTCTTTGTCGTGTTTTACATCAAGTATATTTTGGTCATTCGTATATGAGTGAATTGTTGTCATTAAACCTTTTTCAATACCAAAACAATCATCCAAAATCTTAGCCACAGGTCCGAGACAATTTGTAGTACAACTAGCATTTGAAATAATAGCCTCACCTTTGTACTCATGGGCATTTACACCCAAAACATAAGTTGGTGTATTGTCTTTAGCAGGAGCTGAAAATATTACTTTTTTACACCCAGCATCAATATGAGCTTGAGCTTTATCTTGAGTCAAAAATACTCCAGTACACTCTAATACAATCTCAGCACCACAACTAGCAAAATTAATATTTTTTGGATCTCGGTCATTGAAAACTTTTGCTTTGATTTTGCCCATATGTAAATAACCATCAATATATTTTACTTCACCATCAAAAGAACCATGAACAGAATCATATCTACCAAGATATTCCAAAATTTCAGGAGTTGCAGTATCATTGATAGCGACAAGTTCAATATCATCACGAGTTGATATTATTCTTGCGACACTTCTACCAATTCTACCAAAACCATTAATTGCCACTTTTACTGCCATATATAAACCTTTCTTTTTTATTAGTTGATTTAAAATTTGTGTTATTTTATCTAAATTTTGCTATAATGTTGTTTAAATGAAAATAGCTATTTTTGGTGGGAGTTTTGATCCTCCTCACATAGGACATGAAAAAATAATAGAGCTTTTATTTCAAAGCTTAGATATAGACTATATAGTGGTAGTGCCGACTTATTTAAGTCCTTTTAAAAGAAATTCTTTTTTAAAGCCACACGATAGACTTGAACTAATTAAACTATTGTTTAGTGATAATAAAAAAATTATTGTAAGTGATTATGAAGTTAATTGTGGTTTTGCTGTACCTACTATAAATACTTTAAAATATTTATCAAGTAAGTATGACTTAACCAAAGTTTACCTAGTAATTGGTGATGATCATTTAGATACGCTACACCTTTGGGATAGCTATGAAGAGCTAAAAAATTTGGTTGAATTTGTTGTAATCAATAGACACAATAAACAAACCATTTACAAAAGCTTACCATTAAATATAGATATCAGTTCTTCACAATTGAGGCAAGAGCTAGATTTAGACTATATACCAACTAAAATAAAAGAAGAGGTTACAAAATATTGGAAAAAAGAATACAAAAAATAGTACAAATACTAGATGAGAAAAAAGGTGAGAACATAGAGGTTTTTGATGTAAGAGACAAAAACTATATGGTTGATTTTGTAGTAGTAGCTACGACTTTAAATAGCAGACATGCATTTTCTTTACAAGATGAATTGAAAATTAAACTAAAACCACTTGGTGAAGAGTTTTTAAGAGTAGATGAAGATGAAAATTGGACTGTTGTGGACTTGGGTGATATTATGGTTCATTTGATAAGTGAAGGATATAGACAAAGATATCATTTGGATGATTTTTTGGCTGAAATAGCTCAAAATAGATAATACTTTATTGTGTTAGAGTAGAACAGTTTATTAAACTTGTTCTACTCAAGCTATTTTATTCGGCACTTGGTCTTAATATTTTGTTATAGTTGGCTGTAGCTTCTTGCGCTCCACCACGATACCCTGTAATAAATACAAATGCAACAAAACCAACTAGTAAACCAATCCAAACCCATTTCATTACATTTTATCCTTTGCTTGAATTCCAAGTAATTTTAATCCAACTCTTATCGATAATGCACAAGTTGAAAGAACTTTTAAATAACTATTTTGAGAAATATCATCTACTATCTTTTGAGAATTATAAAACTTATGAACAGATGATGAAAGATTATATAAATAATCTGTAATTTTTTGAAAATCTCTTTTATTAAATGCTTCATGCAAAATATCAGGAAGTAATAATGCCTCATACAATAAATCTTTTGCCTCTTGAGATATGTCATAGTTTAGTTGTGATGATTTTACATCATCTGCTTTTAATCCTGCTTTTTCAAATAATTGATTTATTCTTGCATGAGCATAATTGATATAAAATATTGGATTTGATGAATCTTGATTTTTAAGCATATTTATATCAAATTCCAAGTGAGTATCACTTTTTCTTGTCAAAAATATAAATCTCAAAGCATCACTACCAATTTCTTCTGTTATATCACTCATAAGTATTACATTTCCAGCTCTTTTGCTCATTTTGTATGGCTCACCATCTTTGAGTAATGATACCATTTGAGAAAGCAAAACTTCAAGTTTAGATGAGTCATAACCCAAAAATCCTACAGCTGCTTTTACTCTAGGGATATACCCATGATGATCAGCACCCCAGATATTGATATAATGGTCATACCCTCTATCAAACTTGTTTTTGTGGTATATTATATCACCAGCTAGATAAGTAGGTACTCCATTTTCTCGTACAACAACTCTATCTTTTTCATCACCAAGCTCACTAGATCTAAGCCATATTCTATCATCTTTTTCATACAAAGAGTTGTTTTTTTCTAATACCTCTTTTGTACTTTCCCATCTATCATACAAAGATTTTTCACTTACAAAATAATCAAAGCTTATACCAATATCGCCTAAGTCTTTTTTGATAATTTCCATTACTTTGTTTTTTGAAAATTCTATCAACTCATCAAGTTTTGTTGCATCATGGAAAACATCTTTTCCATAAATTTCACAAGCTTCATTTGCAAGGTCTATTAAATACTCGCCTCTATAGTAAGCTTCAGGATAGACGACATCTTCTTTTAGAATATACTCTTTTGCTGCAAGATAAAGTGAAACTCCAAGCAAGTCAATCTGAGCTCCAGCGTCATTGATATAATATTCACTAGTGATATCATAACCCAAATATTTACCAACTTTCAAAAGAGCATCACCAAATATTGCCCCTCTAGCATGACCTATATGAAGAGGACCTGTTGGGTTTGCACTCACAAATTCTAAAAGAATTTTACCCTCTTTTGGACTACCTTTTGCAAAAGATGCTTCATCAGACAACGCAGACAAACTCAACTTCTCCAAAAAACCTAGTGAAAGTTTAAGATTAATAAAGCCATTAACTGCTGTTACACTTTCAAACTCTTCATCACTATCAAATAAAGATGCCAATTCTGAAGCTATTGCATTTGGAGCTTTTTTGTACTCTTTAGCCAAAGAAAAAGCAACAGGTGTAGCAAAGTGTCCAAGTTTGATATCTTTTGGTTTTTCCAAAACGACACTTTTGCCAATTTTAGTTTCAATAATACTTTTGATAATCTCTTGCAAATAAAATTCCTAAATTAACTATTTTTTGTTTCAGTTTTTACTGGTTCTTCTTTTTTAGCTTCAGCAGTTGTTGTACTATTTTCTATATTTTGAGCTGGTTTATTTTCAGCTACTTCATCTTCTTTTACAGCATTTTTGAAGTTCTTAATACCTGCACCCAAACCTTTAGCAAGTTCTGGTATTTTTTTACCACCAAAAAGTAAAAGCACGATAACTGCTATAATAACCCATTCCATTCCACCTGGCATACCCATAATATTCTCCTCAAATTAATTTGTAAAATTGTACCAACAAATAGCTTAATATCTAAACTAACAACTAATAATGAATAACTAACAATTTACGAATCGCTAAAGCGATATTATAAAAAAGTTGCAAAGCAACTCCACAATTATTAACTATTAGTTCTTAATTATTAGTTCTTATAGAATGTCTGGCATATCCACTTTTGTGTCATGTGAAGTATCCATAGTCTCAAAAACAGTCTCAATAGGAATACTATCTCTTGATGAATGTGAATTGACAAATCTTGTAAAGTTTTTTTGGAAAATCAATTTTACTGTACCAATTGGTCCATTTCTTTGTTTTCCTATAATTACCTCAGCTTCTTCTTCAGGCTTGTTTACAAAGGCACTTTTGTATTCCACACCCTTATCTTTGGCTTCTTTTTCTTTTTTGGCTTCGTCTCTTTCTTTATATACATCATCACGATATACAAACATGATAATATCCGCATCTTGCTCTATTGCCCCAGATTCCCTTAAGTCACTTAGCATTGGTCTTTTATCTGGTCTGTTTTCAAGTCCACGGTTTAGCTGAGAAAGTGCGATTACTGGGATTTTAAGCTCTCTTGCTAGCATTTTAAGTCCACGACTTATCTCACTCACTTCTAAGTGTCTATCTTTTCCTGCTCCACTTCCTGTCATAAGCTGTAGGTAGTCTATGATTACCATAGAGATTTTATTATCAGGATTTGTTGCTAGTTTTCTCACTCTTGCACGGAGTTGGTTTATATTTATACTTCCGCCATCATCTACAAACAGCCTTTTTGTTCGCAAATCTTCCAAAGCCACTGTCAAACGACTCCATTGCATATCATCAAGGTCACCTTTTCTGAGATTTTGTAGTGGAATTGAAGTTTTTGCACTAAGAAGTCTTAGCATAAGCTGTTCACTTGGCATCTCTAATGAAAATATAATAACACCTCTATTATTCTCGATATTTTTTAATGCCATATTAAGTGTAAGTGCAGTTTTTCCCATAGCTGGACGAGCTGCTATAATAACCAAATCCCCAGCATTAAATCCTGTAGTTCTTCTATCCAAATCATCAAAACCAGTAGTCTCACCTGTTAGGTATTTATTACCCATTTCTTTCATTTTTTTGATATAAGCTAGAGTATCTGCAGCAATATGTGGCATATCTTTTAGTTCACTATTTGCTGAGTTTACACTTATTTTATAAAGCTCATTTTGTACAAAATCCAAAGCTTCACTTGATGGCATTTCATCTTCAATAGCTACTTTTTTGATACTATTTGCCAAAGAAGCTAGTTCTCTTTTGACTGCACTATCTTTGATTTGTTCTATATATGCTGTTGTATTTGTAATAGGATTTGCTGAGAGTATTTCTATTAAGATTGATTCATCGAAATCAGAATTGTTACCCTTCAAATCATTTTTATTCCCTTTGAAACCTTTGTCCATAGAGTTTTTTGTTTGTTTGATTTTGGTACGAATAAACTCTTCATCTATTGGCAAATCTTCTTTATGAAGTAATTGCATAGTACTAAAAATCTTTTGATGAGCTGGAAGATAGAAATCATTTGGTTTCAAAACCCCCATAACATCTTCTATTATCTCAGGACTAAAAAGTATTGAGCTTAAAACAGCCCTTTCTATATTTATATTGTAAACTGTATCCAAAAACTACCCTAATATTTCAAATTTTAATGAAAGTATTTTATCATCTTTTTACTTATACTGTAACTGTTTTATTTTTATCCATCAAATCAATCACCAATAAAGACAAAACAAAAACTATTACACCAATGTTTGCATTAAAAAACAAAATAGCCACTAAAGCAAAAATCAATGACATATATGCCAAAAAAATTTTTCTAAGCCAAACAAACATCAAACCAAAAAGTGCTGATATAAATCCTAAATATTGATTGTAAACCAAATATCCAAGAAGTGCTCTTATCCCACACACCAAACTATCTGGATTATTTTCACAAATCAAAACATAATCTGAATTTACAAATATTGTAGCTCTTATCATATAAATAATCAACCCAAATACTAAAGTAACTGTAATATACGGATAAAAAATCTTTAGTGAAGTGTATTTTGTATCTAAATACAAAATACCAGCAAACACAAATGATAAAATAACCCATACAATAGCTTGTATATTTTCAAAACCTTCAATATATATGATACCTAGACCACAGATTGCAAGTGTCATAAATGATAGTTTTTTAAAGTTTTTTAAATCTATTTGAGTGATTGTTTTGTGAAAATACAAAATACCTAAAGATAAAACACTTAGCATTAATGCATAATTTTCAAAGCTTCTATATCTTCCATCTAAAAACAAAGAAATTGACCCAACAACTATCACAAAAACAACACCAATTTTTGATATATCAAATAATCTCAATATGCTCTTAGATTGGATAACTTTTGTAAAACTATCTATTACACCAAAATAAAGGATAAATAACAATATAGTAAAAACCAAAGAGCGAATATAATCTACAATATCTTTGGATGTAATAAAATATTGATTTATTTGAAATATCAAAAGTGTTGAACCAATTAATGCAAATATAATAGCACCAATATTTATAAAATTATTGCTATTTGTTCTCAACAAAAATATAAGTGATGATAAAAAAACAACTACAGAAAAGAAAAAAAGTTTGTTTGTATTGTCAAATTCACTCACATCTCCCCATATAGTATTTTTGTCCATAGAGTTTTTGTCATAAATTCCCCAGTATCCACCAACTGCACCTTCACTAGATCTCTTCCAAGGCTGGTCAAAAGCTTCTATAATATTATAATTCCAGTTATTTTCATCAGCTATTTTCAAAAATCCTCTAAAAAACTCAGCTTGAGTGATAGGACTTGGAAGTGATGCACCTCTCATCCTACCTTCACTTGGCCATCCTGTCTCACCTATTAAAATCTCTTTATCTTTTAATATATTTGAAACTTCCAAATGTGTAGCTTTAATATGCTCCAAAGCACTATCTATAGAAACTGGATTATCTTCCCAATAAGGCAATATATGAATAGTTACAAAATCGACTAATGGTGCAAGATTTTGATTTTTGAGCCAGAATTCCCAAACATCAGCGTAAGTTACAGGGATATTAGTCACATTTTCTTTTACCCACTTGATATATGATGCTAGTTTCTCACCACTCATTTCACGGCGAAGTAAAACTTCATTTCCTACTACAACGGCTGATATTACATCTGGATATTCTTTTACAAGTTTTAGCATAGTTTGAAGCTCTTTTTGAGTTACTTCTTCATCAGCACATACCCAAACACCAAGCAAGACTTTCAATCCATGTTTTCGTGCATATTTAGGAACAGCTTCAAGCCCATTTACCGAATAGATTCTAATAGATTGGAAATGTTTTGATAAAAGTTCTAAATCTTTATCAATTCTCTCATCAGGAATTACAAAACCATTTACCAAATCCATTGGGGATTCATTGTATTTAAATGGTGCATAAGAGATACTTTGTAGCTTATCACTAAACTTATAAGAATCATCAAGACTTGAAGGTTTACCAACAAAATTGTAAAAAGCAAAAAGCAATACAATCCCAAATGTATACACCCAAAAAAAGAAAAACTTTGGATATATACTAATCTTCTTTGTTTGCTTCAATTTCTACTTCTTCCAAAAATCTTTTTAATAATTCATTTTCAGGTAATTTTGCTATTACCTCACCTTTTTTGATAATAAGCCCACTACCTTTTCCGTATGCTATTGCCACATCAGCACTTTTTGCTTCACCTATGGCATTGACCACACAGCCCATTACAGATATATTGAGTGGTTTTTTGATATGTTTTGTAGCTTCTTCCACCGCTGCTACCGCACTTACCAAATCAGCTTCTATTCTTCCACAAGTTGGGCATGAAATAATATTAAGCCCATCTTTGATAACTCCACTATTTTTCAGTATTGCTCGCCCTACTTCTATCTCTTTTTCTAACTCACCTGTAATTGATACTCTCAAAGTATCCCCTATTCCATCAAGTAGTAAGCTTCCAAGTGCAATAGAAGATTTAATAGTAGAGTGGAAAAGTGTTCCAGCTTCTGTGACACCTAGATGAAAAGGGTAATCATTTTTTGGACGAAGAAGTCTATACGCTTCTACAGTTCTTTGTACATCACTAGCTTTTAAAGAGACTTTGATATCATCAAATCCCAAATCTTCTAAAAATTTGATATTATATTCAGCACTTGCTACCATGCCAACTGCACTTTGACCATATTTGTTTTCAAATTGCTCTTCAAGTGAACCACAATTTACACCTATTCTAATAGGTATATTTCTTTGCTTACAAGCTTTTACTACTTCTGCAACTCTCTCTTTTGAGCCAATATTACCTGGATTTATACGAATACAATCAACCACTTCACAAGCAACCAAAGCTAATTTATGATTGAAGTGAATATCAGCTACAATTGGAAGTTTCACTTGTGATTTTATACTTTTTAGTGCATTTGCAGCTTCCATATCAGGAACAGCAACTCTTACAATATCAGCTCCTGCAAAATGAAGCCTATTTATTTGCTCAATTGTTGCTTTGATATCTTCAGTTTTACTATAAGTCATAGATTGCACAGATACTGGTGAATCACCACCAATAGCAACATTACCAACAAAAATTTTTTTAGTTTTATATCTATTTATCATTTCGTGATTGTATCACAAATTTCTTTAAAGAGATTTATGATAAAATACAAACAATTTTTAAAGAAGGCATTTATTGGAAAATTTAAATATATTTGATACTGTTACTTTGATTCTTATAGCACTACTTGGATTAAAAGGTCTTTTTAGGGGATTTGTAAAAGAAGTTTTTGCTCTAATTGGTATTATTGGTGGGGTTTTCGTAGCTTCAAGAATAGCAAAAGATGTCGGGTCTGTAATCGATAGTTTTTTCAAAATAGATAATGAATCTACTGTACTCCTTATTGGGTTTATAGTCTCAGTATTGTGCTTTTGGCTACTAACTTATGCTCTGGGTATGTTGATTAGTAAAATCTTTAGCTTAAGTGGTTTAGGTATTTTTGATAGAATTTTTGGTATTATTTTTGGTGCTGGTAAAATATTTTTGATTTTTGCAATTATCTTTTATTCTTTATCTAAAATAGAAGCAATTAAAGATAAAATAGAACAAAAAGTTGGGAATTCATTTATGTACCCTCTTTTGGTAGAAGTTGGCTCAATTATTATTCAAATTGACACAACTACTATTGTAAAAAAAATTGAAAATGGTATAGACAATACCAAGAACAATATCTCAGATAAAAAAGAAGAAATTAAAAACGAAATAAAGGATTGATATGCAAAACGATGATAAACTATTGGAAGATTTCAAAGATTTATTAAAGAAAAAAGGGATGAAGTTTACTGAACAGCGTGCTATTATATTGCAAATTCTTTTTAGTATTGATGGACACTTAAATGCTGAAGAAGTTCATGATGTTGTAAAAAAAGATTATCCTGATTCAAATATCGGAATTGCTACAGTTTATAGAACTTTAGGCTTTTTGGAAGAAGCAAATCTAATCACTTCAATCTCTTTTGGAACAGATGGCAAAAAGTATGAAGGAAATAAGAAAAAACACCACGACCACTTAATCTGTACCAAATGTGGGAAAATAGTAGAGTTTATGGATAATGAAATAGAAAAAAAACAAGAACAAATAGCTAAAAAAAATGGTTTTGATATAACATCACACAACATGCAAATTTTTGGTATTTGTTCAGACTGTCAAAAAAAATAAGGAGAAGTATTGTTCGATAATATATATGTACAACAAAGAATTGAAAAAGCAAATCATCTAAAAGAAATTGGTATAAATCCATATTCAAACGAATCAAAAAGAAATACAACAATTAAAAAATTTAAGAATGTAAATTCTGATATAGTTCACTTAGAAAACAAAAGAGATGAGAATAGAATATATATTGTAGCTGGGAGAATTAAGTTTTTTAGACTTATGGGTAAAGCTGCATTTTTACATATAGAAGATGAGTATGATACTCTACAAATTTATCTTTCAAGAGATAATCTACCAGAAGGCTTTTACAATGATGTCTTTAAAAAAGACTTTGAAGTTGGAGATATCATAGAAGTTAGCGGTTATCCTTTTGTTACTGGTCAAGGTGAGTTATCACTTCATGTAGATAGTGTTTCTATGCTTACAAAAGCTATTGCTCCACTTCCAGAAAAATTTCATGGTATAACAGATAAAGAGATGAGATATAGACAAAGATATCTTGATCTTATTATGAATAGTGAAGTTAGAAAAACATTCCATTTAAGAAGCAAGATAGTTTCATTAATCAGAAGATTTTTTGAGGACAAAGGTTTCTTGGAAGTTGAAACTCCTATGATGCACCCAATAGCTGGTGGAGCTAATGCAAGACCTTTTATTACACACCACAATGCTTTAGGAATTGATCGATTTTTGAGAATTGCACCTGAACTTTATCTAAAAAGACTTATAGTTGGTGGATTTGAAGCTGTATTTGAAATCAATAGAAACTTTAGAAATGAAGGTATGGATGCTACACATAACCCTGAATTTACGAGTATTGAATTTTATTGGGCTTATAAAACATATAAAGATTTAATACATATTACAAAAGAGCTTTTTGAATATCTTTTTGATCACCTTGATCTTCCAACAGTTTTACCTTATGGTGAAAATAAGATTAACTTTTCAAACTTTAAAGAAATAAGACTTATTGATTCATTAAGTAAAATAGGTAATGTTCCTAATGAGATTATAGGTGATAAAATAGCTATACTAGCATTTCTAAAATCAAACAATTTAGAAGCAAATGATAAATTAAATCTTGGACAGCTTTATGGTGTACTATTTGATGAATTTGTTGAAGATAAACTAATAGACCCTACATTTATTACTCACTATCCAGTTGAACTTTCTCCACTTGCAAGAAGAAATGATGCTGAACCTGAGCTTACAGATAGATTTGAGCTTTTTATTGGTGGTAAAGAAATAGCAAACGCATTTAGTGAGCTTAATGACCCAGTTGACCAATATGAAAGATTTAACGACCAATTAAAAGCAAAAGAGCATGGTGATGATGAAGCTCATGAGATGGATGAAGATTTTGTTGAAGCGTTAAAATACGGTATGGCTCCAACTGCTGGTGAAGGAATTGGAATAGACAGACTTGTAATGATGCTTACAAATAACCACTCTATTAGAGATGTGTTGTTGTTCCCAGCAATGAAACCTATAAAAAAACATGAACTTTTAGAAAACGAACAAGAATAAACTTTATAAAGGATAAGAAATGGCATTTATTGAAGAAAAGACTTTGGCACAAGCTGACCCGCTTGTATGGGATATGGTTCAAGGTGAATTAAAAAGACAAACTACACATTTAGAAATGATAGCTAGTGAAAACTTCACAAGCCCAGCTGTAATGCAAACTATGGGAAGTGTATTTACAAACAAATATGCAGAAGGTTATCCTTATAAAAGATATTATGGTGGATGTGAGTTTGCAGACCAAGTAGAACAACTAGCAATCGATAGAGCTTGTGAAATATTTGGATGTAAATACGCAAATGTTCAACCTCATAGTGGCTCCCAAGCAAACGGTGCAGTATATGCAGCATTACTTCAAGCAGGAGACAAACTTTTAGGTATGGATTTGAGCCATGGTGGGCACTTGACTCATGGTTCAAAACCAAGTTTTAGTGGTAAGAACTACCACTCATTTACTTATGGGGTAGAGCTTGATGGTAGAATGAACTATGATAAAATAATGGAAATAGCTAAAGTTGTACAACCAAAAATTATAGTTTGTGGTGCTAGTGCATATGCTAGAGAAATAGACTTCAAAAAATTCCGTGAAATTGCTGATGCAGTTGGAGCTATACTTTTTGCTGATATTGCACATGTCGCTGGACTTGTAGCTGCAGGAGAACATATGTCTCCATTTCCTTATGCAGATATTGTAACTTCTACTACACACAAGACTTTAAGAGGTCCAAGAGGTGGTTTAATACTTACAAATGATGAAGATATAGCAAAAAAAATCAATAGTGCTATTTTCCCTGGAACTCAAGGTGGTCCACTTATTCATGTAATCGCTGCAAAAGCTGTTGCATTTGGTGAAGTTTTAAAACCTGAATGGAAAGAATATGCTGCGCAAGTAAAAGCAAATGCAAGAGTTCTTGGTGAAGTATTGGTAAAAAGAGGGTTTGAGCTTGTTAGTGGTGGAACTGATAATCACCTGGTATTACTATCATTTGTAAATAGAGATTTTAGTGGTAAAGAAGCAGATGCAGCTTTAGGAAATGCTGGAATTACTGTAAACAAAAACACAGTTCCAGGTGAAACTAGAAGCCCATTTGTAACAAGTGGTATAAGAATAGGAAGCCCTGCTCTTACAGCTCGTGGTATGAAAGAAGCTGAGTTTGAATTTATCGCAGAAAAAATTGCTGATGTTTTAAATGATATCAACAATACTGAACTTCAAGCAAAAGTAAAAAAAGAATTAGAAGAGTTGGCAAGTAAATTTGTAATTTACAATCAATCGACATACTAAAATAGTTTGTAGTTTATAGATGGTAGTTTGTAGTATTTAACTACTATCTACCACCTACAACCTATACTCTAAACAAAAGGAGAAGATATGGAATTTAAAAGTGAAGAGTTCTTAAGAAAAGTTGAAAAAGCGTCTCAAAATAGAGACAACAATAATGGTTTTGAACAAGATGAAATATATGCTGAAGAACAAAGTGGTTATAACCTAAAAGATAGCAGACAATATTCTAATGAGCCAAATAGCGAACTTGAGGACATTTTATTAAGTGCCAACTCTTCTTCTACGGATAAAAAGAAATATATTATTCTAGCTGCTTCTTTGATAGTCTTGTTTTTACTTACTTTGATATTAGTAAAAGTTTTTTCAGGTTCTAGTGAAGAAACACTAACAAAAGAAACAACTGAACAAATTTCTCAAGATAAAGCACTTGAGGGGCAAAGTATTGAGCAAGAATATCAAAGAATTATCAATGAAAGACTAAAAAAACTACAAGAGCAAAAAGAGTCTGAAAATCAGCCAACTCAAAATACTGAAACAACTCCTCCACAAGAACAACAAATAGTTGCCGAAGAAGAAATAACTCCAGTTGAAACTCCAGCTCCAATAGTACAAAAACAAGAAGTTGTAACTCCACCAAAAGCACAAACACAAAAAGTTGTAGTTCCAAAAGTCGAAACACCAAAGCAAGCAACTGTAACTCCTACACAACCAAAGCAAACAGCTAACAATAAAACAGCTACATTGAAAGGTTATTTTATACAAGTTGGTGCATTTTCAAAAGACCCTAACCAAGAGTTTTTAACAAAAATTAAAACTAGTGGCTATCAATATAAAATTTATCAAGATTTGGTAAATGGTATAATGTATAATAAAGTTTTAGTAGGTCCATATAATTCTAATATTGAAGCTAGATCACAAATTGAAAATATCAAAAGAGATCTTGGACTAAATAGTGCTTTTGTATTAGGGTTTTAATATGTTCTTTCATAAAACTATTTTTTTAGACCAATTTACTCCTGTTTCTATATATTCTAAAATAAAAGAGTTATTTCCAAATGAGATAACTTTTTTGTTTGAAAGTAGCATTAGTAATTCAAATGATGGAAATTTTAGCTTTATAATGATAGGTGCAAGAGAGAGAATTTGGCATAAAAATGGTGAGAGTTTTTACCAAAATGAAGCTAAAGAGATTCAACAAATCGAATCAAATCCATTTATCTTCCTCAAAAAATATTATGCAGCATTGGATTCTTCTATATACAAAGAAAAATCAAAAGAGCTTGGTATTGGTTTGATTGATGGTTTTATCGGTAATATTGGCTATGATATGGTTTGTGAATTTGAACCAAAACTAAAAAAAAGTATGTCAAATTTAAGTGATGAGATTGGTATAGCTGATTTTGATTTAATCCGTCCAAAAATAATCTTGGGCTATTCTCACAAAACATCTAAACTTGTAATCATTACATCAATTCTTGAGTGTAAAGATGAACTTGAAAGAATAGAAAATACATTAACACAAGAATACTCATATCTTCCACTTAAAAAAGCTGAAATTTTAAATGAAGGTAAATTTGCATTTACAAAAGAACAATTCTTTGATATGGTTGCAAAAAGCAAAGATATGATTAGAAGTGGAGATGTTTTTCAAATATTGATGGCAAATCGCTTTACCCAAAAGGCGATAGTAGATCACTTAAGCTTTTATAGAGCATTAAGAAGCAAAAACCCAAGTCCTTATCTTTATTTACTACAATATGAAGACTTTTCTATTGCAGGAAGTAGTCCTGAGGTAATGGTGAGACTAACAGATGGACAAATCTTACTTCGTCCAATAGCAGGTACACGAAAAAGAGGTTCAACTCAAGCTAAAGATTTGGAAATGGAAAATGAACTTATCAATGACCCAAAAGAAAGAGCTGAACATATAATGCTTATAGACCTCGGAAGAAATGATGTAGGTCGTGTTGCAAAAAGTGGAACAGTAAAAGTTACTGATTTAATGAGAGTTGAAAGATATTCACATGTTATGCACATAGTAAGTGATGTAGAAGCTACTATTGACCCAAAACACGATATGTTTGACCTTTTTGCCGCTACATTTACAGCTGGAACTATGACAGGTGCACCAAAAATAAGAGCAATGGAACTTATAGCTGAATTTGAAGGTATAAAAAGAGGTTTTTATAGTGGAAGCATAGCGTATTTTGGTTTTGATGGAAATATGGATAGTGCCATCACAATCAGAACAACACTCCTAACCCAAGACACAGTATATTTTCAAGCAGGAGCAGGTGTAGTAGCCGATAGCATCCCAGAGCTTGAATACCTAGAAGTAACCAACAAACTAGCAGCAAATATTGCTACTTTGAAGGAACTTAGTGAATAGTAATTAGTGAATAGTGATTTGTGATTTGTGAATAGTGATGAATATAGTAGCATTAATCAAAATTCAACATTCAAAATTCAACATTCAAAATTCAACATTCAAAATTCAACATTCAAAATTCAACATTCAAAATTCAACATTCAAAATTACCCCTCTACCCTCTACCCTCTACAACCTACCCTCTCTACCCTCTACCACCTAAAAAACTACTCCCTATCCGAAATAGCTTGCCATAATTTATGATTTAGCTTGCTTGATAATACCTTTTTGGCATAGGCTAATATATAAGAAGCTTTTGTGATGTAATATCTAGGTTTTGGTTTGTCACTTTTAAGTATTTGATATACAACTTCAGCTACACTTGAAACTGGCAATGAAAATCCACTTCTTTTTCTATGCTCAATTTTTTCTATATAAATATTTCTAAATCTTGAATTTTCTATTTTTACAGTTTCATAAAAAGTTTTGATTGCATTGTCTCTGAAATTGCTTTCAACTGGTCCTGTATTAAGTACACTTACACTCACCCCAGTCCCATCAAGCTCAAGCCTCAAAGTATCGCTATATCCTTCTAGTGCATATTTACTAGCTTGATATGCTCCTCGAAATCTCAAACTTACAAGTCCCAAAATTGAGCTATGATTGATGATTTTACCGTGTCCTTGAGCTTTCATAATATGTAATACTTTTTTGATAACTCTATGATATCCAAATAGATTGGTTTCAAATTGTTCTATTAAAGCTTTTGTTGGCAAATCTTCCAATGCCCCAAGCTGACCATATCCACCGTTGTTAAATAGTGCATAAAGTCTATTGTTCGTGATTTCAAAACTCTTTTTTATAGCTTTATTAATACTCTTTTTATCTCTTAAATCAAGCCTAAAAGCAATAAACCCATCTCGTTCCAATATAACAACATCTTCACTATTCCTAGCAGTTGCTATGACTTCATAGCCAGCATCTCTCAAAGCATGAGCCGTAGCATAACCAATCCCACCAACAGAACAACCAGTAATCAAAACATATTTTTTATCTAACATTTGCTCTTCTTTCTAAAGGATAAGGTACTGAGTGATTGAAGAAGGTACTGAGTGCTGAGTGACGGAAGAAGCACTGAGTGCTAAGTGACTGAGGTACTGAGCTAAGACAAGCCCAGTCAGAGACTGGGGTTCCAGTTCTCACAATTCACAATTCACAATTCACAATTCACAATTCACAATTCACAATTCACAATTCACAATTCACAATTCACAATTCACAATTCACAATTCACAATTCACGAATTACGGATAATACTTCTCAATCTTATACCCAAGGCCTCTTACATTTTTTATAAAATCTTCTCTCAAAGCTTTATTTAGCCTACTTATTTCTGCTCTAATTGTTGGGTTGTCTATAAGCTCACCATCCCATACATCCATTCTAAATCTTTCAAAATCCACTATCATATTGATATTTAGTGCTAATATATGGATAATATCTAACTGTTTTTTTGTCAAATCTTGTGGTTCACCTTGATAATACAAAGTTTTATCAAGTTTGGAATAACTATAACTTTTTGAAAACATAATATGATTTGTATGACTTGATTGTTCTCTTTTTATAATTTGATTTATTTTGATACCTAGTTCTTCTAGATGAAAAGGTTTTTTCATATATTCTAAAGCACCTAGTTCATATCCTTTTGCAATATCTTCCATATCTACCAAAGCTGATGTATAAATCACTGGAATTAGAAGTTTTTTATCATTTAATTTTTCTAATAATTCAAATCCATCAATTCCTGGTACATTGATATCAAATATAAGTAAATCAAAACTATCATCAATCGCTTGATATGCTTCTTTCCCATCTATTAATCCATAAACAATATGTCCCATATTTGACAAGTACTCACAAATAGAATTGTTTAACATTATTTCATCTTCAAGCAATAATATTTTCATTTTTAAACCTATATATAAATTTAGTCTCTTTTGCTGTAGATTCTATCGACATTATAACACTATTTTTATCACAAATATCTTTTACAATTTTTAAACCCAATCCAAATCCACCTTTTACATTGTTTTCTCTATAAAAATCATTACAAATTTTATCAACATTTTCAATTTGTTTAGATTTGGTAGTAACTACAAATTCGTATGAATTATCAATAATATCTAATTTCACAAAAATAGCTTGATTTGGAAAACTATATTTTATACTATTTGAAAGATTATTGTCTATTATTCTTTGTAGTTCTACATCATTTATCATTATATTTATCTCTTGTTTTATATTTACAACAAAATCAAGATTATTGGATTTTGCAATTTCATCAAAGAAATCTACCCTATCAAATAAAAATTTTGAAAAATTGATATTTGCTTTTGGATATTCAATTCTATCTTTTTTCACCATATAACTTAAATCATTAAATATATTATGTATGATTTTAGAACCTGATTCGATATGTTGTATATGTTTATTGGTAATTTTTTTCATTTTCAATAAATCAATATTTGCTAATATTATGCTCAGTGGTGTATTGACTTCATGGATTGATTTTCTTATAAACTCATCTTGAGCAACTACTAAATTTTGAAGTTTTAATGTTTTTTCTTTTACTTTATCTTCAAGATGTAAATTTAACTCTTTTAACTCTTTTTCACGATTTATTATCTCTTGAACCAAAATATTTGCACTTACTACCATATTTTGAGATTCTTCAAAGTTGAACTTTTTGGCATCAATTTTGGTGTGATTTGTCGCCGAATTTGCAAACTCATCAATAAAAGTTTTGAATTCATTTTCAATCAAAAATGCAACAAGCCTCAATATCCCAAAAACTGTAAAAAACATAAATAGTGTCACTCCACCGACACCAATAATATATCTCATAATTTTAATTTTATGTTCTTTTGTTTTTTCTTCCAAAACTTTTTGCAAAGAAGGGTCTACTAAAAGTTCTTGCTCTAGTATTGTTTTTTCTTTACCATAAGCAGTATATTCTTCATTTATTATAATCATAGCGAATAAAAAAATCATACCACCAATAAGATATGAACTTAAAACCCCTATTTTTCTAATGGAAAGGTTTGTAAATAGTTTTTCAATCATTTTGAATTTTACTATATTTTTAATAAGTTTTAGGTATTATTATAATTGTTAATATCTTAATAAAATAAATCAAATAAAGGATTATGATGAATATTGAAATTACGAGTGATGTTTTACTTACGCAACTAGGATATACTATCAATGAAAGTGTAACTTTACAAATGCAAAAAATAATAGACAATACGATACAATTTGATAAATTTTCAAAACATTTATTATCTTTACATGACTCTTTAGTTCATGTTAACTCTCATTTAGCTATGTCTAATACAAATGATTATTTGAAAATAAAATGTGATGAATCAAATACTAAAGAAATAATAGCTGAATTTGAAGAGATTGTTAAACATTTTTCTAATAAATATAATGTAGAATTAGAAAAAGTTGTTAATAAGAATGTATATTATATAATAGGTATTAAGTAACTGCAAGAAAAAGGATTTAAAATGTCATTACAAGAAAAACTAAAAGCTGATATGAAACAAGCGATGATTGAAAAAAATATTATTGCTCGAGATACAATAAGATTTTTAAATGCTGCTATCAAGCAGGTAGAAGTTGATGAAAGAAGAGAATTAAGTGATTCAGATGTAATGAAACTTATTCAAAAAGCTATAAAACAAAGAAATGAATCTATTTCACAGTTTCAAGCAGCATCAAGAGATGATTTGGTAGAAAATGAAACTGCACAGCTTAAAGTTTTGGAAGCTTATCTACCAAAACAACTAAGTGATGAAGAACTAGAATCTAAACTTCAAGAAATCATACAAAAAACTGGTGCCTCTTCTATAAAAGATATGGGTAAAATAATGGGAGTTGCATCTCAAGAGCTTTCAGGTACAGCAGATGGAAAAAGAATCAACGAGGCAGTAAAAAAACTTTTAGGATAAAAACATGACAAATACAAAAGATGTGGCTCAACAAGTTCTTATAAATCTTGAAAAAAAAACTATAGAACCAACACCAAAAGAATATTCAAAAGAATTTTGTAAATTAGCAACTAGTATAAACTTAACTACAAATGAGTGCTTACAGTTTAAAGAATTTATTACAAAATTAAATACTCATGAAAAACAAGAAATTTCTAAATTAAATGTTGAGACAGCTGATGATTTGATTCCAATTTTGCTAAAAAGAGTATCAACACGCAATATTTCTAATTTGGCAAATCTTTTAAAAGATAGTTTACTCCCATCAATTAGTATCGAATTAGATGAAAATTTAGCTCGTTTTTGTATTAAAATCGGAGATTCTCCATCTTTGATATTTGAAGATGATATACAGCAAGAAATGGAAAGTTTTATAGCAAAAAGATTTGAAGCTGATAGAAAAATAGTTCATCAAAAAACTTCAGATATTGCGAAGCTTATCACGCTTATGAGTAAACATTTAAATGATGCAATAACTAGTAGTGATAATGGTGCGAGAAATGTATCTCATATCAAAACTAGCATAGAGCAAATTGATATTACCAATGCTGAACATAGCAAACTTATAGATTTACAAAATAAGCTTGTAAATGCGGCAAAAACCATAGAAAGTGAAATGAGTCAAGCTACACAAAACTTATCTCATGGCAAAACTCAAGTTGATAACTTAAAAGAAAAAATCAAACACCTTGAACTTGAACTTGCTATCACAAAACAAAAATCTAAAATTGATAATCTTACAAAATTACTTAATCGTGGTTCTTTTGATGATGAGTGTGAAAGATTTGAAAAACAATATGCAAGAGAAAAAAAGAATTACGCAATAGTATTTTTTGATTTAGATCATTTCAAAGAGGTAAATGATACTTATGGTCATGAAGCAGGAGATGCAATTTTACGAACTTTTGCTGTAATTTTAAAAAAAGAAACTCGAGATATAGATATAGTAGCAAGATATGGTGGCGAAGAATTTGTTGCCCTTATTAATTTCAAAACAAAACCAGATTTAAATGCGTATGTAACTAGAATTCAAAAAATAGTAAGAGGCAGTAAGTTTAAATATAAAGAAGAAAAAATCAAAGCAACTTTTAGTGCAGGAATTAGTATAAGAAGTAATCACCACTCTTTTGCCGATACTATTAATAGTGCGGACAAATTACTATATAATGCTAAAAACAATGGTAGAGATACTATTATGTCAGAATAAAAATGTGAGTCGTAAAAAAATACGACTCACGATTTACGATTTTAAGGAGATATATTAATGAGTTTTTTATTTGACAAAAACAATCATTTCAACTTGGCAAATCTTGCTACATTTATGAATATAACAGCTGGTCTTATGGCTATTTATTTTTTGAGTCATGGTGAGTTTTTGGGTGCAATTTTATTTGCTTGGATTGGTGGAGCTTTTGATATAATTGATGGTAAGATTGCTAGAAAATACAATCTTTCTACAGAATTTGGAGTCCAACTTGATTCATTTGCTGATTTTTTATCATTTGTATTAGTGCCAGTTTTATTTATATTTTTTGCCGTATTTGATGGTAAAGAAGAATTCTTAAACTTTTTTGTAGTTGCTGGTGTATTTATATATTATGTTATTAGTGGACTTAGAAGACTGATTCATTTCAATATCACGAGTACAGTAGGTACTATAACAAAACATTTTACAGGAGTTCCAACACCGCTTGGGGCTATTTTGATGATGTTTGTGTATCTTGGTTGGGAATTTGGAATACTATTTAATGAATACATTGTACTTGCTTTTGTGGTAGTTATTGCATATTTGCTAAATTCAAAAGTTAAGATTCCACACCCTTAAAAAACTAGTATAAACCAGTTTTTTAAATTAATAATTAATAACTAACAACTAATAATTGTGGTATCGCTTTGCGATGTTATATACATTATAAGTGACGAAGTCACACAGAAGTTGTTAGTTATTAAGTAAAATAGGTAGTAAAATGCGAGATTATATTGTTTCTATGGATTTGGGGTCGAACTCTTTTAGGGTTTTGAAGTATGATTGTGTTAACAATCAAGAACTTGGTGAGTTTGAAAAGGTTGTTGCTACTGCTGATGGGCTGAGTCAAAGTGGAAATATATCTGATGAAGCAATACAGAGGATAGTATCGGCTATAAATGAATCAATCCAAAAACTAAACTTCAATGCTAGTAAGGCAAGTTGTATCACAACAGCTGCTATGAGAAAAGCAAAAAATTCTTCAGATGTCTTAAAAACTATTGAAAAAGAAACTGGAGCTAAATTTCAAATCATAGATGGTGACAAAGAAGCTGAACTTACACTTTTGGCTATCAAAGAAGCCATCAAAAGACACAAGTTTGATAATAAAAAGTTCTTGTTTGTAGATATTGGTGGAGCTTCAAGTGAACTTGTAATTGTCCAAAATGAAAATGTTTTGAAAAAAAGTTTTGATTTTGGAATAGTCACAATGAGCCAATCACAAAATCCTAATATATCTTTGGCAAATGCAAGAAAAGAGATATTGGATTTTATACAAGATATAGATTTAAAAGATTTTGGCTTTTACGCAACAGCAGGAACTCCTACAACACTAGCAGCCATCAAACAAGGCTTAAATTACCACACTTATGACAAACACAAAGTAAATGGTACAATCATATCAAAAGAAGATTTAGCCCACTACCTTGAACTTTTTGATAAGCTATCTTACGAAGAAGCTTCTATACTAGTAGGTAGTAGAAAATTAGAGTTTGTTATCACAGGTGTTAAGATTTTTGAAGTATTTTATGATACTTTGGGCTTTGAAAACAGTATAGTTTTTGATGATGGACTGAAAGAAGGGATTGTTTTGGATTCCTTATTGAGTATTAAGTGTTAAGTGATAAGAAAATTCCCTACCACCTACCATCTACAAACTACCACCTAAAACCTAAATCTTCCCTTTAATAAACTCCAACGCAGCTTTTTTTGCATCTTCTATTTTAGATACATCTTTACCACCAGCTTGGGCGAAATCAGCTCTACCGCCTCCGCCTCCGCCTACTATTGGGGCAATATTTTTTATCCACTCACCAGCATTTGCATCAATTCCTTTGATACCGCTTGCCAACATTACCTTGTCATCTTTTGGTTGTAACAAGAAAATAGCTACCTTTTCATAACCATTTTTATAATCATCAATAATTGCTTTAATATCACCATTTTGTACAATATCAACAATCACTTTGATACCAGAAATTTCTTGTACTTGTACTTCTTGTTTAGTCTCTTTTTGTGAATTTATCAATTCATTTTTGAGTTGTTTGATTTGGTCTTTTAGTTTTTTTACACTAGTTACTAAATCATTATTTTTTAGTTCAACTTGAAGTTCATTTTGGGTTTGTATCATAGATGTTACATATTTGATAGCACTCATTCCACAAACAGCTTCAATTCTTCTCACTCCAGCACTTACACCACTTTCTTTTGTGATATAAAAGCTTCCAATTTGAGCGGTATTATGTACATGTGTTCCACCACAAAACTCTACACTACTCCCCTCAAAATCTACAACTCTTACCAAATCTCCATATTTTTCACCAAACATAGCAATAGCACCAGATTTTTTTGCTTCTTCTATAGGAAGTTCTTTTATATTTCCACTTATTCCTCTTGCAATCATAGAGTTAACTAATTCTTGTACTTCTTCAAGTTGAGATGAAGTCATAGCTTTTGGATAAGTAAAGTCAAATCTTAATCTAGAAGCATCATTACTACTTCCAGCTTGTGATACCATATCACCCAAAACCATACGAAGAGCTGATTGAAGCAAGTGTGTTGCTGAGTGATGTTTAGCCACTTCACCTCTATTTGCAACTACTGCAAAAATATCTTGCCCTACTTTTAGAGTATTTGATTGAACTTTTACTTTTGATAGATTTAAATCAAAAAATTTCTTTGTATCTTCCACCATAGCTACCGTAGTATCTATCTCCAAAGCACCAACATCTCCAATTTGTCCACCAGATTCGGCATAAAAAGGTGTATTATCAAGCATTACCCAACCAATTTGACTATTTGCCAAAGTATCTACCATATTAAACTCATCATCAAGCAATGCTAGGATTTTTGATTTGTGGGTAAGATTTGTGTATCCTACAAAATTGTTTTTACCAAATTGCTCTAAAAGTTTTTTGAAATCACCCTCTTTTGAAGCATCACCACTTCCTTTCCAAGAAGCTTTTGAAGCAGCTCTTTGCTCTGACATTAGCTTATCAAAAGTCTCTATATCTACAGATATTTGACTAGATTTCAACATATCCTCAGTCAAATCGAGTGGAAATCCAAAAGTATCATAAAGTTTAAATGCAACTTCTCCACTAAAAATCGTTGTAGAATTTTTAAGTTCTTCTTCAAATATAGCCATACCACTATCTATAGTTTTGAAGAATCTCTCTTCTTCATATGTGATTTGTTCTTTTACAAACTCTTTTTTTTCATTTAAAAACGAATAATGCTCCCCCATGACTTCACATAATGAATCCACAAGTTTAGCCATAAAAGGTGTACGAAGTCCCAAAAGATAACCATGTCTAATAGCTCTTCTCATAATTCTTCTTAATACATATCCACGCCCTTCTTTATCAAAAAGAATTCCCTGAGATACCATAAAACTAACAGCTCTTGTATGGTCTGCTATTACACGATAGCTTGCAATATTTTTTGGAGTTGGGTTTGATCCAACGATAAGTGAGAGTTTTTCTATTATTGGTCTAAAAATAGATGAATCGAAGTTGTTATACACTCCTTCTTTAATAGCTGTAATTCTCTCTAGTCCCATACCAGTATCAATAGAAGGTTTTGGTAGAGGTTTTAGCTCTCCATCTTTTGTTCTTTCATACTGCATAAATACAAGGTTCCAGATTTCAAGAAATCTATCTCCTTCTCCACCCATATAATCTTCACTAGTATTGAAGTGTTCACTACCTTGGTCATAAAAAATCTCACTACAAGGTCCACAAGCTCCTGTATCACCCATAGCCCAGAAGTTATCTTTGTCACCCATTTTGTATATTCTATCACTACTTACATGTTCTTGCCAAAGGACATAAGCTTCATCATCATTTTCATGAACGGTTACATAAAGCTTATCTTTTGGTAACTTTACTGTTTGAGTAATAAATTCCCATGCAAAAGAAATTGCTTCTTTTTTGAAATAATCTCCAAAAGAGAAGTTTCCAAGCATCTCAAAAAGTGTATGGTGTCTGCTAGTGTAACCAACATTTTCCAAGTCATTATGTTTTCCACCAGCTCTAACACATAGCTGACAACTAGCCGCTTTTGGGTTTGATGGTATCGGTAGAGCGCCCGTAAAGACATCTTTGAACTGTACCATACCTGCATTTGTAAAAAGAAGCGTTGGGTCATCAGGGACAAGTGGCATACTACTATATACCTCATGTTGCTTACTTTCAAAAAATTCTAAAAACTCTTTTCTAATATCCATTTTTTTATTCCATTATTAAGTTTGTATTTTTAAGTTTAATATTTTATCTAAAAAAGTTTTAAAGTTTAAGAGGGTATAATTTGTTAAACCAAAATAATAAGGAAAAAAAATGGGAAAATATATTGAATTAACAAGTGCTAACTTTGAAGCAACAGTAAATAATGGTGTATCTTTAGTAGATTTTTGGGCTCCATGGTGCGGACCTTGTAGAATGATAGCTCCAGTTATTGATGATTTGGCTGTAGAATTTGAAGGTAAAGCAAACATTTGTAAAGTAAATACAGATGAAGAGCAAGATTTGGCAGTAAAATTTGGTGTTAGATCAATACCTACAATTTTATTTATGAAAGATGGTCAAGTGGTTGATCAAATGATTGGTGCAGCTTCTAAACAAGCTTTCGCTGATAAATTAAATTCTTTAATCTAATTTTAAACTGAGGGATTCTTTAATCCCTCAAACTTACTTCGTATAACTTCTAAAAATTTAATCTAAATTATTGTATCATACCACAATCAAAAAATAAACTTTTATTAAAGGAATATTATTATGTTGGATTTAGCTATTATTGGCGGAGGACCAGCTGGTCTTACAGCAGGACTTTATGCCACAAGAGGTGGCTTAAAAAATGTAACTATGTTTGAAATGGGTATGCCAGGTGGGCAAATAACTCAAAGTAGTGAAATTGAAAACTATCCAGGTCAACTTGAAATTGT
Organism: Arcobacteraceae bacterium; assembly: GCA_023229945.1. Classification (GTDB taxonomy): domain Bacteria; phylum Campylobacterota; class Campylobacteria; order Campylobacterales; family Arcobacteraceae; genus UBA6211. The sequence continues at coordinate 55,871 of JALNYH010000005.1, read as the reverse complement.
AACAGGGATGGAACTAATGCAAAATTGGCCAGAACAATGCCAAAGATTTGGACTAAAACACGAAATGACTCAAGTTCAAACAGTTACTAAAAATAGTGATATTTTTCAACTAACTCTTGGCGATGGCAAAACAGTAGAGGCAAAATCTGTAATTATAGCAACAGGAAGCGTTCCTAAAAAAGCTAGTTTCAAAGGTGAAAATGAGTTTTTTGGAAGAGGAGTGAGTACTTGTGCAACATGTGACGGATTTTTCTACAAAAATAAAGAAGTTGCAGTTTTAGGTGGTGGAGATACTGCCCTAGAAGAGGCTATTTATTTGGCAAAAATTTGTAAAAAAGTTTATTTAGTACATAGAAGAGATACTTTTAGAGCAGCTCCTAATACTATAGAACATGTCAAACATACTGAAAATATAGAACTTATTTTAAACGCTCAAGTAGATGAAGTTTATGGTGACAATATGGGCGTAAATGGCATAAAAATAAAAAATAAAAATGATGGAAGCATAAGAGATTTACAAGTTCCTGGAATTTTTGTTTTCGTTGGTAGAAATGTATTAAATAGTGTTTTAAAACAAAGTGATGGAAGCAATTTGTGCGAATTAAACGCTCAAGGTGAAGTAATAGTTGATTTATCTATGAAAACATCTACAAAAGGTCTTTTTGCAGCTGGTGATATAAGAATAGAAGCTCCAAAACAAGTGGTTTGTGCTGCTAGTGATGGTGCAATTGCGGCACTTAGTGTTATTAGTTATTTAGAATAATTGGGGAAGAAATGGTAAAAATTGGATTATTAGGAAGTACGGGTAGAGTTGGGAGTTTGCTTATTGATGATTTAAGTGAACATAAAAGTGCAGTTTTGAGTGCTGTACATGTATATGATGAAATCAAAAAAGTGTTACCTAAAGATACTGTTGTAACAAATGATATAAAAACTCTTCTAAATTCATGTGATGCCGTGATTGATTTTTCAGCTCCTAGTGCTACACAGACATTATTAGAGTGTGTAATAGAAAACAATATCAAAAAACCTCTTGTTATCGCAACAACTGGATTTAATAAACATCAACAAAATTTACTACTTGAAGCTAGCAAAATAACACCTATTTTATATGCAACAAATATGAGTTTGGGTGTAGCAGTACTTAATAAGCTTGTATCTCTTGCATCAAAAACATTAAGAGATTTTGATATAGAAATAGTAGAACAACACCACCGTCATAAAGTTGATAGCCCAAGCGGTACAGCTTTGACACTAGCTCATAGTGCAGCAAATGCAAGAGAACTAGAGCTTGATAATGTAAGAATTAGTGGAAGAGATGGGAATATTGGGGCTAGAACAAAAGATGAAATAGCGGTTATGGCACTTCGTGGTGGTGATATAGTAGGTCGTCATACCGTAGGATTATATAATGATGGTGAATTTTTAGAACTAAACCACACAGCAACTGCTAGAAATACATTTAGTAAGGGTGCATTAAAAGCTGCACTTTGGCTAGTAGAGCAAGAAAATGGTTTATACTCTATTAACGACTGCTTAGGACTATAACAATGATAACTCACGACTCAAGAAGATTCAAAGGAAATATATAATGTGTGCAATTGTAGGAATTTATGGTAACGAAAATGCAGCTAAACTAGCTTCAGTTGCACTTTTTGCTATGCAACACCGTGGTCATGAGGCTACAGGGATTAGTAGTGGATATAATAATAAAATATACACTATCAAAGATAGAGGTCATGTAAAAGATGTATATAATGAAAAGTCATTTGAAGTTTTAAAAGGTGATATGGCTATTGGACACAATCGTTATTCAACTGCTGGAAGTGACTCTATATTAGATGCTCAACCAATCCATGCTAGATATAAACTTGGTGAAATTTCTATAGTACACAATGGTAACCTTGTAAACAAAAATGAAGTTAGAACTAAGCTTATTGAAGAAGGTGCGATATTTCAAACGGGAATGGATACTGAAAATATCATCCACCTAATAGCAAGATCTACACAAAACAAACTTCAAGATAGAATTGTAGAAGCACTAGAACATGCTGTTGGTGCATATAACTTTATAATACAAAGTAGAAGTAAACTTTTTGTAATCAGAGATAAATATGGTATTAGACCACTGAGCCTTGGAAAACTAAGAAGTGGTGGATGGATAATAGCTAGTGAAACTTGTACATTTGATATAGTTGATGCAGAGTTTGTAAGAGATGTTAGACCTGGAGAAATGCTAGTATTTAGAAAAAATAATGAAGAACCAGAATCAATCCAACTATATGAGCCAGATTATAGACCTTGTGCTTTTGAATATATATATTTTGCAAGACCTGATAGTGATATAGATGGTAAAAATGTATATACAATCAGACAAAATCTTGGTCGTGCATTGGCAAGGTCTGATATCAATTCTGGTATAAAAGCAGATATGGTAATACCAGTTCCTGATAGTGGTGTACCTTCAGCTTTGGGTTATGCAAAAGAAAGTGGCATACCATTTGAGTACGGAATCATAAGAAACCATTATGTTGGAAGAACTTTTATAGAGCCTACTCAAGAGATGCGTGAACTTAAGGTTAAAATGAAACTTAGCCCAATGCCAAGTCTTATCAAAGATAAAATTATCATAGTAATTGATGATTCTATTGTAAGAGGAACAACTAGTAAAAAAATAGTAAGAATGCTCAAAAATGCAGGGGCAAAAGAAGTACATTTCCGTTCAGCTAGCCCAATGATTAAATATCCTTGTTTTTATGGTATAGATACACCTACAAAACAAGAACTAATCAACTCTCAGATGTCAAAAGAAGAGGTAAGAGAGTACATAGAAGCTGATTCACTAGATTATCTTTCACTTGATGATTTATTTGATAGCATAGGAAGAGATAGACAATATTCAGTTCCTAGTTTTACTGGTGAGTATTTTATAAAATAATCCTTATGGCAGATACAAAGAATTTGAAACAACTTAATACTATTGGTAGATATTTTCGTCAGAAATTTGGCGAAAGTGTATATAAGGTACCAATTAGTATAAGTGGTTTTACTTGCCCTAATATTGATGGAACAGTAGCCCGTGGTGGATGTACTTTTTGTGAAAACGACTCATTTTCTCCAAATCTTGTAAAAAATAAAGATAGATTCAAACTCCATCCAACAAGCCAATCAAATCCTTATTTAGAACTTCAAATACAACAACTAAAACTACAATTTAATGCGACTAAAAATAAACTTGCAAAGAAATTTGGTGCTAAAAAATTTGTAGTTTATTTTCAATCATTCACAAATACCTATGCTCCTCTTGAAACACTAAAAGCTCTTTATGGTGAAGCTTTACTTCTTGATGATGTAGTAGGACTGAGTATTGGTACAAGAAGTGATTGTGTAAATGATGAAATTTTGTCATATTTACAAGAATTATCATTGCAAACAAATCCAAATTCTAAATTAAATAACGAAATTTGGGTTGAGTATGGAATACAAAGTATTTATGATGAGACATTAGAAGCAATTAATCGTGGTCATGATTTTGCTAATATAAAAAAATGGATTGAACGGACAAAAGAATATGGACTACTAGTATGTGGACATGTTATTTTTGGACTACCAAATGAGACTCCTGAAATGATGCTTAAAACAATTGAAGAATCTATTAAATTAAATATTGACTCTATAAAAATACATCCATTATATGTGACAAATAATACTTTGCTAGCACTTGAATATAAAAATGGTGATTTTGAACCAATTTCAGAAGAAAAATATATTGATTTAATAGTAGAATCAATTAAAATAATTCCTAATAATATATCTATTCAAAGACTAACAGCAGGAATAGATAATGACTCACTAATAGCACCACTTTGGTGTAAAAACAAACATTTACAACTTAAAAACATTAAAAAAAGTCTAAAAAAAATCAATATCTGTTACTAACGATAATTTTTTTCTACAAATTTGAAAAAAAGCGACTTATGTTTGACTCAAGTCAATTAATTTTAAGTTAAAAAAAACTATAATATGGCGTTTAAAATCAAAAATGAAGGAAATGATATGTCTGACAATACAAATAGACGTGACTTTCTTGGTTACTCATTTGCTGCAGTTGCTGCTGTAGGTGGGGCTGCTTCACTTGTAGCTATGAAGCAAGCTTGGGATCCACTTCCAAGTGTTCTAGCTGCTGGATTTACTGAAGTAGACCTTGCAAATGCAAGACCAGGAGTACCAAGTACTGTAACTTGGAGGGGTAAACCGATATTTATCCTAAAAAAAACTGATGCTATGGCTCAAAGTGGAAGAGATTTAGTTCTAGGTAATGATAGATTTACTATTGCTATCGGATTGTGTACACACCTTGGTTGTATTCCAGCTTGGAAAGACAATTCTTGGAAATGTGCTTGTCATGGCGGAGAGTTTAATGCTAGTGGTGTAAATACATTTGGACCACCACCTAGACCACTAGATATACCGGCATTTGCTGTAAAAGGAACTGTAATCGTTATTGGCGAAGAAGGTCCTGAATACAAACAAATGGCACAGGCTTAAGGAGATAAAAAATGGCTCATATTACAAAGGCTAATTCAGTTGGTGAGTGGTTTGATCAAAGACTAGCTACTACTAAATTTATGAAAGTTATGATGACTGAATATTGGATTCCAAAAGATGTAAACTTCTTATGGGCAATGGGTGTTGTACTAGCTGTAACATTCAAAATTCTAGTAATTTCAGGAATCTTTTTGATGATGTATTACAAACCAGATGTAAATCTTGCGTTTGACAGTGTAAACTATACAATTATGCAAGAAGTTGCTTATGGTTGGTTGTTTAGACATATGCATGGTGTTGCTGCTTCAGCTATATTTTTGATTATATATATCCATATGCTAACTGGTATTTATTATGGCTCTTACAAAAAAGGTAGAGAAATGATTTGGATAAGCGGTATGTTGCTATTTGTTACATTTAGTGCTGCTGGTTTTTCTGGTTATATGCTTCCTTGGGGACAAATGAGTTACTGGGCTGCTATGGTTATTACTAATCTTTTTGGTGGTGTTCCATTTATTGGAGATGCTCTTGTTGTATGGATTAGAGGTGACTTCAATGTTGCTGATGCTACACTTACAAGATTCTTTATGTTACATGTATTCTTATTACCATTAGCTATCATAGGTATTATTGCATTACACTTTTATTCATTAAGAGTACCACATGTTAATAATCAAGAAGGTGAAGAAATAGATTTTGATGCAGAAGCTGAAAAATATCTTGCAGGAAATAAAAAAGAATCAAAAGTTATCCCATTTTGGCCAGTGTTTTTAAGTAAAGACTTTGCTGTACTTGGTGTGTTCTTGATTTTCTATTTCTATCTAGTATTCTTCCATTTTAATTTTGCTATGGATCCTGTTAACTTTGATCCAGCGGATTCTATGGTTACACCTGCACATATTTATCCTGAGTGGTATTTCTTGTGGAGTTATGAAGTTTTAAGAGGTTTCTTCTTTGATATTGCTGGAATTTCAGCATTTGATTTAGGTCTTATCGCATTTGGTATAGCAAATGTTATATTCTTCTTACTACCATTTATTGATAGAGACCCTGAAGTATTACCTGCTCATAAAAGACCAAGATTCAATATTTGGTTCTGGTTATTATTAATAGATATGATTGTACTTACTGTATATGGTAAATTACCTCCAACCGGCTTAAACGCATGGATAGGTTTCTTTGCTTCAATCGTATTTTTAGCATTATTTATGGCATTACCTTTTGTTACAAAAGCTGATGCAAAAGCAAGGGGCGCACTATGAGAGAATTGAAAATATTTGGTGTAGTGGTAGCATTTACACTTATAACTTATTGGGGTGTTGAACCTTTAGCACACTCAGTATTTCATCCACATGTAGCACCTGCAGATTATACATATAGTGATGTAGATGGACTAAATGGTAAAAAAGGTGATGCAACAAATGGTGCAGAACTTGTTCAAAGTAACTGTATAGCGTGCCACGCTATAGAGTCTCAAGGCTTTGCACAAATGATGGACAATGCAACACTAAGTGCATCTTATGGTGTAGTTCCACCAGATTTAGGAACTGCTGGAAAATTATATGATGAAAACTATTTGGCAGCATTTATAAAAAATCCTGCTAAAGCATCTAAAATTGAGCATGTTTTTGATGATACAAAAGCTCACCCAATGCCAGGATATGATTGGATGGATGATCAACAAATAGCTGATATGGTTGCTTATTTACAATCAATTGCTCCAACAGAGATGACAAACAAAGAAGTATTTACTGATGCATGTTTGAGATGTCATGGCATTAAATATGCAGACTTTTACGGTGGAAGTATGAATGCTAAAACTACAAAATCTGATTTAAAAAGCTATATGGGTAAATTACCACCTGATTTATCTCAGTATATTGTAAGTAGAGGACCAAGCTATATTCATACTTTTGTAAATGACCCACAAAAACATCTTGAAGGTACAGCAATGCCAAGAGTTGGTTTAACTCAAGCAGCTGAAGAACAAATTGTTACTTACATGGGCGAAGTTGGTCAAAGTAAAAAAACTGAGCGTGAGTCACTAGGTGTTAAAGTACTAGCTTATTTAGTAATATTTGCTATTTTTGCATGGTTATGGAAAGCAAAAATTTGGCGTGATCTTCACTAATAAGTACAAAGGAGAGGTGTTATGAAATTTACTAAATTACTATTAGCTGGAATCTTAAGTGTTTCTATTGCTAGTGCAGACGATGTTATGAAAAAATCTATGGCTATTATGGACAAGGGTATGACAAATATTCAAATAGGTTTTATGCATAATAATGAGACTTTAATTCGTGATGGATTAAAACAAGTTAAAGAAGGTAATGCAATGTTTTCTGATAAGAAAATAATTGCACAATATCTTCCTGAAACAAAAAAACATATGGCTAATGTAGCTGAAAATAATGCTAAAAGAATATCACTTGATTCTAATGTGTTAGAATTAAATCTTGATCAAAAAGCTTATATGGATGCTGCAACAGCATATGCTGATATCTTAAACGCATGTTCTAGATGTCATGCAATTGTAAGAGAGTGGTAAAAACTCTTTAGCTGAACACAAAAGTGGTGAGGGGTGAGAAAAATCTCACCCCTTTTTTTATTGTAAAATATAACCCAAATCTTTAACTGTAACTATTACATTGGTATCAATCTTTTTTCTAAGCCTATATAAAAGATTTCTAATAGTATTTGCATCAACATAATCAGATGAAAATACATAATCATTTATAAGTTCTTTAGATACAAGTTTTGATTTATTATGTATTAATAATTCTATACAATCAGATTCTTGTTTGCTAAGATGTATATTCACATTATTTTTTACAACTGTCTTAGTGGTAAAATCATAATAAGTTGACTCATCTAATCTTGAAATAAATATATTTTGTTCTTTTAATACCTCAACAGTTCTTTTTAATGTTTTTATTAGTTCTTCATATTTTAAAGGTTTTTCTATATATCCAACAGAACATAATTCAATCGCATTTAAAAGCTTTTCTTTATCAGTATAACCACTTGCCATAACAATAGGTATTTTGTAATTCTCACTTCGTATTCGTTTTGCTACTTCATAGCCATCTAAATTTGGCATTACATAATCAAGCATTACTATATGTATACTTTTAGTTTTATAAAGTTCTAATGCCTCTAGTCCATCATTTGCAGTATATACATTACAGAACAAAAGATCCAACATATCTTTGGTAGAAGTTTGTATACTTACATTATCTTCAGCATAAAGAATATTTAATTTTTTTAAAAAAACAGCTAAGTCTTTCACTATAAATCCTTTATATTTTCATTATTATATCAAATTATTTATTATATCAATATTTATATATTTTAAATAATATTAAACCAAATATAAATCTACTATTTTTTATGCACAAATTACACTTGATATTTTTTGGTATTTTAATATTTCTTTTGTTTTAAAATACTTTACTTTATAGTTTATTAATTTTATTGTATCATATAATTATTATATTAATTTTTCAATAAATATAATAAACTTAACTATCTTCATTATTGTGAAATTACTAGGACAATTCATAAAATTGATTATGTATTTAAAAATCATTAAAAAGATATAATTTATTACTTTTGTGATACTAATATGATACGGATTGGATATAATTAGATAAAATAAATTTATTAAAGGTTAAAAAATGAAAAAACAATTGGTTATGTCAGCTTTTGCTTCAATGATATTAGTGGGTTGTTCTATTAAACCTACTCCTATGTTGGAAAATGAAATCAAAGAGCAAATTCAACAAGATTTACAATCTATCAAAGGTTCTATACCTGCTATAGAGAATCCTTTGACATTGGAATATGCTATTGAATTAGGTATAACAAACAATCGTCAGAAGAAATTAAAGATTATGGAAACTGCACTTATGAAACAAAACTTGGATGTTATGCAGTATGATATGCTTGCTGATTTAACGGCAAATGCTGGATATACGGTAAGAGACAAATATGCAGCTAGTGCAAGTACTACTTTTGCAGATGGTTCACCATCAGATTTAAATTCAAATCCTACATATTCTGTTTCTCAAGACAAAAAATCCAAAAATGCAGATATTACATTTAGTTGGAATATACTTGATTTTGGACTTTCATATGTAAGAGCACAACAACAAGCCGATAAATTTTTGATTGCTCAAGAAAAAGAGAAAAAAATAAGACATAATATAACGCAAGAGATTACAAGTGCTTATTATCAAGCTATTACAGCAGAACATCTACTTGCACAAATCCAACCTCTAATGGAAGAAGTAAAACAAGCATTATCAGATACTGATCAAATAAAATCTTTAAGAATACAAAATCCTATGCAAGCTTTGACATATCAAAGAGAACTATTAAATATTATGCAAGATTTAACAAAACTTGAAAAAAGTTTCATATCATCTAAACTACAACTTGCTGAACTTATGGGACTTACACCAAATACTAAATTTGAATTAGAACAAACAGTACAAAAAAGTTATGATTCTATTTCTATTCCATATACTGATGTGATAGAAATGGAGCAAATGGCTTTAGAAAATAGACCTGAGTTGGCAGAAAGCCGTTATCAAGAAAGAATTTCAGAAAAAGATATAACTGCGGCAAAACTTAGTATGTTGCCAGGAATTACTATAAATGCTGGACTTAATTACAATGATAGTAAATATTTATTAAATAATGAATGGAATACATATGGTGCAAACATATCTTGGAATCTTTTAAATGTATTCAAAGCTTCTGCAGAAACTGATGTGGCAAAATCTAAAAATGAAATTGTAAAAGAACAAAAATTAGCACTTACAATGGCAGTAATTTCTCAGGTACACTTATCTTTGATAAATTTTGCACAATCAAAAAGAGAGTATGAATTATCAGCTCAAGCTTTGGATGTTTCAGAACAAATCTTAGAACAACAAAATATAATGAATAAAGTACAAACCACAAGTAAATTGTTTGTTATCAAAGAAAAACTTAGTTATCTTCTTGCAACTTTGAAACATCAAATGTCTTATGCAGGATTACAAAATAGTTACGCAATGGTTTATGTCTCTATGGGTTTAAATCCACAACAAACTACGGAAACAAATAAATCCAATCAAGAAACAAATTTGATAGAAACAGTAGAAACGATGGAAACTACTCCTGTTGACACTAATACACAAGATACTATTTTAATCAATGAAGAAAATATTTCAGATTCTGTAGTCACAAACGAAAGCACACATAGCTCTATAATAGAGAATGAAGAACAATCAAACAATAATCTTCCATCACAAACAACCATAGAAAAAATGTATGCTATTGTAAAACAAGATGTAAAAACTAGAGAAGAACCTTCAATGAATGTTGCATCAACTAGTATCTTAAGAGGTGGGGAGATTGTAGATATAATCAGTAAAACTGGAAATTGGTATGAAACAAACAAAGGTTTTATATATGCGAACTATTTAATGTTAGTAGAGAAAACAGGTGAAAATATTGTTATAACTACAACTGGGAAAACTACTAAAAATGTAAATATAAGAGAAAATACAGATGTAAATTCTACATTAATAAAGACTGTAGAAAAAGGTAGTTTAATAAATATTCTTGAAGCAGTTTATATAAATGATAGTATTTGGTATAAAACTGAAGATGGTTATATTCTTGCAAATTTAATCGAACTAAACTAATAAAAGGTTTATAATGAAAAAAATTTTGATATGTTTGTTTTTTGCATATTGTGTATTACAAGCTGATAATGAATTAACAGCTAGAGCAATTATCAAATCTCAAGAACAAACTGTTTTGTCAACTCAAATAGCTGGGGAAGTAGTTTTCCTACCAAAAAGTGAAGGTGAGAAGTTTAAAAAAGGCGAACTGCTGGCAAAAATAGATTGTAAGATATATGAAGCACAAAAAGCAAAAGTTGAAATTGAAACCAATATTGCAAAACTTCAAATGGAAAAAAATAAAGAATTAGAAGCTTATCAGTCAATAAGTAAATTTGATGTTTTAATATCAGAACAAGAGTATCAAAAAAGAAAACAAGAATTAAATATAGCAAATATAAATGTAAGTAGATGTCAAATACATGCACCATATGAAGGGTATATATCTCAAAGATATGTAAGCCCTTATAAAAATGTAGAAGTTAATGAAAAACTTTTTGAGATTGTTCCAATGTATAGTTTTGAAGCTTATATTGTAGTACCTTCTAGTTCATTAAATTGGATTAAAGAAAACACAAATATTACTTTAACCATAGATGAATTAGCTCAAAATATAGAAGCAAAAATAAAGTTTGTATCTTCAGTTGTTGATCCTACTAGTCAAACTGTAATAATTAGAGCTAAAATAACTTCAAAAAACAACAATATTATGCCTGGCATGAGTGCTACTGCATATTTTAAGCAACCTAAATAAGGAGATAACCAATGAGCCGACAAAAAAGAAAACCAACCATAAGTGCACTAGAACCAAGAATATTGTTTGATGGTGCTGCTGTAGCCACAGGTGTTGAGGTACTTGATAATAGTAGCTTTGATTCTAATCACGATACAATCGAGGATACTCCTCCTGCGACTCAAACTCCTAAAGATAGAATTGAAATAGCATTTGTAGATAGTAATCTACCAGATTATCAAAATTTAGTAGATGGAATATCAAGTGATATACAAGTATATATTGTAGATAGTAATGTAAATGGGTTAGATTTTATGGCTGATGTTTTATCTACAATGCAAGATGTAGATGCATTACATATTCTAGGACATGGTAGTGAAGGAAGTATAACTTTAGGAACTGCTACTTTAAATAAAGACAACTTATCACAATACAATGATATATTATCCTCTCTTGGTGATTCTCTTGATGAAAATGGAGATATATTACTTTATGGTTGTTCAGTTTCAAGCGGTGAAAATGGTGTATCCTTCATACAAAATTTATCTGAAATTACTAAAGCAGATATATCAGCTTCAACTAATGCTACAGGATTGGGTGGTGATTGGGAATTGGAGTCAAGTACTGGTATAATAGAAACTGAATCACTAAGCTTTCCTACATACGCTGGGGATATGGGAATTCCATCGATTTCAGGGTTGGGAGATGTAACATTTACAGAAGATGGTTCTGCGGTAAATCCTGGTTCTAATATTTCAATTACAAATGGCTCTAGTTATGATGGTAAATATATAGAATATAGTCTTACAAATGGCTCTAGTTCAGACCAACTTACCCTTACAAGTGATGCAAATGTAAATGCTAGTGGTGCTATTTCGGTAGATGGCAATAATGTTTATTTAGGGAATGGTTCAGGGAAAGATGTAATAGGCTCGATTGACTCTACATACAATGGTCAAAATGGACAAAAGCTAAGAATTAATTTTGTAAGTAGTTTTAGTAATGCAAGTTTTGAGACAGGTACAATAACTGGCTGGACAGCTATGAATCAAATGATAAATTTGGGCTCTACTGTTATTGCAGGATGGACTTCACAAGATACAAGTGACTATTCAAACAATGCAAACTCAGGTGGAAATGACAACGATGTACCAAGTAACGGAAGTTACTCTACAAGTGTAGTATCTGAATCTGGAAATAATACAGATGGAAGCTATGCTCTTAAACTTACAAGTTCTATGACTACGGCTAATGGATATGATGTTGTGCATGGACCTGCTGTTTATAGCTCTGAATTTCAAGCAAGTTCTGGAGATATAATATATTTCGATTGGAGAGCATATGCTGGTGGAGATGATTTTGATGCATTTGGGTATATCGTAAATGTAAATACTGGTGCTCAAATAGAAGTTTTGGATGCTACAGGTGGTTCAAATACGGCTTGGACTACAAAAGCAACTACTATATCAACATCAGGTACTTATAGATTTGTTTTCGTAAATGGTACTTATGATGCTTCAGGCGGTAGAGCTGCAGGTGGTCAGCTTTATATAGATAATGTAAGAGTTTACGGGAATAAAGTGAATGATGCTGTCGTAACATCTATTTCAAAACTTATAGCTTTTTCAAATACTTCCGAAGCCCCTACTACTACTGCTAGAACATTTACAGTAACTGCTGTAGATTCAAATGGTAATAGCGGAAGTGCATCAAGTACTATTAATGTAACTTCAGTAAATGATTTGCCTTATATAACTGGTGTAGAAACAGCTACTGTAAATGAAGATACATCTATAACAATATCAGGTATTACTGTAAGTGATGTTGATAGTGCAAATTTAACTGTAACTATTAGTGCAAATAATGGTAATCTTAGTTTGGGAAGTTCAAGTGGGTTAAGTGTCACGGGGAGTGGAACTCATAATTTAGTTATCACAGGAAGTTCTGCAAATCTAAATACTGCGCTTGCAACACTTAGATATCAAGGAGATGCCAACTGGTTTGGAAGTGATCCTTTGACAATAACCGTAAATGACAATGATGGAAGTGGTGAACACCTTATAGAATCAATCAAACAGGTAAATTCTTCAATACTGAAAACGGTCATTATTATGAATTTGTAAGTGCTGCAGGTATTACTTGGGATCAAGCAAAAACTGATGCTGAAGCTAGAACTTTATACGGATTAAATGGTTATCTTGTGACTATTACATCTGCAACGGAAAATGCACTTATGATGTCAATGGCCGGTGGTAACGGATGGATAGGAGCGAGTGATGCAAATAGTGAAGGTATATGGAAATGGGTAACAGGTCCTGAATCTGGCACACAGTTTTGGACAGGTGATACAAGTGCAGGTACAAATTCAACATCAAATTACGGCTCAGCTTATAATGGTCAATATGCCAATTGGGCAAGCGGTGAACCTAATAATTCAGATGGTTCAAGAGGCGGTGAAGATGTAGCACACTTTTATTATTCAGGTGCAAATGCCGGAACATGGAATGACTTTGCCGCAACAAATACAAGCTCAATTGCCGGATATATCGTTGAATACGGTGGTACCACAGGAATATTAACAGCTGCAAATCTTACTATTACTGTTGTATCTGTAAATGATTTACCAGTAAATAGTGTACCAACAGCTAGAACAACAAATGAAGATACAGCTATTGTTTTTTCATCTAGCAACTCTAATGCTATTACAATAGGAGATAATGATTCATTAAATGACTCTTCTATTGTACTAACTACCACCATATCAATAGGTAATGGAAAAGGTACATTGACCGCAACTACTGGAAGTGGTGCTACCATAAATGGTAATAGCACTACAACTGTACAAATCATAGGAACACTAACACAAATAAATGCGACTTTGGAAGGTTTGACTTATGCACCTACAGCTGATGCAAACGGAAGTGCTTATACTACCTTAACTATTGCTACAAATGATGGTACAACAACAGATACGGATACAGTCACTATCAATATAACTGCCGTAGATGACAAACCTGTAGCAAATGCAATGGCTGCAACTGTAGGACCGAACTCTAAACAATCCTTTGATCAATTTATGCCTAACTTTAGCGATATTGATAATGATATAATGACTGAAGCTTATCAACTTGAAATCTTGTCCTTGCCAACTGTTGGAGAATTTCAAGTATATGATGGTAGTGGAGATAAAGCTGATGATAGTAACTGGATTGATATTACAGATATTTCAGCTTTAAATACGGCTTCAGGATATACTCTTCAAGATGGAAGACTTGTAATATCAATGGCTGATTTAAGTAATTACCGTTTTGATGCTGGTAGCAATTCAGGACAAAGTACAAATGTTAACTGGAGAGTTATGACGGCAGGTGATACAAACGATACTACGGGGTGGTCAAATAGTGCTACTGGTGTAGTTACTATTTTGGATACTACTTCAAATGCAGCTCCAACGGTAAATATTTATAGCGGTTCTATCGACCCTGCAAATCTATTAAATAGTGGCACTATAACAATCAACGAAGACTCTTCTCAGGCTAATATAATTTTATTATTTGAAGATGATTACACTCCTGAAGAATATATCCAAGGGATAATAAGCTCAAGCAATACAGAGCTTATAGATATGTCATGTATTTCTTATACAAGAAGTACGACTACAAATACAGGAGATACAGTAACATTTACATTTACTCCAAAAGCGAATAAATATGGTACTACGACAATAACTCTTGGGGCAAATGATGGTGACAAATCTGCGACTCAAAGCTTTACGCTAAATGTAACATCGGTAAACGAACAAGCAATAGTAGATAACTTTACAAAAGTTATAGAAGAAGATGATACTTTTAGTTTTTCAACTATAAATCCAGCAGATATTTACCATGATTCAAATGATCTAAATGCAAATACTGATATTAGTGCCGTTGATTATGATTCAAAAATGGCTATTATTCAAGATGCAATGATGAATCCATCTGATACTGATAAACAAACTGCAAAAGCAATAGCTGTACAAGACCTTATAAATGCAAATTATTTCCCGCAATCATTTATCATAGATACTTTACCAACAAATGGTGATTTATACTTAGGAAATACTCAAATAACTGCTACTGGGTATACTGTAGCTATAGCTGATTTGGAAACTTTAAGCTATCATCCTGATGCTAACTATTATGGAACAGATAGTTTTACATGGCATGCTTTGGATAAAGAAGGCTTGGCAACAACAATTAAAACAGCTACATTTACAATAAATGCAGTCAATGATGCTCCAGTAGCTACAGCTCTTAATACAATAGAAATAACTGATACAAGCGGTGCTAGTATCAGTGGAACTATTTCAAGTACTTTAACTGCTACTGATGTTGATAATGCAAGTTTAACATATAGCATAGTAGATAATTCAAGTGATGTTACTAGTGTAACCGGAAATTATGGCACACTTACAATAGACTCTTCTACAGGTGACTATACTTATGTTCCTAATCTAACAGCAATAACAGCTTTAAATGCAAATACAACTGAAACTTTTAGTTTGAAAGTAAGTGATGGTTTACTAGATGATACTGTAACTTTAACTATCAATATTACAGCTACAGCTGAAACTTCTTCAACATATAACGAACAAGATTCAGCGACTTTAATAATGACCGATACTAGTATAGATACGAATGAATCATACGGTGGCGGTTATGTAGAATTTGAAATAGGAAGTGCTACAGCTACGGAAATACTTAGCTTACAAAAAGTGGCAACTGCTGATATTACTGATGGTGCAGTAAGTATAGTAGGAAATGCTGTATATCTAGGCGATGGTACTAGTGTAAGTGCTATAGGACAAATTGATGGTATTTATAATGGTCAAAACGGACAAAAACTTAGAATTAATTTTGCAGTAGATTTTACTAACGGTAACTTTAACTCAAGCAATAGTTCTGTGGGGCTTTTAAGTTCAACAACAAATGCAATGATAAATATTGATGGTTGGACCATTGTAAATGGTAGAGTAAATTTAGGAGTAGATACCATAGCAGGTCTTGCAACACCTGAAGATACCACAAATCCTGCTAGAACTATATCTGCTACGGATAAAGATGGAAATAATCTCGTAAGAGGAACTTTTTATACATATATCAATGATGACGATGGAAACAGTGGAAATGACAATTCAATCAAAATGAACTCTAGCCTTACCTCAGCAAGTGGCTATGCCATTGTAAGAGGACCTTATATTTACTCTGATTCTGCGGTTTCACTTAAAGTAGGAGATACTGTTTCATTTGATTGGAAAGCTCAAGGTGGAGGCGATGCCTATGATGTATTTGGTTATATTATAGATGTAAACAATCCATCAAACTATCAAATTATATTAAATGAAACTGGTGCAAATGCAAGAGCAACTACAGCTTGGGATACTGAATCTATAACTGTAGCAACAGATGGTGACTATAAATTTGTATTCGTATCAGGTAGTTGGGATGCAACTGGCGGTAGAGCTTTGGGTGCTCAACTTTATATAGATGATGTAAAAGTAACTCAAGCTAATCCTACATCAAATCTTACATCAGATGTTTTAGAAAAAATTGCACAAAAAGTAACTTATCAGAATACATCTGACTTGACAGCAAACAATAGTAATATCAATAGAACAGTAACCGTTACTGCTTCTTCGGGAGATTCAACACCTATTACGCATAGTTCTACAAAAACTATAACCATAAATGAAATCAACGACCCTGTGACATTAAGTGCACCATCTACTATCTATTATACAGATACTGATGGTACAGATGTATTTACTTCTACTAGTGGGCAATTAAGTGCAACTGATGCAGATAGCAATACTACATATACTTATGGTATTGATGGAGGAACAGTATCTGGCTCAACTGTTACACAAATTGGAACTTATGGTACACTTACTCTTAACTTAACAACAGGTGCATATACTTATGCTCCTGATTCAAATGCTATAAATGCACTTTCATCAAATGTTACAGAACAATTTACATTGAATGTAAGTGATGGTAGTGGCTCAACAGATAGCCAAATACTCACTATTTCTATAGACTCTGTAAATGATGCTCCACTTCTAGGTGGTACTACTGCAACACAAACTTATGTTGAAAATGGTACAGCCGTACAAGTTGACCCAAATATCACGATAACAGACTTAGAAGGAACTAGTTATGACGGAGGATATATATCTTTTTCTATAACAGCAAATAAAGAGTCTATAGATAATTTAAGTGTGTTAAGTTTAGGTGGTGTGACATTAAGCGGTTTAAATGTAAATTATGGTGGTCAAACTATAGGTACTATAGATTCTACTTATAATGGACAAAACGGCAATGATTTAAGAATAAATCTAAATGCAAATGCTTATTCTCTTGATGTGCAAGCACTAGCTCGTGCCGTAGGATTTAGCAATCCATCTGACAATTTCAGCACAGAAGCAAGAGCAATAGAAATAAAAGTAAATGACGGCGGTGATGGAAATAGTACGACTGCAAGATACAGTACAAAAACTGTTAATGTAAACCTACAAGCCATCAATGACTTACCTACTAGTAATCTTGGAACAAGTAGTTTTATAGTTGAAAAAGTAATTTCTACAAATCCAAATGGAACTTTAGCTTTAGGCTCAATAATAAGTTTTGCAGATTTGGACGATACTCAACTTACAGTAAAACTTGAGACTACAAATTATGGTTCATTATATCTAAGAGATGATGTAACAAACGGTGTTGATAGCTCTCAAATCATTGGTAATAACTCGAGAAGTATCACAATAACTGGTACTATAGAAGAAATTAATGCAACATTGGCAGCAAGTGATGGTATCATATATACTGCAGGTTATGGTAATGATTTTGTAACACCTGGAGCTGATTATCTAAAAGTAACTGCTATAGATTCATCGCTACAAGAAGCAGTTTCTCAAAAAATGATTATTGTTCTTCCTGCTGTTCCTAATGCTTACAGTGACAATGTTGTCGGAAATGAAGATGGTAATATAGTTATAGATATTGATACGCTAATATCTGATATTAATGAAAATACTGGAACTTATATTTTTGGGACAGGAACTCCTGATATAACTAATAGCAACGGAGATATAACAACTGCAGGTTCTATAACTATTTTTGACAATAGTAAACTGATATATGCAGATTATGATATAGATGGTGATGGTGATATAGATAATGATGATACATCAAAACCTATAGGATATCAACTAACTCACGGCAAACTTATTTTAAATAATGACACAAACTTAACAGATGATGCAAACTTTGCACAATTTACATTTATTCCTGATGAAAATTGGTACGGAGTAGAAAGCTTCTTGTACCAATACAATTCAGGGGATGGTGAAATAAGTAATATTGCACAAATCTCAATATTTGTTACACCTGTAAATGATGCTCCAGTAATTACAGTAAATTCTACAGCTTCAATAGATGAAGATGGTAATTTTATTTTCTCAAATGTAGATTTAATTTCTTTAAGTGATGTTGATTTTACAGGTGATGAAGAGTTTAGTATCACATTAAATGTACAAAATGGTATTTTACAGCTTTCAGGATTAGATAATCTTACTTTATTAGAAGGAGTTGATAATTCTTCTTACATTAAACTGAGAGGTAATTTAACAGATATTCAAAATGCGATAAATGGGCTAAAATATTTATCTAATGAAAATTATAACGGCAACGATTCTCTTTCTATTACCATAAGCGACCTTGGCAATATAGGAGAAGGTAATGTTTTAGAAAGCACTTCATCTATATCTATATCAATAAATGCAGTTAATGACGCACCTTATTTTGTAAATCAAACTGATTATGTTGATGAAAATGCTAGTGTAAGTGGAGTATTACCAATATCTGATATAGATTCACCTTCATATACGGTAAGTATTGCAAATGGTAGTGTTGCGCCTACTGGATTTACAATAACAGCAAATGGTCACTATACATTTGACGCATCAAGCTATAATAGTATAGGTGAAGGAGAGACACAAAGAGTCAGTGTGGAGATAACGGCAGATGATGGTGATACTAATGGTCAAACTACTAGAACTTTAGAGTTTGTTATAGAAGGCAAGAATGATGCTCCTTTTGTAAAAGATGGTGTTAATCTAAATCAAAGAATAGCTTTTGGAGAAGCTTACAATAAAGATTTATCGGTTATATTTGATGATTTAGATGTTACAGATACTCATACATATGAAATAATAGGACTTCCAAAAGGTCTACAATATGACCCTAATACTGGTATGATAAGAGGCAAAGCTGAAGGCATAGGTAAATTTAATGTTGTTGTAAAAGCTACAGACTCATCTGGTACAACTGTTGAATATACATATGAGATGGAAGTAATAGCACCTCCTCAAACTCCTATTGCACAACAACTTGTTAGAGAACCTACTAGAGAAACCAAATCACAAGATTATGATAATACAGGTTTAGGTTTACAAGGAAATGGTTCAAATAATAATGAAAATAGCGGTATTGATGGACTAGATAGTTTAGGAACAAATGAAAACCAATCACCTTTAGGACAAAATAATAATTCTATTGTAGAAGGTGTAAAAACTTTCAATATAAATGTAGGCAATGATGGGCAAGTAGTATTTAACGATAATCAAAATGGTATGGATAGTGATAATTTTGGTATTGAGAGTGTCAATATTGAAAATAAATTTATAGCTATTACTATTTCTGGTGAAGATAACCAAACATATAATGCTACCCTTGCAGATGGAAGTCCTTTACCAAATGGATTTGTCATAGATTCAAAAACAGGTACAATTACAGGTATTTTACCTGAAGGTGTAGAAGAACTTGACATAATTATAAAAGCTTCTGGTAAAGATGGAGTTAAAACTATAAATGTTAAAATAAATGTCAAAGATATGAAAGGGAATCAGCAACTAGTACCACTTAAAGAACAAGTAAGTGCAGAAATTGAAAAACACGAATCTTATGGTACAAACTTGTTGTTTACACTTTCAAAATTAACGGCATAAAGGTAAAAATTGGATCAAAAACTAGCCTCTCTTCTTCAACTCGAACAAAATGGAAAAAATTGTGAGAGTTTGAAGGAACTTTATTATTTAATTACAAATGAAACAAAAAGACTCGTAGAGTATGACCAAGCTTTTTTACTTGGTCCTTCTCTTACTTCAAATTTGGAAGTAGTATCTATATCCAATATTACATCAGTAGATTCAACCTCACCTTTTAATCAATGGTTAGAAAATATAAGTTTACATATATCAAAATCTACTGATGCAAATAAAATACATCAAATTGATATCAATAAAGAATTGAGTGACATAGATAGTACTCAAGTGCAAGAATATGTATTTGGTAACCTACTTTGGGTACCATTGAAAAAAACTCATGAGAATATTGAGGTTTCTTATATTTT
Organism: Arcobacteraceae bacterium; assembly: GCA_023229945.1. Lineage (GTDB taxonomy): Bacteria > Campylobacterota > Campylobacteria > Campylobacterales > Arcobacteraceae > UBA6211. The sequence goes on along the minus strand of JALNYH010000005.1, from coordinate 35,471 downwards.
AATACTATCTAAACAAAATACATGGAAAAATAATGAGATTAAACTTATTGAACATATAGCAAATTCTTATGCTTATTTCTTATTTGCAAATCGAAAATGCTCCTTGCTTTCAAATATAAAAAATCTAAAATTATCTACTAAATATCTAAGATATTATCTCGCTGGTTTTTTATTGGTTATGATAATACCTGTAAAAATGAGTGTTTTAGCTCCTGTTGAGATTCAAGCAAAAAATCCATTTATAATAACAGCACCTATTAAAGGCGTAATTAAATCTGTAGAAGTATTACCAAATCAATCGGTTAATGAGGGTGAATTAGTAGTACAAATAGAAGATAGTGAATATAAAAGTAAATACGAGATATCCAATAAAATACTTCAAATAGCCCGTGCTCAATTACATAGTACAAGTCAAGTGAGTTTTTTGGACTATACTCAAAAAAGTAAATTAGGTGAATTAGAAAATCAAGTACAACTAAAACTTGCTGAAACTGCTTTTGCAAAAATGGAATTAGAAAAAACAAAAATATTTACAAATCAATCAGGTATAGCAGTAGTACATAATCCAAAGGAACTTTCAGGTAAACCTGTTGAAATTGGTGAAAGAATAATGCTTATTGCAGACCCTGATAATGTAGAATTAAAAATTATGCTTCCAGTTAGTGATGCAATCTTTCTTGAATCAAATACTCATATCAAAATATTTCTCGACAATGAACCATTGAAATCATGGGAAGGGAAAATAACACAAATTTCATATAAACCTGAACTTACTGTACAAGATATTTTATCATACAAAATAATAGGAGATTTAGACCTTACAGAAGGCGAGGCAAGACCAAAAATTGGGGTAAGAGGTACTGCAAAACTTTATTCTCAAAATGTAACTCTCTTTTTTTATCTATTTAGAAAACCTATTACTACACTTAGAGAATGGATTGGGTGGTAATGGACGCAAAGAAAAAATATCTACCCAAACTAAGGCAAGATATAAAACTTATGGAAACATCATGTGCGGAAGATGGTTCTAAACAATGGCTCTTATTTGACCCTATTAGAAATAAATATTTTACTATAGGAGAAGTCTCTTTTATACTTATATCTCTTTGGGAAGCAGATAGTGAAATTGAAGATTTTTTATCAAAAAATAATAGAAAAATAGATATAGACTACAATGATTTAGAAGTTTTCATACACTTTCTACATCAAAATTACCTAATAGTTCAAGAAGAAGAAAATAGTTTTAAAAAACTATATCAAGAATATAAAAAGTCCAAACAATCTCCTGTAAAATGGCTGATTCACAACTATTTATTCATACGAATACCTTTATTTAAACCTGATAGATGGCTAGAACAAAATATTAAATATATTAACTTTTTATACACAAAAACTTGGCAGAATCTAGTTTTAATATTAGGATTTATGGGAATACTCTTAGTTTTACAAAATTTAGATACTTTTCTTTCTACATTTTTATATTTTTTTAGCTACGAAGGCTTTTTATATTATGTAATATCTTTAATATTTGTCAAGAGTATGCACGAGCTAGGACATGCTTTTACTGCCAAACGCTATGGTTCTAAGGTAGCTTCTATGGGGGTTGCATTTTTAGTTTTATTTCCTGTATTATATACAGATACTACTGACTCATGGAAACTAAAATCTAAGTATCAAAGACTCCAAATTGTTTTAGCTGGTATGAAAACAGAACTTTATTTAGCAATGATTTCTACTTTTTTATGGGTTTTCTTACCAGATGGAAGTTTGAAAAGTATAGCATTTATAATAGCTACAACTAGTTGGATTACTTCACTACTAATAAATATAAGCCCTTTTTTAAGATTTGATGGTTATTATGTATTATCTGATGTTACTGATAGTAAAAACTTACAACCAAGATCTTTTGCCATGGCAAGATGGTTTATAAGAAAGAATATTTTAGGACTAGAAGAAACTTTACCTGAAGTATTAGCTACTAAAAAAAAGAACTTCTTTATAACATATGCAATTCTAACTTGGATATACCGTTTTTTCTTATTTCTGGGTATAGCATTTTTAGTATATTACTTTGCATTCAAAGTTTTGGGTATTATTTTATTTTTGGTAGAGATTATATGGTTTATCTTAATGCCTATATATAAAGAATTTTTATACTGGTGGAGTAAAAAAGATATTTTAAAGTGGAACAAAACAAATAAAATATCATTTGGAATATTTTGTCTATTCGTAATATTACTTTTTATACCATGGAATAGTAATGTCAATATTCCGGCCATAATAGAGGCAAAATCATTTGTACAAATTTATTCTCCAAAACATGCACAAATAAAAGAATTATTGTTAGAAAAGCATCAAGAAGTCAAACAAGGGGATGTACTTATTGTGTTATATTCTCCTCAACTTGAACTTGAAATCTCACAAGTTGAAAAAGAAATAAATATTTTAAATATACAACTTGATAAATTAGCTGGTTTCAAAACAATGCTAGAACAAAGGTTTGTATTAGAAGAACAACTTTCAAGAAAAAATAAAGAACTATCGAGCTTACAAGAAATAAAATCGAAATTAAAAGTCACTGCACCATTTGATGGAATAGCTTATCTAAACGATTATTTTCACTTAAATCAATGGGTAGATGACAAAACACCAATTATTGACTTATATAATCTTGATAGTCTTGAATTAGTAGGATTTTGTCCAGAAAATATGCTTCAATATATTAATATCGGTGATAAATTAAAGTTTTTTGTAAAAAGTGGAGATATTACAACTATAAAAGGTGAAGTAATTGGTCTTGAAACTATTTCAACACCATATCTTCAATATCCTGAGTTAAGTTCAAATTTTAAAGGTTCAATAGCAACAAGAACTGATACAAATAAATTATTAAAAACTGAACAAGCATATTATAAAGTAACCGCAAAAATAAATATAAATGATGAAATATTAAATAGAAGATTTCATGGTACAGCGGTGATATCAGCCGAAGCATCAAGTATTGCAAAAAGATTTTTTAATTTCACAATAAGTACTATTATAAAAGAAAGTGGATTTTAAATTTATTTGAAACTTTTGTAAACTTAAAGGTGAGTTTAGTTAAGATTAAACCAAATATCCATAAAGGGAAAAATGATGTATAAAAATTTAGAAGTTTTAAATAAAGAAATCCATAAAAAAAGTGCTTTAAGAGAGCTTCAAGATGCTTCTTTTGCAAAAGATATTATAAGTGCACCTCTTACTGTTGCTGAGTTTTTTGAAAGCTGTAAAGACTATCCTATCGTCTTCGCAAAAGAAGCAAATGGTGAGTGGATGGCAACAGCTATGCTTGGATACAAAGAAAAAGAAAATCTTTTTATCAATGATGAAAACAGATGGGAAAGCAAAAGATATATTCCAGCATTTATCAGAAGATATCCTTTTATTTTCATACAACAAAACGACCAATTACTCCTAGCATTTGATGGTCAACTAAAAAGTGAAGACAAAAAAGATGAATCTAGAAAATTTTTCAAAGAAGATGGCACTAATAGCGAATTTTTAGATAATGTTTTGAACTTTTTAAACCAATATCAAGCAGATGCAAAAGCTACAAGTGAGTTTATAAAACAACTTGATAGTTGGGAGATACTTGAAGAAAAAATGGCAACTATAGTAAATAACAAAAATGAAAAATACAATATCAATGGTTTTTATGTAGTAAATGAAGAAAAACTCAAAAATCTAAGTAAAAAGAAAAAAGATGATATTTGTGCTAAAAATGCACTACCACTTATTACAGCTCATTTGATTTCATTGTCTAATATTCAAAGGTTGGGTAAATAGATTTACAATACCATTGAGTTAAACTGTAATTTGTCATTCTGAACTTGATTCAGAATCTAGTATATCTAATAATATTTTAGATTCCGTGTCAAGCACGGAATGACGGGAAAGTCAAGAGCACGGAATGACAGAGTCGTCATTCCGCTCCTGAATCCGTCATTCTGAACTTGATTCAGAATCTCATTAGGAAACGCCAGATTTACGAAACAGTAACTACCATCTCCTCATCTTTCACATCAAAAGTGACCTTATTACCAGCTTTTACCCTATCTTCCAAAATAAGCTCCGCCAACTTGTCCTCAACTATATCATACAACGCCCTTTTGAGTGGTCTTGCACCATAAACTGGGTCAAATCCTGCACTTGCTATGTATTCTATAGCACTGTTTGTAAGCTCTATAGTTATTTCTCTTTCACTCACTTTTTTCTTAATATTATCAAACATAATAGATACAATATTTTTGATAGCCTCAAGATTTAACTGCTCAAATATCACTATATCATCAAGTCTATTTAAAAACTCAGGTCTAAAATACCCTTTGAGGTCTTTCATAATGGCATCTTTTCTAGCAACTTTGTCTTTAATATCTATTATATTAGCACTTCCAATATTTGATGTAAGAATAATTATAGTGTTTTTAAAATCTACTGTAACACCTTTGTTATCAGTCAATCTTCCATCATCAAGCACTTGCAAAAGAATATTAAACACATCTGTATGAGCTTTTTCTATCTCATCAAAAAGTATTACACTATAAGGCTTTCTTCGTACAGCTTCTGTTAGCTGACCACCCTCTTCATATCCCACATATCCTGGAGCTGAGCCTATAAGCCTACTAACTGAGTGCTTTTCCATATATTCACTCATATCAAATCTAACCAAGTTTTTCGCATCATCAAATAAAAACTTAGCCAAAGTCTTCGCACTCTCAGTTTTACCCACCCCAGTAGGTCCAAGGAACAAAAAGCTTCCTATTGGACGATTTGCTTCACTTAATCCTGCTTTGTTTCTCTTAATAGCTCTAGCGATTGCTCTGATAGCCTCATCTTGCCCTACTACATCTTTTTTTAAGACCTCTTCGACTTTTAAGATTCTCTCTTTTTCGCTTGTTAGCATTTTGTTCACTGGTATTCCAGTCCAACGACTAACTATTGAAGCTATTGCCTCTTCATCTACAGAATTTCGCAGAAGTGTCCCTTCCTCTTGCATCTTAGCCCACTTAACATCCACTTGCTCAATTTCTTTTTGAATTGCAGGAATTTCACCATATTCTATCTTCGCAGCTTCTTCATATTTGGACTCTCTTTTTGCTTTTTCAGCTTTTCCTTTTAGCTCTTCAATTTTTGCTTTTAAGCTAGAAGTTGCTTCAAATGTCTTTTTCTCATTTTCAAATCTTTGCTCCAAGCCTCTTTGCTCTTCTTTTTTATTTGCAAGTTCTTTTTCTATTTCATGAATTCTTGTCTCATTTTTAGATGTTTTCTCCATCGCTAGTGCAGATTTTTCTACGCTTAGAGTCTCAATTTCTCTTTTTACTTTACTAAGTACCAAAGGCTGTGATTCTATTTGCATTTTAAGTTCAGCCGCAGCCTCATCTATCAAATCTATCGCTTTATCTGGCAAAAATCTATTTGTTATATATCTATCACTAAGCTTCGCAGCCGCAACCAAAGCAGAATCATTGATAGTTACATTATGATGAGTTTCAAGTCTTTCTTTTATACCTCGCAATATTTGCAACGCTTCATTTACTGATGGCTCATCTACATTTATAGGCTGAAACCTTCTTTGCATAGCTGCATCTTTTTCAAAATACTTTCTATATTCTTTCAGTGTAGTTGCCCCTATAGTATGAAGCTCACCACGAGCAAGAGATGGCTTTAGGATATTAGCTGCATCCATACTTCCTTCACTAGCCCCCGCTCCAATAATAGTATGTATCTCATCAATAAAAAGTATTACATTTCCAGCTTTTTTGACCTCATCAATTACCGATTTTAGTCTATCTTCAAACTCCCCTCTATATTTCGCACCTGCTATCATGGAACTCATATCGAGGCTAACTACCCTTTTGTTTTGTAGGCTCAAAGGTACATCTTTATTGACTATTTTTTGAGCCAATCCTTCAGCAATTGCTGTTTTTCCAGTTCCTGGCTCACCCAATAAAATAGGGTTATTTTTTGTTTTTCGTATTAGTATTTGCATCATTCTTTGTATTTGCTCATCTCGTCCAATTACTGGGTCAAGCTCACCATTTAATGCTTTTTGGTTCAAATCAATACCATATTTATTCAAAGCTTCTAGATTTTCATCAGCACTTTGTGATTCTATCTTTGCTCCACCTCTGATACTCTCCAAAGTTTTAGCAAGCTCACTCATATCAAGATATTTTGAAAATACATTTTTAAATACATCTGATTTGATATTTGCAAGTATCCAAGTATCTACAGCTATAAACTTATCTCCACTACTTGTCATCAACCCTTGAGAATTTTCAAGAGAACTTCCAAGATTTCTTGAAAGTTTTATATTCTCTTTTGTTACAGATGATACTGATGATAGTTTGCCAGCTACACTTTTAGCTTCCAGTTCTATAGCCGTTTTATCGACATTCATCTTATTCAAAGATTGATTTAAAACTGAGCTTGTATTAGTAAGCATAGCCCAAATAACATGTATAATATCTACTTCTTGATTTTTGTTATGAAGAGCCAAGGCAATAGCAGAATCTATCGTCTCAGCCATCTGGTTTGTTAGTTTTTCAAATATTTTATTCATTTAGCACTCCTTATGTTTAACTGCTAATATAATTATAGCAAGTTGAGTGCATATTTGTCAAGTACTTTAAGGAATCCCAGATTTATCTGGGCTTGTCTTAGTTATTAAGTCGTGCAAGGATTTAGAAAAGATAAGTCGAACTACAACTTAAAACTCTCCAACCCACCCATTAAAAACTTGAATAATCTCCTCGGTAGCTTGAGTAGAAGTCCCACCATAAGATTTTCTAGAATTCATAGAATTTCTCAAATCAAGATATGACAATACCTCTTCATTTATATCTTTAAGCTCATCACAACTACTTCTAAGTTCAGCCAAATCAAGCTCACTTATATCTTTGCCAAGTTCATTTGCTTTTGCAACAGCCTGTTTTGTTATATAATATGCCTCGCGGAAAGGAAGCCCTAGTTTTGTCACCATATAATCAGCCAAATCTGTAGCACTTAAATGCCCTACTTTTGAAGCTTTTAGCATATTTTCAGGATGGATTATCAAAGTTCTCATAACATCTGTCAAAATTTCAAGTGACAAATGCAAAGTCTCCACACTATCAAAAACACCCTCTTTATCTTCTTGAGTATCTTTATTATAAGCTAGGGGAAGCCCTTTCATCACAGTTAGTAAACCTATCAAGTTACCATACACTCTACCAGTTTTCCCTCTTAGAAGCTCTGGAACATCAGGGTTTTTCTTTTGTGGCATAATAGAGCTTGTAGTTGCATACTCATCACTCATACTCACAAACTTAAACTCATAGCTAGACCACAGTATCAGCTCTTCTGAAAGCCTACTTATATGCATCATCGCTATACTTATATTGTATAGTATATCAAGAGCAAAATCTCTATCACTTACACTATCTTGGGCATTAAGTGTAGGTGCATAAAATCCAAGCAAATCACTTGTAGTAAATCTATCTATATTATGTGGTGTTCCTGCTAGTGCTGCACTTCCTAGTGGGCAGTAGTTATTTCTCTTAAACGCATCTTCAAATCTCTCAAAATCTCTTTTGAACATAGCACAATATGAAAGCATATGGTACCCGAAGTTGATTGGTTGAGCGTGTTGGAGGTGAGTCATCCCTGGCATTAATGTATCAGTATTTTTTGAAGCAATATCCACCAAAACAGCCACAAGTTCTTTCATTTTATCTCTAAGAAGTATAGTATGCTCTTGTACATACAGCCTAAAATCAGTTGCTACTTGGTCATTTCTACTTCTTGCAGTATGTACCTTTTTACCCACATCACCAATAAGCTCTATTAGCTTAGACTCTATAGCCATATGTATATCTTCTTGGGATATATCAAAAACAAAGTTCCCCTCATCTATCATTTGCTTGATTTTGCCCAACCCAATTTCTATTTGTTTTTGTTCTTCATGAGTTATGATACCTTGAAGAGCGAGCATTTTGCTATGAGCAATTGAGCCTTTTATATCTTGTGCATAAAGCTTTTTATCAAACATAATAGATGCGTTAAACTCATCCAATATCTTTGCGTTTGTATTTTTTAATATCTGATTGTTTGCCATTTAGTCATCTTCTCTTTCTATATCTTCTAAAGCATCTTTTAGAATATTTATTATTTTCTTTTTCGCCAATGTTTCATCATTTTCTGGTACATCCCAACCAACTATACTCATATATTTATCAACCAAAGACTTCATATCACTTACAATAGCACATTGAAGTTGAGCCAATTCTTTATCCTGAGCAGTCATCATAAAATACCTCCAATAATAAACTTTGAATTTCATTTTATCCAAATTTTAATAATTAGTAAATAAATTGATTTTTAATAATAACATTAGATACAATTGTATGTCGTTAAATAATATAGGAGAGTTGTATGTTGGAAGAATTTAAAAAGTTTCTGATTAAAGGGAATATGGTAGATATGGCTGTTGGTTTTATATTTGGTGCTGCATTTGCTACACTTGTACAATCACTGGTCAAAAATGTAATTATGCCACCAATTGGTATGCTTCTTGGAAAAGTGGATTTTTCAAATCTTTTTATAGCACTAGATGGTCAAGACTATGTTTCTATAGCTGCACTTGATGCTGCTGGAGCACCTGCTATAAAACTTGGTATGTTTATAAATGATAGTATTTCATTTTTGATATTAGGAACTGTAATGTTTATGATTGTAAAAAGCTACAACAAGCTAAGAACTCAAGAAGAAGAAAAAGTGGTTATTCCTACAGAAAAAACATGTAGTGAATGTGCTATGAGTATCCCAATAGCTGCCAAAAAATGCGGATATTGTGGGAATACTCACTTATAAAAAGGGCTTAAACCCTTTTTATATAGGAAGAATTCTTATATTCTCATCTACTTTTTGTCTAAGAACTGACTCAATAGCATAAAGCGTACCTGTACTTCCACTAGCACATGAGCTACAAGCACCAAGGTATCTTATATAAATATCAAAATGTGGTAAATTTTCTTTTATATCAATAACTTCCATATTACCACCATCCATTACAAGCATAGGTCTTATATACTCATCAAGTGTAGCTTCAACTTTTTTGATTTTTTGAACCATAGTCATATCAGTAAATGCCATATCAACACCACTTGAACCTTGCTCAATTGCAGTTTTTAGCTTCTCTTCTTCCATCTCTCTTCTAACATCAGCCAAAACATCAACCAAATAAATATCTTTTTTCTCATGACCACCAGGTCTAATACATGACTTACAAAAAGCACCAGCTTTTGTATAATCTGTAATTTGCTCCACAGTAGTAAGGTCATTTATTCTTATAACTTCTCTCAAAGTCTCCAAACTCACCCTTGCACACTCACAAACTATATATTCAGTCTCAAAGCTTTCGCTATCAACCCCTTTATACATACCTGCAGCTTTTTTGATAACATCATACGCCATTACCGAACAGTGCATTTTTTGAGGAGGAACTGCAGGAGTATTTTCATCATCTCTTAGAGCTTTTTCCACATCTATATTTGTGATTTTCACCGCTTCATCTACTGTTTTATTAAGTGTAAGTTCAGTCATTACATCACTTGAAGCAATAGCCGTACCACAACCAAAAGATTTAAACTTAGCCGCAACTATTTTGTTTGTAGTCTCATCTAAAACCCAATAAAGTCTTACAGCATCTCCACAGCTCTCAGCTCCAAAATCAGCTACTATAAGCTTACCACCTATTCTAGCCGCATCAGCTTCTGTAAGCTCACCCATATGTGATGGATTATTCATCCGTCTTTGTACTTCTTTAGAATACTCATCCCAAATTGAACCTGTTATTAAATCACCTTTTGCCATTGTTTCTCCTTTTGAGCTTATGAGTAACTGAGAAACTAAGAAACTGAGTGACTAAGCTTTTTTATAAGACTAGCCAACATTGCTTCAACTTCTCTACTCAAATTTATAATTTCATTATACTGTTCTTCTTGAACATATTTTAATCTAAAACATATCTCTATTTGTGTTTGCATTTCAAATAAAGAACCTATTGCAATATTTAAAAATCTACAAAAATCCTTATCTGAATTTCTTCCATTGCCTTCTGCGATATTTGATGGAACAGACACTGCACTTCTTCTTAACTGAGAAACCAATCCAAATTTTTCTTCATCTGGCAAAGAAACTTTATAAATCTTTTCCACCAAATCCATGGACTTATTCCAAACAACTAATTTTTTGTATAGTCCCATCTTAATCTCTCTTTCTTTTGTATCTTAGGAACTCAGGCGTATGTCTGTACTCACTTTGTTCGCACAAAGACATCGCCGTGCGGAGCTAAAAATGTGAAATAGTTCACATTTTCTTTACGCTCCTCCCTCAGTCTCTCAGTCACTTAGTTTCTCAGTCTCTTGGTTTATACGCATAACTAGAACTAATCGCTCTAAGTCTAATTACCGCTTTTTTAATCACTTCTATTGCATAATCTACTTGTTCGTCTGTATTAAATCTACTTAAACTAAATCTAACTCCAGTATGAGCTAGTTCACTATCACTTCCAAATGCGTTCATTACTGGATTTGCTTCCAAATCTTCACTTGCGCACGCCGAACCAGTACTAGCACCAATGCCCGCTTGGTTTAAATCCCAAAGCATTGATTCACCCTCTATTCCTCTAAAGCTTATCAAAGATGTATTTGGAGTTCTGTTATCTTTGCCACCTATTAGTATAGTATCAGGAAGTTCTAGCAAAGCATTTTCTAGCTTATCTCTTAGCTTTCTTACATGATTTTCTTCATAAGCTAGAGCCATAGTTGAAGTTGCAAGCTTCATAGCCCATCCCATACCTACCATAGAAGCCACATCTACAGTTCCAGCTCTTCTTCCACCCATTTGCTCACCGCCGTGCATAAAAGAACTAAGCTCTACACCAGCTTTTATATAAAGTCCACCAATACCTTTTGGTCCATGAAACTTATGAGCCGAAAAAGACATCATATCTACATTGGAGTCTTGTACATCAACTTTTACTTTACCTATTGCTTGAGTAGCATCAGTGTGAAAAAGTACCCCTTTTTCTCTACAGATTGCTCCTATTTCTTTGATAGGGAAGATTTTCCCTGTTTCATTGTTTGCCCACATTATAGTTACAAGTGCTGTATCATCTCTTATAAAGTCTTTTACAGTATGAGCTTCAAGTACACCTTCTTCATTTACAGGAAGATATGTCACACTCACACCTTGAGACTCCAAAAATTTACATGTAGCAGTTATTGCAGGATGTTCAACCTCAGATGTAATTATATGTTTTTTATCACCATTTAGTATCTTATCAACCCAAATAGATTTTAAAACCCAGTTATTACTCTCTGTTGCATTTGCGGTTATTACCACATCATCCTTATCATCAGCCCCAATTCCTTCATACAAATAATCAAGTGCCTCTAACATCTTTGGATGTGTTCCACTACCAAATTTATGCAAGGAGTTTGGATTTCCGTAAATCTTACAAAAAAACGGCTCCATCTCAGCAAAAACTTGTGGATCAACCATCGTAGTAGCATTATTGTCTAAATAAACTTCCATTTTGTCAACCTTTTTTAATCTCTTTTGACATTTTAAACTAAATAGGATAAAAATTGTCTTAATTAAATACTAAATTTTAAATTTTTATATTTACTACTTTAAAGTGCATATTTTATACCTTTGAACCTTTGAGACATTTTAACTGTGTTTAAATAAATTTTAATATTAATTATAGTAAAATTCGCAATCAAGTTTTTAGTAGGGATACGCAAGCCGAAACAAACTTAGAAATTTTTAGGAGTTTTGAATGAAAAAAATCGTTCTTTTAATGCTAGCTCTTGCTGGTGTTGCATTTGCTAATGATGGTGAGTCAATGATAAAAGCTTACTCTGTAGTTGCTGCAGGTGTTGGTTTAGGTTTAGCTGCACTTGGTGGTGCTATAGGTATGGGTAATGCTGCTGCTGCAACAATTGCTGGTACTGCTAGAAACCCAGGTCTTGGTGGTAAATTGATGGTAACAATGTTTATCGCTCTTGCTATGATCGAAGCACAAGTTATCTATACACTTGTTATCGCTCTTATAGCTCTTTATGCTAACCCTTTCCTTTAATAGATAGTTTAGTATAACTTTTAAAATCCAAGGAGTTTAACTTCTTGGATTTTTTTCTCCAATATTTTCTTTTTGCGGACGTGGTGGAACGGTAGACACGCTACCTTGAGGTGGTAGTGCATTACGTGTGTGGGGGTTCAAATCCCCCCGTCCGCACCATAAAACAATTTTTTCAAAAATAAAACCTAATATTTATCATTATACTTTTTAACTATTATTACTTATGAATTTATACCTTTAATATCATATTAGTGGATTATCTATACAAAATAATGAATTTATGATATAATACATTTTATGAAAACAATACAACTAAGAAATGCTTTACCATTATCCGTATTTTCACATGAGATGATATATTCATTACTTGAAAAATCTGTTAGTAATGTCAATGATAAAATATCAAATCTTGTAAAAAATGGTGAATTAATAAGACTAAAAAAAGGTTTTTATACTTTTTCCAAACCATACCTAAACAAACCTATTGATTTAATAACTGTAGCTAATATGATTTACACACCATCATATGTATCTTTTGATTATGCTTTAAGTTATTACGGAATGATACCTGAAAGAGTTAGTGAAGTGACATCTGCTACAGCCTCCCATGAAAAACTTTTTGAGACTCCTATTGGGAGATTTAGCTACAAAAAAATACCATTACAAGCTTACTCTTTGGGGGTTGATTGGATTTATGATGAAGAAGATGGTGGAAGATTTATAGCCACGCCAGAAAAAGCTTTGTGTGATAAAATACGATATGATAGAGGTATAGGCACACTTACACAAAATGCGATGATACAATATCTCAAATATGATTTAAGACTTGATATCACTATAAAATTGGATACCAATCTAATCGACCAAATAGCAACAGCATATAAATCAAGAAATCTAAAGACTCTATCTTTAATCCTAGAAAAAGGAAAACTCACATGACACATCCAGCACTTGAAAAAATGCTACAGAAATATGATTTATCAAATTCAAATAGTACCTATGATGCACTAAGAGAAATACTTCAAGAAATAATTCTTTTAGGTTTATATGATGCTGGATTTTTCAAGCACTCAGCTTTTTATGGAGGAACAGCTCTACGAATACTTCACAATCTTCCAAGATTTTCAGAAGATTTAGATTTTTTACTTCTTGAACCAAACAAAAATTTTGATTTAAAACCATTCCAAGCAGCCATTATTGACACTTTAAAATCATTCGGATTTGATGTAACAATAGAAATAAAAGAAAAAAATCAAGATAGTGCAATAGCATCGGCATTTATAAAAGGAAATACTATAGAGCATTTAATAAATATAAATGCCCCAAAAGATATCACAAACAAAATCCAAAAAGACCGAGCAGTGAAAATAAAATTAGAAGTAGATACAAATCCACCACTAGATTTCCAAACACAAAATGTTATTAGACTAATCCCAAGAGCATTTTCAATAAATGCGTTTACTCTCCCCTCTCTATACGCTGGGAAAATGCACGCAATATTATGTCGGGCGTGGAGTACAAGAGCAAAAGGGCGAGATTGGTATGATCTTGTTTGGTATATTGCAAATGATGTAGAGCTTGATACCAAGCATCTACAATCAAGACTAACACAAAGTTGCAGATATCTTGAATTTAATGGTATAGAAATACCTCAAGAACTTACAAAAGAAAGTATCAAAAATCTACTTTTACAAAGAATAGAAACTCTTGATGTTTCTAAAGCAAAAAATGATGTACAGCCTTTTCTCAAAGATATCAAAGAAATAGAACTTTGGTCAAAAGAGTTTTTTATGGCGGTAATTGGGAATATCAAAATCAAAGTGGACTGAAATGGTGCAGGAAGTAAAAATTGTAAGGGAAGAAGAGTTTATCAAAAATGATAGAAAATAATCATATGCAAAAAGCCAAAAAGGTTTTAGAAAGAAACAAACATTATGAGTTTTTTAAAACACACCTTTATGATTTTAGTGCTATTAATAGCTATAAAGGATTTAAACATTTAGACCTTTTTTTTGATAAAGACCTTTACGATAGAAGCAATAAACCTCATTATAATCTTTCATATTCATGTTGGTTTGTCGTAGTTTGTGTTTTGAATGATTTTGGTGATGATTGGAGTGAATTTGAAAATGATAGAGACAGATTTATTTATGATTATGAGCATATCAAGAAGTATAATCTTTCAAGAGTTTTTTGTGAATTAAAAGACTTCTTTTTAGCATATAAAATAATTTGCAAAAATACTAAAGATACAAAAACACCATGGTATGAAAATGTACCTCAAAACTTAGAGTTTTGAAAGATGGATATGTCAAACTTTGATAAAATCTACAAGCTTAGATTTATCTTTTTAGTATTACTTCTTTCATCTTTTTCTATCTATTAACAATATCAAGATATATCATTCCAATATAAGGATATTTGTACATTTATTTTTTCTAAGAAAGGTGTTTTTGGAATAGGATTATCATGCTTATTTTCAGAAGTTTTAGATGAAACTTTCTCAAAAATTGAAAAAGTATCCAAAAGAAAGAGCATTTTATTTTGAGATAAAAAACGAATGATCAAAGTCAAAAAAAGAACTAAAAAATATTTATGAGTCTACAAGTAAGTGCCGTAGAATATGATGAAGGAGTTATTGCACCTGTTGCTGAGTTTGTTGTTGACGAAAATGCATTTGACAAAGCATCAAAGCTAAAACCGTTATTTGCAAGTACACCTATACTATATGAAGTGGTAAAAGAAACTGTAAAATCAGCCAAATCACCCAAAAATGTCCCATCCATCCCAAGCAAATCGGATATATTATCATTTTTTGCAAAGTATGAAGATACGGCAAATGACACTACTGCACCTTTTAGGTTATCTACACCCTCTTGGCTACTATTAAACTCATCCGTACCTTTATATGTCGCAAAATCTGCTATAGTAGCTACACTTGTACTAACTGCTATTTTCTCGATATTTGAAAAATCTGGGTTATTAGATATTATAAGGCTACCTATTTGATTGATAGCAGTATTTGTTACTACTGAGTAGTCTATGGAGTTTATTCTTACAAACTCTCCGTTCTTATCTCTCTCCCACACTTGATAATCCCCTTTATCATCTGTAAAGGTTATCTTCTGTGGGTTACTTGGGTCACCATATATTAGAAGGTCATTATTGGTATCATATGTTATTTGGCAGATACTTCCATCTTCTCTCTCATATGATATTGTTTGGCTATTTGGCTCATAGAAACTAGCGTCACTCATTATATATCCGCTGGATGCGTATTTCTCAAGTTTACTTATATCTATTTTATTTACATACTCTTGGCTTTGTTCATCAGCTCTCATTAAAAGCATAAGGTCATAATTAGTCTCTACATCATTTCGTATTAAATTACCCTCTTTATCTATAGTTACTACATCTTTACTACCGTATTGATTTGGAACATAGTATATTTTACTCCCATCATAACTCTCATACTCTTTTATTATCCCATAGCCACCCTCTATATTATTTACACCTTTTGGTATTTGTACTACATATCCTACGGGAAGTCTTTTAGCCTCTTCTTGGCTTAGGTTATTATACTCTAGTAGTTCATCTGAACTATATGGGGTATTTTGTGCTACATGGGAGATGGTTTGGTTTGGTTGTAATAGGACAACTGTATTTGTTGTGAGGTCTGTTTGATATTCAGGAACAATATTACTATTCTCATCTATTCCATAGGTTGTTATTTCATTTGTTTGTGTATTTATTACATCTATCTTGTTGTTACTAAGAGTGCCTTTTTCTTTTATATACCTATCATAAACTTCACCCCAATACTCTTTTGAGTATTCACCAACTGCTTCCCCTATTGGGATACCTATATATTTTCCAGCTAAATAAACTGCCCCTCCTGTAGTAGCCCCCATTATAAATGCAGGAGCAGATGCAAGTCCAGAAGTTGAAATACTCCCTGTTGCAAATACAGCAGTACCAATTATTTGTCCAGCTCTTGCACCACCTGCTTCAAATGCTGATTGGGTTATTGTTTCTACAACTTTTCCACCAACTTCTATAAATATTTCTCGTTCACTTTGTCCTTCTTGTAAAACTGGTGAAAATATCTTTACACTATTTTGAACATCTCCTGTTTCACCACAAAAATCAACTACTAAATCAAAGGCTTTATTTGTAATAACGGTATCAAGAAAATTAACACTGCTACAAAATGCATCAAGGGCTTTTGAAGTATCTTGATACTGTTTGTAAGCTTCTTCACTTTCAAATGCTGTTACACTTAACTCATACTCTTGTGTTATCATTTATTGTTCCTTATATAGTTTTGTTTCTAATTCTGGATTAAAATATTTTAATACCTCTACTGATTCTTCTTTTAAGTTTGGACAATATTTATCTGCTATTATCATACTTTCATATATCATTATGCTGTTAAATATATTTTCATAATAAAAAGTTTGATTTTTATATTCTGGTTTTAAACTCATCTGTTTTAGAAGTTTTATATTTTCTATTAAATTTATATATTCTTGTGCATCACAATTTGCTTTTCTTGTTTGATGTATTTTGAAACTTAATATATATTCATTTAATCTAATTCTATTGGTTATAAAATCTACCAAATTCTCATTTTGCTTATTTGCATATTGAAGATACTTTTGAGAAAAATCTATATAATATGCATATATATCACGTATATCTTTTTCATAATATTGATTAAGAAAGATTTGTTCATCGATTTTTTTCAAGCTATCTATAATTAACAAAACTTCATCAACTAAATTCACCATAAACTCATATTTATACTGTGTAATTCTTGGCACATCAAAGTTAAAATCATCTGTTGCCAATCTCCTTATTTTATTGATTATTTCTTGGTAATGTTCAGCATATTCCTCTTTTGATAATATACTTTTATAAGCCATTGACATATCATAATCATCTGGTATACCTCCTATACCGTGAATACCTCTATAAAGAATTACATACCAATATACATCTTCCGCTGAATTATGGGGAAGCAATGCTTTACCTTTTTCATACTCCTCATTCATCTTATTTAAAAATGGTTTCATTAAGACATTATCATAATCAACTATCCCATGAAGTTTATTTATCATCAATTTATATTGCATTGCATTTACAAAATGTTCTGATGCTTTAGGATTTAGTGATTTATCTAAAGGAAACTCTATATATGTAGATTTTAAAATACCAAATGCAAATTGCAATAAAATCAATATTAATACTACCAATGGTATATATTTCAATCCAATCGTGGCAAATAATTTACGAAATAAAAATCTCACTTTATCTTTTTCCTCTTGTATAAAAAAGTTATTAAAATATTATACACAATTTTTTCAATAATTTCAATCATAAAAATGATTTTTATATGTTATTTTATATTATTTTTAACTCTATTCATATATTATTTTATTACCATTATAAATATAAAAAAAACTATTTCTATTTTAGCTCTCAGTATTAGCTTAGTTTATAGCCAAATCTATTGTATTTATGGGGTTTATATTATAAAAGAAGCTTATAAGTCAAAATTTCATCATCAAATTTAGAACTAGTAGATGCAGTAAAAGTAAAGATTAGGATTGATTAGTAAGAAAATAAAACAACCAAACTTACGTCAAAAACATTGTAAAATTTCATCATTTTTTATTAGAATAATATATTTTGGAATTATATATAAAATAAATATTATGGACTCAAAAAATGGAAACACAATATCAATTTGATTGTTAAAGATGAAAAATTATATAAAAAGTCAGTTGTCAAGTTTTTCTTCACAACTGCCCAAGATAATAAATCTTATCATACAAGTAGAGGTTTACTATAGAAGAAAATGATTGATGGTATTTATTGAATTTTATTACATCATTTGGGTTTAATTATATTATCAATCATATTTCTAAAAATAAGCCAATGTGCAGGAATGAGCAAATACCAATAAATTCTTCCCCACAAACCATTTGGATAAAAATATGCAGTTTGAATCAGTTTACCATCTTTGATTATAAATTCAAGCCAAGCACGACCTGGGAGTTTCATTTGGGCATATAATAATAGTCTTTCATTCTCTTTCACATCTACTACTTTCCAAAAATCCAAACTATCCCCTATTCTTACCATACATTGGTCTCTTCTTCCTCTATTGGTGCCATAACCACCCAATAATTTATCTATAAATCCCCTCAAACTCCACAGCCAATCATATCCAAACCAACCATTTTGACCACCGATACACATAAATGCCTCAAATACCTTTTCTTTATCCATATTTGATATATCTCTTATTTGTCTATCTGTAAATACGGCATTTGCTATATCTTTTGTATGGTCTTTTTCCCAGACATCACCGAAGCTATCACTCCAACGGCTTATGACTTGGTTTGTCTCTATCTCTTTGAGTGCTTGTGCTACACTATCTTTGAAACTTTTTGGTTTTATATCAAAAAACCTCATCGCATTGTCATTTTGAATTACTACTTTGCTTTTTAACCCTTCTACTAGTGAACTTGCCACATTAAACGGTACAGGGGTAAAAAAGGTAAGCCAATATGATGATATTTTTGGGGACAAAAAAGGTACAGGGATAAGTTTTCTTTCAAGCCCCATCACCCTAGCCGTATTTTCCATCATATCTTTATAGCTCATTTGCTCAGAACCAATATCAACTATCAAGTTTTCTTTATTATCCAAATACAACCCTTGATACAAATACTCTATCACATCATCTACACCTATTGGTTGAGCTAGAGTTGATACCCATTTTGGTGTTATCATGATGGGAAGTTTTTGGGTAATATTTCTAATAATCTCAAAACTAGCACTTCCAGAACCTATGATTACCCCTGCTCTAAACCAAAGTGTTTGTATTTTATCTGGTGCAGATGAGAGAATTTCACCAGTTTCAATCCTACTTATTAGATGAGTAGAAGCACTCTCTTTTTCACCAAGTCCCCCAAGATATATGATTTTCTTCACACCACACTCAAGTGCAATATCCAAAAAGTTTTTTGCACTTTGTTTATCAAGCTCTTGGTAGTTTTGAGAAGTTAGACTATGTATGAAATAATAAGCCACATCAACCCCACTCAAAGCCTTTCGCAAAGAATCCAAATCAAAGCTACTCCCCTCAACTACCTCAACATTATCTAGTTTATTCAATAAACTACTTTTATTTCTAACTAAAATCTTCAACTTTACATTATCATCTTCCAAAAGCCTATGCTTCAATCTTCTCCCAATATATCCATTTGCTCCAGTAAGTAAGACATTCATATATAAACCTTTATTTTGATACATAAATTGTACCATATTCTAAACATACTTATGCTAATCTTCCAAAAAAATATAAGAATCCAAATAGATGCACGACAAAAAACTCTCCCTTACTTTACTTTTGATATTTGCCATGAGCTTATGGGGTGGTGGCTGGGTAGCTAATAAGCTTATAGTCTATGAAGCAAATATTTTAGTGCTTACTTTTTGGAGATTTTTTATTACCCTTATTACAATATCTCCTCTTTTATTTATATTCAAAGAAAAGTTTGAATTCAATCTAAAAATACTAAAACTCACCTCAATTGGGGCAATACTTAATATTGCTTTTATGCTTGTTGCATTTATTGGTGTAATGCACGGCTTTGCAGGAAGTGCTGGGGTTATTATCACTACCATTAGCCCTATGGTTACATTTTTCCTAGCAACCCTACTTTTTGGATATAGACTATCCCAAAGACAAATATTTGGACTTTTTCTTGGGTTTTTGGGTGGATTATTTATGTTTGAAATATGGAAGTTTGATATTAGTGGACTTATCCAAGATGGAAGTTTGTACTTTATTTTAGCTGCTATTATTTGGTCACTTGTCACTATCAATTCACAACAAGCATCAAAATACATCAACCCAATTCACTATACAATTATTCTTACATTTTTGGCTACTGTTGTACTATTTTTTGTAGCATTGCCATATGGACTTTTAGTAATATTTGAAAAAGACTTGACTTTTTGGCTAGCTCTTATTTATATATCATCTTTTGGTCAAGGAATAGCGACCACCATATATTACTTTGCATCATCAAAGCTAGGTAGTGCTAATACAAGCTCATATATGTTTATTATCCCAGTTTCAGCACTATTTTTTGGTTGGCTTATATTAGATGAAATCCCAACTCATTTTCTTATAATTGGAGGATTAATCAATCTAATAGCACTTTATATCATCACAAAGCAAAATACAAACAAATTATAAAAGTTTCTTTTCCCTAAAGCCCATCATCCATACACAATCTTGCATTTGATGCTTGTTCATACCCCAGTCCAAACACTTCATCAAATTTGTCTATACCAAAAATCCCATAACTAGATATTTCTTTTGGTTCATGATATTTATCACACAAATGTTTTCTACAATCCATATTGGCATAAAACATTGTATAAAGAAGTCGTTTGATATTTAATTTATCTCTTTGGATGTCAAGTTTTGGGTTTAGATTGATACCAAGTATTTTAGTATTCCCACCCACAAAAGGCTCAGCTGGAAGATTATTGACAAAACCACCATCAATATAAAATTTCCCATCAATCATATAAGGTTTAAAAATAGGATATAGTGAACACGATGCCAAAATTGCATCACTTATACTTTCGCTTTTGAAATAATCACTTTGCCCATTTTCAAGATTCAATGCCCAAATCAAAAGTGGTTTAGATGATTCTTGTATAGTTTTATATCCCACTAATTCATCCAATATAGGCTTAAATTTATCAAGTGAAAAAATCCCTTTAGAAAATGCTAGACTAATATGCTTCTTAAACTTGATATTTTTTAAAGACTCCAATATATCAGTAGGCTTTTGATTTTGTGCTAGCATAGCTCCGACGATACTGCCACCACTTACACAACTAATCTGCTCAATCTCTATTTGTTGCTCTTGCAACCACTGAGCAACACCAAGAACATAAATAGCTCTAGACCCACCACCAGATATAACTAAATTTACTTTGTCCATTAACATCCTATCATTTTCATATTTTGTTTAAAATCATTGTATCTAAGATTCTACAAAAAAACAAGATATCTTTTATTTATTCTCACCCTATCTTCCCCTACTGATTTCTATCTAATATACCACAAAAACAAACAGTAAACAAATTGTAATTATACTATGATACAATCACTCAAATTTAAAGGATAATATTCATTATGCAAAACAGTATTTTATTTGTATCTGTAGAGTTACCAAGACCCATCACAAAATATGAACTTGAAAAAGAATTTCCATCTCTTATCCTCACATCTATAGAAAACTCTCTAGTAGCTGAAATATCAAACGATAAATTTATATTTACCACCACTTTTGGAGTAATAACATTTTGTAACTTTTCACATGATGAAATAAAGTCATTTTTAGGCAGACTAAATATAAAAGAAGCCAATCACTTCACTACGGCACTTATAAATCAAGACTATCCTATGATAATATCACCTGAATTTGACAAGCCTTTGATAGATTCACACACTATCAAATATAATAAATTTAATAAATCTGTAGCTTCTATTATATCCCTTGCACTTTCTCAGAGTGTTGGGCTAGAGATAAGAGAAAAATCCCTTGAGGAAAAAATGTTGGCAAGTAGAAAACTATATGAAGATACTACAAAACTCAAAATAAGAGATAGAAATAATCTTATGAATTTTGCAAGTTCTATAGCCCAAGAAAGATTTGAAATACTAAACAAACTTTATCTTCTCGATAAACCTGATATTATTTGGGATGATTTAGCATTAGAATCACTTTACAATCAACTATCCTTACAACTCGAACTCAAATCAAGATTTGAAGTAATTGAGTACAAAATATCCTACCTAAAAGAATCTGTAGAATTTGCCACAGATAGAGTAAATCAAAAATCAAGTGAATTTTTGGAATGGATAATTATTTGGCTAATTGTAATAGAAGTGTTTTTTAGTATTTGGAGCTATATTATTAAGCCATTGATGGAGTAGTAGTCACTCTAAAATCTTTTTACTTAGGCTAAGTGCAATCATTTTCAATGTAAATTGCTCTTGATACAATGCTTTTACAAAATCACTGTTTTCTTTATATTCAGTTTCTTCCAATAATTTTTTGAATATAGTTATATCATGAATTTCACCCAAAGTATCTACAAGACATTTTAACTGTTTCATTTTCTTTGGATCTTTATTTTTGCTCAATTTATGATGATACCAGTAATAATTGAGCCACTTACGCATACTATGGTATTTCAAATCATCATCTACACTTTTGACTTCTTTATAAAACACTTTTACCTGATTATAAACTTGTTTCATATTTGATATGATATAAGATTTATTATTTTTTTCAAGTTTGTAGTTTTTAATATTTTTAATATTTTCTTTCATAGCTTTTTTGATTGATTTGCGAAGTGCTTTGATATCTATATTTTGCTTAGAATCTTTTATAATCTTTAATATGTCCAAATTTGTATTATCATCTAAAGAGTATTTTTTTATAATCTTAAAATACAAATCCTCAAGTATTTTGCTATCTCTAATATCAGAGCAACTTTTTGCATATTGTTTGAAAAGCTCATTTTGTACTTTCCAAAACCCATCATCAAGATTAAATTGATAAATATGAAGTAACGCTCTTAATTTTTTAAAACATCTTCTTATCTGATGTATTGCTTTATCATCAGAAATTTTCTTATCATTACAAATATCTATAATTTTTTTTGTAAGTTTTATTGCGATTTTTTGTAGTTGTTCATCTAAGTTTTTGTCAAATGAGATATCTGTAGGCATAAATAAACCTTTTATTAAAGCTTAGTTTATTTTACTATTTTATAACTTAATCTTATTCCATTCTCTGTTTTTTTCAAAAACATCACTCAAAAGATATTTCAAATCTTCCTTCATTTGTGAAGTTAGCTCTTTTTGATTACAATAAATAAAAAACGGAACAGTATTCAACATAGACTTTTTATTTAAAAGGAACCCCAGTCTTTCTCACAGAGAGTGCAAGCACAAGGACTGGGCTTGTCTTATGAATAAACCAGATGAATCTGGCGTTCCTTTATATTGATTTAAAGGCTTTATAAGAATTTGTTTTCTAAAATTATACCTGTCCATTTTTCCAATTTGCAATTAATTGGTATTCTGTCCACTGATTTCTTGATTTTTAATAAAAACTTAATATATCTTTGTCAAACTTTCTTTTTTTTGGTATAATTTACACTAAATTTAATATATTTGAGGAATATCGCTAATGAAAACAAAACTTGTATTAGATAAATTGAAAACTATAAAATCAAAGTATCAACAAGATGGATTCAATATCATTGCACTTTTTGGCTCTTATGCTACAAATTCTCAAAACGACACAAGTGATATAGATTTGTTATATGATGTTGATAAGTCATTTTTAGACAAATACAAAGGTTTTCGTTCCGTATCAAAAGTTTTGGAAATACAAGATGAATTATCTAGCTTACTCCATACAAAAGTGGACTTAACATCTCCATCAGGACTAAATCCAAAAATAAAAGATGATATAACTTCAAAGGCTATATATTTCTAATACGGTTTGCCTGAACTGTTGCGTATATGTAATAGTATCCTTGATAAGCAAATCAAATAGGGGAAGGTAAGTCTTAAAAAATTTCATTTTGGGGTCTTATCTTTTTTTGGATAAAGGAACCCCAGTCTTTCTCACAGAGAGTGCAAGCACAAGGACTGGGCTTGTCTTATGAATAAACTAGATAAATCTGGCGTTCCCTTATATTGTTTTAAAGGCTTTTGAAGAATTTGTTTTCTAAAATTGTATCTGTCCCATTTTCCAATTTACAATTAATTGGTATTCTGTCCCCAGATTTTTTTTCGATTTTTCAAGGATATAGTAAGCATCGATAGCGACTTTGATATTTATAGAACACTCAAAAAACAAAATCTAAATAATTTGCTAATTCAACATTCACGGTTAGAATATCGTCACTCTGAACTTGATTCAGAGTCTCGTTAATTATTCAAATTTAATTATACCTGTCCCATTTCTCATACCTGTCCCATTTCTCAGTACCATTTTTCCCTTTTTTACAGTCCTTTTTTTTAAATCTTATTTTTTTGTTAAACTTTTTATTTTAAAACATTTGGTGCCGATTTTAGTGCTTGAATTGCTGGGTTTTTCGCTGCAATAGCTTCAATAATTCCGATGACTTGCCCAAGGGCTTTTTCAATCTTCTCGGGGCTCACTTCTTTTTTTTCTAATGTTTTAACTTTAACTTTGTGAGGTTCAAAGCAAGGAACTCCACTTACAAAAAGTTGATATTTATAGCCTATTTCAGCTTTTCTTTCATCACTAATTAAACTATTACTTCCGTATGATTCTTCATATGGATAAGTTGCTACGGTAAGTTCACTCGCTAATCTTATTCTAGAAATTTCAGAAGTAAGATTGCTAATTTTTTTGCTTGAAAAAAACATATGGGCAAAAATTCCAGTCATAAAACTGACAGTAGCAATTAAAAATATTTCAGTTGACATCTAAACTCCTATAATTATTTATTTATACTTAACATTTGAGTTGTGAAATAAGTTTACCCGAAGAATCAAATATTTCTCTCCAATGTTTTGTTATCTTTCAATTTTCATTGTAACCATACTTTCTTGTTTGTAATATAGACTTCCACCAATTTTCTCTTGAAATTATAAATTTATCATCAACTGTTGATTTAAAAATATCAAGAATTGAATATCTAAAATTTTGTTTAATATGCTCGTTTTGTAATTGTTTAAGCCCTATATTACCTCCATGATATGTTTTGACATATGATTCCCAACGACCTAAAAGCATATATTCTCCATATGCAGAACCTACATACATTTTTCCATTAGATGTATCAGTAATTAGATAAACCCCTTTTTGATTTTGTAATGCTGTTTTCCAATTTTCTTTTGAAATAATATTAGATAATTCTTCCCATGCAAGATTCACATTATCGTAACCTGGAAAAACATCATTATTAAAAATATTTGACAAAATTTGGTCTACTTCACAATCTGAAATAACAGATTCAGCTTTTCTAATCATATTTTGTGATTTATTTTTAAATTTGATTATTAATCGTCCAAAATATTTTTCATACTCTGACAATGTTTTATATTCATAACCTATTCCATTTAATATATTCAAATCTTTAGTAATTTCCCCAATATGAAATAGTAACCATAAATTATCTTTTTTATTTAATAAAATAAAGCCAATTGTGATTTGACCTATTTTGTATGATTTATTTTTGTTATAGTTCCAATATTGACCTCTTAATAAAGTATCAACATCATTATTTTTAAAAATTTCTATTGGATTCCAATTGTCATCTACCATTAGGTTAAAACGAATTTTTACATTGTTTAAATTTTCAATGTTTAATATTTCATTTAAAAGTATTTTATCCTTCATTAATTTTCCCATATAAGTCATTCAACGTACATTATATATAAAACACCCTGAAAAATCAATAAATAACATATATAAAAGATGTCATATATTAAAACAACAACAAACACCATAAATAAAGCAATTATAAAACTTTTTACTAAAAAAACATCGAGCTTTAGAAATAATTGACCCCCCCTCTAATTAATCCATCCAATAGACTCCGAATCAAGTTCGGAGTGACGGTATTTTAGCATCAAGATGAAAAGAAATATTTCACAAGATAATAATCCAGAGAGTCCCCGAATACACCATTCCTTATTCCAAAGAATACCGACCAAAGTAGGCGTTCCTCAATAAAATCGCTTCAGCGATACCGCTTCCTCTTTGTGGCACTTTACTTTTTGAAGAAAAAGTATCAAAGAAGCTACCATTTTGTATGTCAGTCTAATTTTTGGCAGAAGATTCCTACTCTTAACTAAGTGGTGGTTTATTTTTATCAAAAATATTTAAGACAATTATCTGATTGTTTGTAGTATCGATTTCATAAACTATCGTATAACCTTTAAATATCATATCTCTAATGTTTATATCATTAAAGTAAAATGATTTGCGATATTTATAAGGGAAATTAGGGATATTTTTGATTTGTTTAAAAAGTTCATTTTTAAATTTTAAAGATGCTGTAATTTTATCTAGTGCAATGTACTCTAGGATTATATTAAAGTTATTAGCAAAAACCTTGTCAATCTTAATTTGCATATTTGAGTTCAAATTCATCAAATGAAATCAATCTGCTTGGGTCTTTTTTAATATCTTCTCTGATTTGAATAAGCTCTTTTTGTCTTTCATAAAAATAAGGGTCATGTTCCAAATTTTTATCATTGCAAACTTTTACTTCATTTTTAAATTGTTTCAAATAGCTTAATAAATTTGGTACAAAACTATCTTGAACTTCTAAAGTCACAGTTTGCATGGCATATCCTAATAGATCAAAATGTTTTAAATATTTTAGCATAAGCAAATGTAAATCGTACTTAAATATCTGATTTAAATTATTACTTACTAAATTTAAATCTTAGAATATATGTCTGACCAAATCTCCTTAAGTTAAGCATTTTAAGAATCATAACTCCACTCCCTATTCCTCTCAAACACATCAAAAAGCAACTCTTTTAAGTCATCTTTCATTTTAGAAGTTAGATCTTTTTTATCACAATAAATAAAAAACGGAACAGTATTCAACATAGACTTTTTAAGCCTTTTTCTAAGAGTTGATACCTCATCAATAGATACTAGTTCCTCACCACTAAATAGATGAAAATCTTTGGAAATCCCAAGATTAAACGAAACTATTTGGTATGATAAAAATAGTTTATCTTTTGATTCATAGTATGCCACAAAATTATCAAGTGAATTTTTGAGAATTTGAAGCTTAGATGGACTAATATATCCAAAACTCTCACGAAATTGGTATTTTTGAGTTGTTGTAAAATCCAAAACACTATATAAATCATTTAAATTTTTCCAAATAGAACTAAAATATTTCTTCCCAAACAAAACCTCTTCAAAAACTAGCAATATTTTTTGTTTGTTTTTTATCTTAGTATCATATTTCAGAGCAAAATACTCCTCTTTAAAAAGTGAAATAAGCCAGTTTTCATCAAGCAAACTAATAGTATCTAGTTTTTGTTCCAACCCTTGGACTTTATCAAACTTCCATAACATTGATATATCATTGTTTTTTTTGCCTCCTTGGACAAAAAATTGATTTGCAAGATATGCTATAAGACTCTCCAGCATAGCATCTTTTTTGGCTATTTGGTGATGGAAAATCACTTTTTTATATAGATTGAATCTCATCTCAAGCATATGCTCTATATCCAAAATAGCACTATCACAAAAAGAGATATAATACTCTTTTTTCTTCTTTGTCAATACACTTTGTTTTGCAATTCTCAGCAAATCCACAGCCCCACCGATATATCCGCTAGCCAACATATCACGATTGATATAATCAAGTCTATCAGCATCCACAGTAGAATCAATCAAGCTATGAATTACTCCAAAATCGAATCCACCATAAACTCTATCATTTAAAATATGTTCTACCAAACTATAAATAACTTGAATATACTCCCTATCCTCACTCAAACAAAAACATTGTAATATCTCATACTCAAACAACATCTTACAAAATGAAAGCCCCATAGCCTCATGCAATACTTTATCTTGATTATTTGTAATACTATTATAAAACTCCAAAAACTCAATTTCTTGCTTATTATGAACTGGTAGTTTTGAAAGTTTTGCATAAATACTTTGCATTGCATATTCTACTTGATGAGAAAATGGAAGATGCCCAACATCATGCAAAAGCCCACAAAGTCGTATAGCTTGTAATGATATCAAATAAGCATATTTTTCTTTTTCATCTTTCAATGGCACCAAAAACTGATAAAGTGAATCATCTACAAATAGTTTGCTTTTATCTATTTTGGATTTTATGTTTTTTTCTTTTTCTATTTTTTTGATAGCAGTATATAAATCACTAAGTAACCCTGATCTTACTTTATCTTTTGCATTTAGCAAAGCACTTTTATACATATGTGATGCTAGATGCATAGTTCCTAGAGAGTGAATATATCTTTTAGTGTTGATAGAAGGGAAAGAAAAATAAGCCAGTGCATTTTGAGTAATAAACTGCAACCTACTTAGTATCTTGGTTTGTAATATCTTCCCTTCAAATCTAGTGTGTTCTATATGACTAAATATAGTATCGTTGATAAATCTATTGTTCATTATTCTTTTTTATTTTCTTTTTTCAAAAATCCGTTCACTAAATTGTGCAAACTTACCTCTTACCGCCTTTTCAAGCTCTATAGCAAACATATTAAGCTCAGGATGGTTTTGTTTGGTTTGTTTTAGAAGTGTTGTAAGACCATTATTATATTTGTTTAGATAAAGATTATCTATTTGTCTATTTGAGCCTATCACTATAGCCATACAACTCTCATCAAGTCTTGAAAGTATAAGTTGAGTTGTTTTTTCACTACTATTTTGCCATTCATCCATTATCACGATAGCACTACTTAGTGTTCTACCCCTTGCTTCTCCAGGCCAAAGTGTAGTAATAGAGTATTTCCCCATAAGCTCTTCAGTTTTTGAGCGGATTGACTCTACATTTTCGGCATTTGTCCCTTTTTTTATCTGCTTTTTAGCAATAAACTCCATAGTATCAGCCAATGCCATATTATATATTCTAAACTTCTCATCATTACCTGATAAAAACCCTACTTCTGCCCCTTTGTCTATGGACTCTATAGAATTTCGCACATACACTATCTTATCATACATCCCTTTATCTATCAGCCTCATAGCTGCTACAAAAGACATCAAAGTCTTTCCACTCCCAGCCTTTGCATCAATCACAAGCAAGTTATATACATTTTCAATAATAGCTTTTACAAAAAACTTTTGTTTTAGATTTGCAGGCTTGACACAAAGTGGATTAAAGTCACTATCTTCTACTATCATGATCCTCTCACCAGCGACTATTCCATACATACTATTACCATCACTAGAGTCAAAACAATAAGAAAAATTCTCAGGACTATGGCTTGGGTCTAGCTCTTTTATGGATTGAAAGTTTAGCCTATTAAAATATATAGATTCAAGATTGATAGTCTTTACAAACTCAAAATCAGGAACTTCACTTTTATCATCATTTAGTGTTTGTGTTTTTAGATTTTTAAATAGTGCAAAAGTTCTAGCATAGATATCTATAGATAAAAATATCACCTTCTTACCACGATAATACTCTTTTGCAACTTCAGCAGTTTCTATTATTCGCTTATCATTGCTTTCTGAAATATGGTGTTGTTCTATTTGGGTATCGTATTTATCTTTTGAGATTATGTGGATTATTATATCATCTTTATAAAGCTTGACAACCTTATAATTAGCCTTTAAGTCTATCTCTTTTATCTTAGTAGATGCCAAAAATCTAGCAAATTCCCTTGAATAAAATCCAAGTTCATTAGTAAGTTTCTTTTTATCCTCAAGTTCAAGTAAAACCGTTTCAGGTATTACAACTATATTTGAGCCATTATCACTCAAATTCTGAATATTTTGCAAATTCTGCAAAATTATATTGGTGTCTATTACATATACTTTATCTTTTTTCATAAAGAAATGATAGATAAAATAGGTTACAATTAAGCTACATTTTTAACTAATAAAGAGTCTGTTACTTTATACCTAATCCTTTCAGTAAAAATCGATTTAAACATCAAAAGGTACTTTTACAGTTTTCATTGAATAATTAGTTGAGAAATTTAAAATATCTGCTATCAATAGCTAAGATAATTAGAAGTAATTTGTAATTATAAAACAATTATTATTTTATAGTTACCTTCCTTTCCAACAATGCTATGAAATTGCACTTATGTTTAAAATTTGCATACTATTAAGTTATGATTAGATATTATTTTATTTGATTCTTAAAATTGTATGTAAAATTATAAACTTGTGATTAAATCATTTTAAAAGAAAGATTTGTATGCAATTGAAATTATAAACTTTCAAGATAAAACAAAAACACTAACAATCTTTTTTAAATAGTGTAAATTCAAACTACAATATCATTAGTGGTTTGAATATAATTATCGAATGTACAGTTTTTGTAAGCATACATAATAAAAATATAGGAATATTAAAATTTGAAACACTTACAAAAACAAATTGAGCAACACAATACTCAAATACAAAAGTTAGAAAATGCCATTAATGATAGTGTAATAAAAATTACAAAATTGAAAGACGATATCAGTTCTATTGAACAAGAAAGCACTAACATAGTTTTAAAAATAGCTGATTATAAGGATAAAATAAATCAACTACCAATAAAATTCCAACCTAATATTTTTCAAATACTTATTAAATTGTTTAGTTTTGGAATAAAAAACTATGAGAAAGATTACTTGTCTAAATTGGAAACTTTCAATATAGAAACACAAAAATTACAAGATATTTTAAAATCAAAAAAACAAAACATTTCAAATATTAAACAAATAATTAGTGCTGAACAAATTGAAAAAAATAAAAATACTCAAAAAATTGAACATTATAAAATATATATTTTAAATCTAGAAAATGAATTTGCAATAAAACTTGAATTGTTTAAAAATACTCTTACAATTTTTCAAACAAAAATTATTCAACTATCAAAATCTAGATATATCAATGACTATACCAGAAACGATTTAAAACATGAGTTAAAGAGCATTACCAATAATCAATGTGAGTTTATAACTCATCAAAAAATAAAAAACTTTATTCAAGAAGTTATATTGTTTTATAATGATGATATATTATGGGTAAAAAATAAAAATACATCATTTGTAAGAAACAAAATGATTGATGAAAAAATTTTCTTTGATACAATTGAATCAAAACCTTTAACAAAAAAACAACAAGAAGCTGTTTTAGTAAATGAAAATAATAATTTAATATTAGCAGGGGCAGGTTCAGGGAAAACAAGTGTTGTTGTTGCAAAAGTATGTTACTTAATTCAAAAAAAAGTTTTACATCCAAATGAAATTCTTATACTAGCGTTTAATAAAAATGCTCAAGAAGAATTACAAGAAAGATTTGATAAAAAAAATCTTAATGTTCAAATCAAAACATTTCACGCTTTTGGTTTAAATATAATAGCTCAAAGCATGTCTAAAAAGTTTGATTTATGTCCTATGACAGAATCTCAAAACAATATGAACAAATTTATAAATGATACTATTTTTAGACTTCTTGCTTCTATGGGAACATTTTTAAAAGAATTTACTCAATTCATAGCTTATTTTAGTATCCCTTATAAAAATGAATCAGCATTTAACAGTCTAGGTGAATATTATGATTATCAAAAAGATTTTGATATGAAAACTCTTAAACACAAAGTTGAAATAAAGGGAGACAAAGAAGGAGAAAATCTTACAACACTAAAAGAAGAAACTGTAAAAAG
Organism: Arcobacteraceae bacterium; assembly: GCA_023229945.1. Classification (GTDB taxonomy): domain Bacteria; phylum Campylobacterota; class Campylobacteria; order Campylobacterales; family Arcobacteraceae; genus UBA6211. Next base: position 3,823 of record JALNYH010000005.1, on the reverse strand, counting down.
CTATCAAGAGTTAGTAATATGCAATTTTTTAACACTCAATGGCATTAAATATTTGTATGAAGAACCTTATGAAATAAAAACTTGGACAACTCAAAGAAGGCAATATAAACCAGATTTATATCTACCTGATTATGGAATTTATATTGAACATTTTGGTATAGATAGAAACGGTAGAACCGCTCCATACATAGATAATCATAAATATTTAGAAGGCATGGAGTGGAAAAGAAATTTACACGCTGAAAAACAAACTATAATGGTCGAAACATTTAGTTATGAATTTACAGATGGTAATCTCCTTCCTCTTCTAAAAGAAAAATTACTTTCTCACAATGTGATATTTAGAGAACCTAACGAAGCTGAAATTTATGAGCTTTTAAAAGAACATATAGAAAGTAATAAGTTCACTAAACTATTTATAACTTTTTTAAGCCATTTTAAATCAAATAGACATACGATTGAAGATATTAAAGAAAAATCAAAAGAAATTGAAAGGTCAAGTCTATTTATCAACTTATTTGAATTTATTTTCAAAGAATATCAAGATTTTCAAAAAAGAAACAATTGCATTGACTTTGATGATATGATTATTGAAGCTTTAAATAATATAGATAATGGCAAGTATAAACATGGCTTTAAACATATCTTTATTGATGAGTTTCAAGATATTTCTACAACTAGGGCTATGTTGATAAAGTCACTTTTACCTTTAAATAATACTTCCATAACAGCAGTTGGAGATGACTGGCAATCAATCAATAGATTTGCTGGAAGTAATATTAAAATAATTCAAGATTTCGAAAAAACATTTGGTATTTCAAAAACTGTAGCTTTGGATTATACATTTAGATTTAATAATACAGTTTCAGATATTGCATCAAATTTTATACAAAAAAATCCGAACCAATTAAAAAAAGAGATTAAAACAATCAAGACACAAGAGTTAAATAAATTTAGTATATTGTTATATTGGTCAACAGCAGACAACCAAAAAGATTTAGAGGTAATCTTGAGTCATATCATTAAAAAAGAGAAAGAGAATAAAAAAACAGTAATGATATTAGCTCGATATAACTTTTTATTGGATAACTTGAAGATTAAACACTATCCAACTTTAAAGATAAAAAAATCATCAGTTCATGGTTCCAAAGGAAACGAAGCTGATTATGTCATCATATTAAATTTGGATAATGGTAAATTTGGATTTCCTTCTAAAATTGTAGATGACCCGATTTTAGATATCGTAGTACCTCCAGGGGATGAGTTTGAAGATGCTGAAGAAAGAAGACTTTTTTATGTAGCTCTTACAAGAACAAAAAGTGCATTATTTTTAGTGAGTAACCAATATAGTAAGTCAGTATTTATGGAAGAGCTCATTAGAAATTACAAAAATGAGATTTATTTTATAAATGACTCAAATATAAAACTAACAAATTGCCCAGAATGCAAAACAGGAGTTCTTAAAAAAAACACTACACACGAAGACAAAAAAAAACATTTTTACGGCTGTTGCAATTATCCAAGATGTAAATATACTGATAATGTACACTATTGCCCACAATGTTTAAGTGAAACAATAAAAAATTTAGAGAATAAAGTTGCACAATGTAGTAACAATGAGTGTGATTTTGAATCAGCTTTGTGTGTGAAATGCAATGGATACATGATTAGAAGAAATGGTCAATTTGGAGAATTCTTAGGATGTTCAAATTATCCAAATTGTAATCATTCAGAGAGAATACAAGAAGAAAAAATTAATATTATTGATAATAAATTTTAATGTGGGAAATAAAACTATTAACTTAACTATACTTTTAAATCATCAAAATTTATGTACCACATTAACTGAGTATATTTATATTATTGATTCATTAAATACTATTGCATCAACTGATAAAAAATATCTATTTAAACCTAAATATTCCATGTTCATACCAAGATATTATTATAAAATATATCAAAAATATAGATAGGTAAAGAATATAGTTAGGAATTGGTTTGATGGATCAAATAAGACAACCATCCATAATCTAAAGTTAAGCTACAAAAAACAAATTGATAAAATAAACACTACCAAAAGAAAAAAGTATCCCATACCCAACTATAGCAGCACTAAGTCTTGGAGCTAATCCTGCCACACTTGCTACGACTCCAGCTGTAATCATAGGACCCATAGCACTTTCAAGTATAGCAACATCAGCTATAAATCCACTATATCCAAATATTTTACATACAATGACCGCTATAATAGGGGCAAAAATAAGCTTTGTAATCAAAGCTACACTAAAAGGTACAAATGTATTTTGAGGCAATCTAAGCTGAAGTTGAAGCCCAACAGAGACTAGAGCCAATGGAACTATAGTCAAAGACAACATCTCAAAAGTCTTGATTATAGCACTTGGATACTCAAATTCTGCCAACATCAAAGCAAATACAAGTGCTACAAAAGGTGGAAAAGTAATCACTTTTTGAACAACATTTTTAAAACTAAATTTCGAAGTATTGGTATACAAACTAACTATCAAAGTACCATAAATTGCCAATGCCAAAAAAGTACCCAATTGGTCATATATTACAATATAAGCTAAAGCATCATTTCCTAGATATGAAGTAACCATAGGAATACCCAAAAAAGAAGTATTTCCCAAAACTGCCACAAGCATCAAACTACCAGTAATCTCTTTTGAAAATTGTAGTATTTTTGATATTACCAATATCAAAATAGCACTAAGAGACATAACAAACCATGCTACAACAATAGGTATCAATATATCTGAAGAAAAGGAAATTGTAGGAATTTTAAGTAAAATCAACGCAGGAAGAGCAATATAAATAATAAACTGATTTAATATTACAGGAGCTTTATCATCAAAAACTTTCCCCTTACCAAAAGCATAACCTATCAAAAGGGGAAGTATTATTATAAAAAAATTTTCCATCTATATAGTACTAAGCAAAACTACCTAGTGACATAAGTTTTTCATATCTTTTATCATATCTAGTTTGAGGGTCAAGATTTCTCAATTCTTTCACACTAGTCAAAAAATAATTACCCAAAGCTTTAATAGCTTCTTCTTTTTCTCTATGAGCACCTATCAAAGGCTCATCAATAATATCATCAATTAGTTTCAAATCATACAAGTCATTAGAGCTTATTTTTAGTGCTGCAGTTGCTGTTTCTACTTTTGTAGAATCATCCCAAAGTATAGCCGAACACCCCTCAGGTGAGATTACAGAAAATATACTATATCTCATCATAGCAAGCTTATCAGCAATCCCTATAGCCAAAGCACCACCACTTCCACCTTCACCAATAACAATAGAAATAGTTATTGTATCAAGAGCGCTTAGTTCATAAAGATTTTTAGCAATCGCTTCACTTTGACTTCTCTCTTCTGCCCCAATTCCAGGATATGCACCTGGAGTATCTACTAGCATTAAGATAGGAATGCCAAATTTCTCAGCCATTTTTGCAGCACGAAGAGCTTTTCTATACCCTTCAGGATTTGGCATACCAAAATTTCTCATAATTTTGTTTTTTGTGCCTCTTCCTTTTTGCTCACCGATAACCATAACTTTTTCATCACCAATATATCCAAGGTAACAAACAATAGCAGTATCATCAGCAAAATGACGATCCCCATGAATCTCATAAGCATCTTTCATCAATACCCTAATATAATCAAGAGCATAAGGGCGATCTGGATGACGAGCTAATTTTAATTTTTGATAATCTGTTAAATTTTTATAAGTTTTGACAACTTCCTTATCAAGTTTAGCCTTTAAAATCTCCACAGCATGTTCATCTGCTTTTGTTTTAGCT
>JALNYH010000032.1 GCA_023229945.1 Arcobacteraceae bacterium | reverse complement strand
AATTAATTTTTTTTAAAAAGTTTATATTGATTTAAACTAGACTTTGGTGGTTGGGGAGTAGTGGTATTTTGTTTTGGTGGGGTTACTAACTATTACCATTAAATATAAAACTAATATAAAGAGGAAATGAATAAATTCAAACTACAGTTTTCAGAAGAGCCTATTTATGGGCCTAACACTACTTCTTATTGTTTTGTTAAGAAAGTAAGTGATGATACATTTGAAGCTTTACACAAACCAGTAAGATGTAAAGACTACACACACGAAACCATAGCTTCATTTATCCATAATAAAAAGGTAGGAGAGCCGCTATATATTGGAAAAGACGCTTTTGCAGAAGATTTCAGTAAATTGCAATTAGTAGTATTCTTAAAAATTCCAGATGAAGCTGCTAAAAAGAGGTTGTATAGCGTTAAAAAGTATTTGAGTGCAATTGAAAAAGAGTGCGGGGTTAAACAAACATTAATCTCAGAAGTAACTTTATTGAAAAAGCAAAAAGATATTAGAGCCTTTCTACTAACTTTTGATAAGATATATGTAGAGTCCCCTATACTACTTCATAGTTTTATTGCTTTTATAAGGACCCTATATACTACAAAAGAAAATATTACTAAAGCTAATATTTTAGGCATATTAAATGCTAGTAAAGAACAAGATTATGACGTATTATCTTTTGTAGTTAAACATGATTTGTTTAAGTTATTTATGGCAAATCATTCTAATATTATAAAAGATTTAACTTTAAATGATATTTATCCACCAGAAGTGACAGAGATAAAGAAGCCTGACAATATGTATATAAGCTATCACAGCGGTTTTGGTATTGTAGCAGCATGCACACATACTTTAGCTAGTAAGCTGTATGCAAATAAAATATATAAATTATTTGAGGATAATAAAATTCCAGCCTATGATCAACGATACTAAATTTATAAAAAACGTATTTAATGGTAATAGTTCAGTAAGATACTTTCTTTATAAAGATGATAATACCTATAAAAAAAATAGAATAAATTTTCCAAGTGAAGCTATTGGGACACGTATAAATAAACTTGCCTTAAACGTACAAAAAGAAAAAGGTTTTATAACAAATACAAATTTAGCTTGTTTTGCTAATCTGCCTATTGAGTTAGGGCTAAGAGGAAATTCTCCTATTTTAAAAGGATGTAATAGAATTATTTATTATCCTAATTTCTACACCAGTGACAAGTTTGATATTACAAAAGATCATATAAAAAAATGGTACACACTTTGTAAAAAACATAGTCTTTTACCAGAATATTTTAACATTAAAGATGCCGTAGAAAATGAAGCAGTGGTTTTTGATACTAGTGCTCATTCTTTGAATATGTTATATATTTATCTTTGTATGGTTCGATTTCTAGCAGCAGAGCCTACATATGTACTCAATGTTTTACGCATGTGTTGTACATATAAGATAAATTTTGTAGTGGCATTAGTATTTTTTACATACACTAACGTATATAACATAAATCATCATTTTATACACGTGAACACGTATTATATGAAGCCTAAAAATATTTTTAATATAGAAAATATTGACTTAGGTATTGCTGCAGGTATTTATAAGATTATAGACAATAAAGGCGCTTTAGATAAAGAGGGTTCTATTTTTAATAATACAAAAGGATTTTTTACAGTAAATAATACAATAGATAGTCTTAAATCTGATAAATTTAAAATTCCCGCAAACAAGCTTAAAAGCAGCTTTATACCAAAGATGTTAAAACTCAGTAATGATGAACTAGCAAAAAGGCCAGAAATTAAAAAATTAAAAGAATACATATAAAAATAATATGAAATATGGAGACTTCTTAAAGTTAGAACCAGATAAGTCATTTATAATTTGCTATGAAAAGCCAGAAGATATGCCTGGAGGATGGACAGATGCTATGGATTATTTAGTAGGAACACCGCAATTAGTTGCTGCTAAAAATAAAGAATCTGTTTATGTTGTTCATCCAAATGGGTCTAGTTACTCTTTTCATTTTAAATTCGTAGAAGTTTTTCAAAATAAAAAAGATATAGAAATATCTTGGAAGGGGAGAAAGTTTAGGACAAGTGAAGCTATAAATCTTAATATTATAGAGTTAATAACTTTATCTGAGGACTTGGAGGCTATAACAAAAAATATAAAGATAGAAAATAAAGAAATTCCAATGTCTTCAAGTATTTTAGATAGTATACAAAAACACTGTCCTAGATTGATAGGTGTTTTGCTTAGTAACGATTACCTTAGAGAGTGTAAATAAAATAATGGGAAAAAACGATAGCAATCGCTACGATAATAATAAACGTTTTTCAGAAGGTGAAAGGAAACAAGAAAAGAGGATTAAAAGTCCTGTAAGTACCGGCAGTAAGAGATCTAAAGAACGGGAAGCTCTAAGAAGAGCAAAAGACATTATTTCTACTAAAGTTCTTTACGGCGGCTTAGAAGATGATGACCTAGATGAGGACCTGTTCGACGAGTTAGAGGAATAATAAATGGCACAAATATTATTAATTGAAACGAATCAAACCGCCTATCTGAACATGTTGGACCAGTACCTAAAACAAGGCTACCACTTAATCGCTGGTTCTAATTATATAAAGTCTTTACCTACAGGCATTAACGTAACAACCGGCCAAGTACTTAAAGACATTGAACATGTATACTCTATTGGAATTTATGGTAAATTTGATAGTGTAGTATTTTCAAAAAAGTTGACCAACTTTAGAGAAAGTGTAAACGAGCAATTAAAATCAAACAGTGTTATAACTGGATCTTTATATATCGAAGCAGAGTTTAAAGATGCATATGAAAGGTGTAAAAGGTCTTTTGTTACGTACTACTGTTGTTGTTTATATAAGGAGTAGTTAGATGGAAAGTAGAACGGTTTTGATTGACAAAGAACCTGCTAGTACAAATAAAGTGTTAGTATGTTGTAGTTCTTGTAAAAATTTGACTACAACCTATGAGTATAAAGCTTTAGTTACGCTTAATATGAGTGCCCTCCTTTGCAGATCTTGTGGAGTACCTTTGACTAACTTAGAAGAACTATCTAAGAAGCACTTAAAAAGATTAGAATATCATAAAAGCTAATGTATTTTTCACTTACACCAGAAGAAAGAAACTACTTTTTAAATCAAGTAGATATAATTCTAAACATAGATGAGACTGCTTCTAATATAAGTAAAGTGTCTTATTTCACCATAAAAGTAAAACAAAGTACTTTATTTGAAGAGAATATACTTGAAGGTCGTCTCATAAAATATGATAATTTTTTAGTAATACAAGAATTTAAACCTACTCAATACTGCCAACTTCTACATCATGTGGGTTTATTTGAAGTATTATGCTATGAGTCAATTAAAAAATTAAAAGAATTTGCACTTTTGTATTCACAAAAAAAATTAAGAATCTTTAGTACAAATTCAGTTATAATAAATCAATTATTTGAACATAAAGCAAAATTAGAAAAAATAAACGCAACAAATGTAACAGAAGTTCTTGCTAAATTGGAATTATAGTATGATTGTATTAAATGTAACATACGTGCCTTATTTTAAGAGTCTTAAATTAATGTCACCTAGAAAATGTGACTTAACTTCTGATATTGCCACATTGGAAAAGTGTGGTTGGTTTATTAAAAAAAAGGTTACATATCAACATAAAGACTCGGTTTTTGGAAAGATGGAGGATTTTATTTTTGTTGGTGAAAATTCGCTAAAAAATAAATGTGGTTTGTTTAACTCTTTTGCACAATGCAATACTTGTATAAAATAATAAAATGGAAATTATAGAATACCCTAATAAAAATAGTTTAGTAGAAATTTATCAGAAGTCAACTTCTATTTTTGCTTTCGTAAAAAAGGTTGATGACGACAAATACGTTCAGTGTACGCAATATGTAAAATGTAGAGACTTTCTAAATGACGTCATAAGAGGTATCTTACAAAAAAGCCCTATATCAATTTATGGATTTAAGTATAATAGTGAAATAGATCCAGTTATTGATATGGAAAACATTTCTTTACTATATAAAGATCCTAAAAAAGATGTAGAACTAGCAGTGATAAAAGCTATTAAAATCATTAACTACTACGAGTCTGTAATTAAAGAAAATTATTCTAGCTATATTCTTGTAGATAAAAATACTGCTATTATTACAGGGCCAAAAATATGGCTACGTTCACAGGTATTAACTTCTTTATATACTTTGTTGTTCAGACTTGCTGAATTAGACTTTGAAGTAAATAATGAAAATATACAAAATTTAAAAAAAGTTTATGAAGATTTTATTACTGAACAAAAAAAAGAAGGTTTACCAATTTCTGGGGACTTGAGCTACTTAAATAGGATATATAAGAACTTGGATGTTTTTTTAGCTAATTACAAAAAAGTACTAAAATTAGATAAAAATGATTATGACCCTATTTTACTTAATAAAAGTATATCTTTACATAATTTCCATAATTATACTGGTATCGTTACTTTGTTAGATGAGAAAAGTACTTTATATGCAGATAAAACTAGAATTGAATTATTTAAAAAATTAGTAAATGGGGCTACAGTTTCAGTAGCAGATAAGGACATTATAACTATTTACGGTAATAGTAAAAGTGGTAATTTTTATACTGACTCTTATAACCCAAATAAATTAGAATTTGCATTTATAACAACAGTAGGAAATAAAAGAGTTATTTGTCATTCACCCGTTAGTTGTAGAGAACAGCTTATAGATAAATTTAGAGGCCTTTATAACGAGGACTCTGAGAAATACATTCCTAACAAAATCAATATGCATAAAGTTGATACTAATAAGTTAAGGCTATTAGTTTTTGTGCAAGGTATGGGTTTAGATGAAGCTAGACTACACCACCATAAGCGTGAGTTGTTTTTTGCTAAAAAAGTAATCAACTACTACGAAAAATTAGTAGGAATTAAACCATCTTTAATATCAACAGCATTATGTCAAGAAGAAGGGAAATGCTCGAATTTTGCTTGGTTATTTACAGGTAGTAAAGACTGGTTATTAAGCCCTATTCTTCTTTCTTTGTACCCTTTAATTATTAGAGCAGCAAAAACATATGTTCAAATAGAGTATGCTAACGGAAATATAGAAAATTTACCAAAAAATATTGATGATAAAGTAATTATTGACATATGGAATACTGTAAAAAAACATAATATTGATAAACATTCAATAGGTCATGAAAATATCCTTTTTGATAAACATAGCGACATCATAAAAATACTAGCTGGTGCAAAAACTCTTTTTGTATTTCCACAAGAAAAAGCTTTTGTTACTAAGAATGAGTATGCTACTTATGGGAGAAATGTAGGAAGTGCCGCTTATACTACTTGTATTGGTATAAATGCTTTATTAAAAGATAAGTACGTTAACAAAAACCTTCAAAAAAAGATTAAACAATATCTGGAGAACAACTAATGAATCCCCGACATACTATCGGAACTGATCCTGAATTTTTCGTAAAGAAAGGCGAAAAATACATCAATGCTGAAACCTACTTCCCAGGTTCAAAAGAAGAACCTTTCCTTATGAAGACTGGAGCAGGGCTTCAAACAGACAATGTGGCTGTCGAGTTTGCTAGCCCCGTTGGTGTAACAGCAGAAGATTTTATCAATAAGCTTCGTGACACATTCAATGAGTTACACTCTATGCTTCCTAAGGATTTAACAATCGATATGGCAGCTTCGGCAGAGTTTGATGAGGACCAGCTAAATACTCCACAAGCTCAAGCTTTCGGTTGTTCTCCAAGTTTCGATGCTTGGCGCTTATGTGAAAATGAACAACCAAATGCAGAAAGATCTAATCTTCGTAGTACAGGTGCTCATATCCATATTGGTTCTACAGGCGAAGACGGCAACGACTTTCTCCACGATCCTTATGGGAAAGTATATACGGTACGCATGTGTGACGCTTTTCATGGAATTATCAGCGTAGTACTTGATACTGATGAACGTAGTATTAGTAGAAGGAAGTTATACGGTAAAGCAGGTGAACATCGTCCTACAGAATACGGAGTAGAATATAGAACACTTTCTTCTTTTTGGCTTAAAAGTCCAAATCTTGTTATGTTGATTGATTCTCTTACAACAGATGCCTTAAAGGCCGTACGTGAAGAGTATCATGAGGAGATCATCAACAAACTTGGTGGTGCAGATACCATACAAAAAATCATCAATACAGGAGATTATGAAGCAGCAGAAAAAGTAATTGATGCTGTACTTATCAACTATATGTCTGAAGACTCTAAGTACTTTTTGAAGGAATGTAAGGCTTCTATTAATAAGTATGATTTCAAAAAAGAATGGCAAATTACAGCCACAAACTAAAGGAATAAAATGAATATTGCAATCTCGATGTTTGGTGCCAAAGACAGTACTTCAATCAATACGGCTTATCTTGAGTACATGTCTGCAGCTGGATTGAATCCCATTATTGTCACAAAATACAATAATTTTGATGAAATCGTAAATATGTGTGATGGTTTGTTACTTCCAGGAGGTGTTGACTTAGAACCTACTTTTTATGATGAAGACAATATCGCAAGTTCTGGTTGTTCTCCAGAAAAGGATAACTTTGAACGCACCCTTATGGGCCTTTTTATTGGGCAGCATAAGAAAATTTTCGGCATCTGTAGAGGGTTTCAGCTAATTGTAAGAGAATTTCTTCGTATTTTCGAAAAACATTCTCTACACCACAGTTTTTATCAACATGTAAATGATCATAATCTTGTAAACAGTCGTGGTGTGGCAAGGAATGTGCCTACTCATAGTGTTAAAGCAAACGTTAAACTACTTTACGGTGTCAATGCAGATAATCAAGCTATTTATGTAAATTCAATTCATCATCAAGCACTAGTTTGTCTAGACGCACAGCATATTAATATTAATGTAGATGCAGATAATAAACTACGGGCTTTAGCTATTACAAACTTTTCTACACCAAAGATTGGTGTTAAAGAATCTATCATCATTGAAGCAGTAGATGTTCTTCTAGGCGGTGTTGAACTACGTGGTGTACAATGGCATCCTGAAGAACTTATGGATGTGGCACTTCTACAAACATTCTTTTTGGGTAAAAAGGTAGCTGTAGGTAATGCAAATGGTACAGGAAATTGATATTGATAGTACATTGACTATGGCTTCTTGGTTCATCCGTGTAGAAACACCGAATGGGGTTACTTACAGTTCTGTAATGACTTTACCAGAGCTACGTGAGTATAAGAATAAACATCCGGAAGTAAAAAACGAAGATACTAACGGTGTTATACCAAAGTATGTACTTCCAATAGCATTACATAAAAATAGAGCTTTTGAAATTAAAAGCGTATACATAAGAAGGGTAAAGTATGCCGACGAACACAGTTAAAGTTTTTGTATACGGCACGTTAAAACAAGGTGGTTATTTTGCCAAGCGTTTCGATAAGTTTAGATTAAGTAATAAACTAGGAAAAACAAAAGGTACTATGTTTAACGTCTTCAATAGTTATCCAGGTTTAGTGCTTACAGGGAATACTGAAATAAAAGGCGAAGTTCATGTATATTCAAATGCAAAAACTGTAGAAGAAGCTTTAGATAGAATTGAAGGTTTCAATTTTAAAGGATGCATAAATAATCTGTATGATAAACAAAAAATTATTGTTAATACAGAAGATGGTGAAGAAGAGTGTTTAGTATACATATATGCCCAAGATGTATCCAAGTTTAAATTAATTTCAGATGGAGAATGGAAGTTATAACATGAAGATTCTTTCTATTAGCGTAAATGTAGTTTCTTTAAAAGTGCCTGATACTTTTATTTTAGGACAAAAACCTATTATTTCTCAAGAAGGTGAAGTAGTAGATAGTCCAAAAATTTCCAATATTAAATTTTTTGAAACTAGTAGTGTGTACACAAAAGTATATCGTGGCGCTACAGGTTTCTACGTTATTGAATTTGAGGGCTCTTCTGTAAAGAGAATCATTCCAGAACGAGCGGTGATTGATGTTGCAGTAGAAACTGCAGAAAAACAAAACATGGGTACAAAGCTACCCGATTTGAGTGGAGAATAATTTATAATGGGTGATAAAGTACTTGTAGTTTCTGGAAATGCTTCTTATGTTTCACTTGCTTCTAATTTTGGTGAAGTAGTCACAAATGTAAAAGAATTTAATAACAACCCTGGAGATTTTAAATTAGTAATGTTTACTGGAGGAGAAGATGTTTGTCCTTCTTTTTATAATCATTCTTCTCCGAAAAATTTTTGTAGTTATAATATTGGCAGAGACTTAGCAGAAGAAGGTATTTTCGTCACCGCTCTTGAAAATGATATCTCTATGACTGGTATTTGTAGAGGAAGTCAATTTCTTAATGTAATGTGTGGTGGTTGGTTAATGCACCATATAACTGGACATTCAGTAAATCATAAAATTGAAACCAGTACTGGGCATAATTTTGAAGTTACCTCAACACACCATCAAATGTGTATTCCAAATGAAGACGGCTTTATTCTTGGTTGGTCGAAGTATAAGCACTCAAAGTACTATTTCGGTAATAAAGATGAACAGATTGATTATGAAGGTAAAGAAGTAGAGTCTATTTATTATCCAGATAAAAAAGTTTTTGCAGTACAGTATCACCCAGAGTACATGAAACCCATTAGTGATGCATACAGGTGGTATAAAAATGGTGTAATTGACCTACTAACCCTATCTTCTATTGCATTTAAGAATAAGTACATTGGAAAGACTTATCTTACAGCTGCGGCATAAAGCAAACTTACTCACTTTTATAAAATTCTTGGGGCCAAGAGTCCCAAGAATTTTTGAGGAAAAAATGAAAGCATTAGACAACAACATAGGAAAAGTAGTATATATTTTAGGGTATCTATCAAATGTAGCTGAATTAGGTAAAAACGATTTAAAAGTATTTACAGATGCAGAAGAAGTAAAAGCTTATCTCAGTAAAGAGCCAGCTACAACTTATAAAGATATAAGTCTACTTCATGGGACTTTAGCACCCGCCTTTGCCATACCAGAAAATGTAGAAGACTGTATTGATATATTTTTAATAGTACCCGATGCAACAATTGAAAGAGATAGTTTTATTGTAAAATGTACGGATTTAAATCATCTACAAAATAGTGTAATGACTCTGACTTCCACAGATTCAGAGATTTTTCCTTATGATGATGACGAAGATCCTGTAGTAGATATGGACAAAGATTTTGAAGAAGATTTTGACGCTTCATTGTTTCTAGAATCTGACCCAAAAGATATAGAAGATTTATATATTTTATATGGTTACGAAGTAGAACTTCTTTATACTTTTGATAGTCTTTTAGTAGATGAGGCGTTAATTGAAGGGAGTATAAGTATATATAAAGAAATTGAAAATGCAGAAAACATTTAAACCAACTTTTTATTTAACTTACAGAAACGAACAACCTACTGTTTTAGAAGGCACTCCTCTAGGTTTTATAGATAGAAAACAATTTTACTTGTTATATAATGATCCTATAAAGTTTGTTAGAAAATTATTATCTTGTTCACCAAAAACGCTAGATTCTATCGCAGCTGCAGGCGCGGCTATAAAAAATCATAGATTTGTATTTAAAACTTCAGGTAAAAACTGTGAAAAACAGCTATTTGTTTCACAAGAGTTAAGTTTTATTACAGCCGTTGATGTAGAAAAGAAAAAAGTAGTAGATTTAGAACTTATAGATTTAAATAATAAGCCTCTATATATAGAGTGTAGACATATTGGTTAATCTTTTAACAGTGAGTATTTATGATATTTAATAGGATCAGTAATTTACAGCAATTTATTATACCAGATATTTTAAATAACTCTGGTATAAATAACTTTTCTAAAGGGTACATATATAAAGTAAGTTTAGTAAAAGATCATATATATAGAATTAATACTTTCATTACGCGGAGAGGTAAAGAAGGGAAACAAAGAGTGAATCCTTTTTGTTTTCACGTGACCCCCTTACTGTTGTTAAACGTTGATACTTCAATGTATGGAGGTGTAAGTTTTATTTATACAAAATCTGTGATAAATAATGTAATGAATATTGATAGCAGAGAATTCGTTTATTTCATTATTGCTAAATTTTCTTTTCTTGAGAATTTTAATTATACTAAACATTTTTTAGTTAAAGATATAAAAAGAAAACTAGAAAAGGTTAGAGATGAGGTCTTTTCAAAAGAGTTGGTTCCTAATCATTTATTCCAATATTTTGAATTAGTAGAAAATAGAATAAAGTATTTTAAATATCTTGTCGATATCGAACAATTTTGTAGACTAGATATTGTTAGAGACTCTTATGCTACTAATTTAGAGCCTGCATTGCAATTACTTTCTTCTATAAATGGTAATTTAGCAATATTTACAGGACAAAAAATAGATGATAAAAAAATAGATGATAAATATAAAAAACTAGTTAATTTATATATTAGAAGTAAAGAAGACTCACTAGCTATTCTAGAATTGTTAAAAAAAGAGACTAACCATGTTCTACACAAGTACACAGATAGTAGTTACTGGATCTAATGTTGTAAGAGAATCTGGTCCTAGGGTTGGAAGTTTAGGTTATATAACTGAACCAGAAATGCAACTATCAGAACTATTTAATGACGTTTTATTTTTTATAGCACAAGCAGACGTATATTTTTTTAGATACGGTTATGAATTAAAACATCGTTTCGAAAGAAAAAAAGTAAATATAATCTTACCTGTCCCTACAAATGAGACTAGCTCTATAAACTATACTTTACTTAAAAATAGGACTCGCGCTTACCTAAAAATAAAAAAATTAGATAAGAATCTAATTTACTTAACAGTTAGTCCAGTAAATGATACAAATATTTTTGACTCAGAAAATAAATTTTGTGCAAAAATCACAAGTTTATTATCTAATCCAGTATATAAACCTTTCATGAGAAGTGTTACTAGAGGGGTTAATGATAAAAAATACTTAATAAATAATGTAAATAATTTAATAAATTTAATAAATTCTAGAGTATTGTATTTTTTTTATAAGTACATGTCTATAACAGATTCAAAAGTTTTAACGCATAAACAAAACTTGCTAAACAAACTTATATTAGATTGTTTATACAACAACAAAGATAACTTTAAAGAGTTGATACTATTTTTAAATACTGTAAAATTATTAGAGGACAGATTAGACCTTTTTCATAATATAGTTAAGCTAAATGCACCAAAAGCTATAGATTACTTGAGAAGCTACACTTATATTATGGGGTATTTATTCAAATCGTATGAACTTTCAAAAATGATTAAAGTTTATGGGAGGTTAAACACCAGAGTACTAGAAAACGTGCACCAACTAAAGACCTGCATTCTGCAAGAAGGAAACAAAGTTCTTAATCTTAGCAAAAAGGATAACAGATGACTTCTACCAAACTCGATGTCCTAGTAAGCAATTTTATTTCTCAATTTACTTCTAGGGTATTGACTAAGGCTAATGCTAGTCTTTTTAAAGCCTCATTGTACACTGAAAGAACAGATACTCAAGTTATCTTTAAGATGAATAGGAATGATGTAGAACACATCTTGTCTTTTCCTATTCCTTACATCAAAAACGGAGTTTCTTTGTTAATACTTAATGGTGTAGAAAGAGCAGAAGGCATGTATTTCTGGAAAGCACAAAATCAGATGCTCTCATATTTGGATGTTGTTTATGAGATTATTTTTGGGTATCCCGTACACATGCTGCCTTCGTATCTTTACAAAAACAACATCACAGCCATTCAACAAATCAGGTATGCTTTTGAAAATAACACAGCTTCGGTGATACTTCATAATATTCAGAAAAGGTTAGATTTCATTGTACATGGTCTTCCATTACATGAAACTGACTACAATTCTTTTATTATGAATAAAAGGATCATCATACTAGATCCTGAATTTGATTCGATTATCAATCCTGAGGAAAAGCATGCCTATCAAGTAGCAAAGAATAAAGAGTATTATCAGTATGGCTGGACTTCTTTGGGTTTATCTGATGGATGTTTGGCAGATAAAAACTACATCCTTAATTATGACCTTAGAAAATTAACTCCTTTTGGTGTGAAATACCATAATCCTCAGAGGAATTTGTACTCTACTCTTGGTATGCGAGGAGATGAATGTCCTCTTGTGCAGTCAGAAACTTCAGCAAAACTAGCAGAAACTGGCTTATCCCGTAAAGGTTGGAACCTGTTTACGGTCTTTGTTGATATTCCAGATGTTTGGGAAGATCAATTAATGGTAGATATATCTCACCAAGATAAATATATCGAATATGAGAAGCGATGTATTTGTTATGGTGAGGTAATCGTAGAAGTAGGCCAAGCTATTAATACAGGAGATACCCTGTGTGTAAATAAAAATGAAAAGGTGAAACTTTTCAAAGTGCAATGCGACTCCGCAGAAGTTGTGTCTATTAGTGATGATACCTCAAATGTTGGAGGGCTTCTTTTTCCAACAAAAGTAGTGCTTATTAAATACAGGCGTTACTTAAAAGATGGTACTAAATTAACTAATATGGCAGCTAATAAAGGAGTAATCCGTCTTCGTGACCTTGGTTATGCTATAAATCCTGTAACTGGAGAAAAACAGAAAATTGACATAATTGTGTCTTCTAAAGCTGTTATGAAGCGCAAGAATTATACACAGGTGTTGGAAGCGCTGTTAAATACTTTAAACAATAACCAACCAGTTGTAGTACCTGATTCTGCAGTGCCAACTGAAGAGTCTATTATGGCAGCGCTAAAAAGTATTGGGCACAGAGAAGACGGTACTTGGGAGTGTATTACTTACGCTGGTAAGTTTAATTGTTTAGCAGGTAAAGTATTTTGGGGAGTAACCCATGATGCTGACGACACCACCTGGAAACCAAATGCTGCAATTTCTACAAATGCTAGAGGACTTAGGGATTGTGGCCTGAAGTTTTCTACTATAGAATTTAGAGCATTATCTACACGCTTTGGAGAAGACAATGCTTTAGAAAAAGAAATTTTATCTTACGCACAAGGATTTGAAGATTTGCGTGAATTGCTTGAGATACTTAAATTTAAGACGGGCCATACTAGTCTTGAATACATTACACGCAACGTAAATGATATTGTACCACTCAACCAAGAAACTGGTATTCTATTGACAGAAGATGATTTAAAAGGTTCTATTGTCGATAGTTCTTTGGAAGAAAACGGTTTCTTGCTTAAGCTCCCCATGAAATATCAGGTAGTTTTGGACGCAGACTACGCTATACTTGCTGAAGGATTTCCTTGTGAAGTCCCGAATGAATTGAACGGTAAAGCTGTAGCATACAAAATAGTATTTGATACCATATATGTTCCCTATGGTAACTTGAGGAGGTGCTGGAAACATGACAACGGTTTAATTGGTCTTAATGACATCGGTAATGCTCTGAATACAATAGTTGTTATGAGTAAGCGATATATGGCTGAACCAACAGTAGGTAGCCACATATCCCTATTCTACTCAGCAGTAAGTGGATATTTTTCGCTAATCTCCAGTAAATTAAGTTCAAAATCTGGAGAAATTAGTATTCATGGTATGTCCGTAAGATATCCTAATTCTGCGAAAGGTGTTGCAACTTTAAGTAATGAGTTGCCCCATAACACAATTGAAATTCACAAAGACATGGCAAAACAACTCAAAGTAAAAGACGGCGATGTAGTACTTGTTGAAAGATTTCCTTGTTTAGGTTTTATGTCTATTAGGCCCCAAAAAGTACAAGTAACATCGGACGAGCTGTGTCGATTTACAGTCAGAGCAAGTGGTAATAGTTTAGGATCATTGTCGTTAGATTTTGACGGCGATGTGTTGTATATAGCTTCTTTTCATACTCGTGAAGCAAAGAAAGCACTTCATAAAGAGTTTAAGTTTCCCAATCAGTATTGTTATGAGAAGATACAGTACTATAACAAAAAGATGGGAACTCCTCGTGTGCTTGAGATGCGTCTTGGTGATTATGGTATTAAGCCTTTTGACCCTCTAACTGCTGATACCCATGCTGAAATTGTAAGTAAGCTTACAGGAGTAAAAAGTAATACAGGACCTGTAGTTGCACTTGCATATAATCTTTTAAGAATTATGGAGAATTCAGAATATGCAGGCAATCAAAGACTAGAATGTGGTATTGAGGTCTTCATGGATACAGTGGCCAATTCTGTATTCAAACAAAAACATGGTGTTAAGTCACTGCATAAAGTTGTAACTGAGGCGGTTTGCACTGCCGACGAACAATCTTTGGTAGCAGAGGGATTTGACCCTGAAGTATCTAGGTTAGTGTGTTTGCAAATCAAAAAGAAGGCTAAAGAACTTGGTGTAGCGGATTTGAAAGCATATCATACCATGATACAAGAAAAAGGAGGGAGTAATATCATCAACAAAATAGTAAAGGCAAACAACGTCTTGTACTTCACAAGCCGCTCCACTTTAGATGGGTGTAAGCTTGTGATGAATCTTATAAACTATGATGTTGTGGATATCCCAAGTAAAATCTTCAAAAAGATTATGGAGACTAAACCAGCAGATGTAAGAGAGTATGAAAAGGTTTTAAATTCCATTAAAGACGTTGAGTTGCGGAAGTATTGTGATGCTTTAGCTAATAGTTTAGCTAACAGTATGCTTCCTATCAACAGCAAGAAATTTAACATGTACAAAGGAGAATAAGTTATGGCTAAAAGTATTGGTTTGTCGTTTAATAGATGTATGCAGCAGGGAAGAGTAGTAGGAAATCCTGTTGTAAATGGTGGTTGGGTTACATTCCAACTTCTTACGTTAGTACCAGAGTTGAAGCCTGATGGAAAATGGGGAGATACTGAGTGCATAGTGCCGTGTCTCAGTAATACTGAAAGAATTGTCAATACTGTACAACAATATGTTGCAGACGAACGACAGCTTTATGTAGAAGGCTACTTAAAGTCTTGGGACGGAGGTTGTGGTTTAATAGTAACACTTATTAAGCTTGGATCAAAGACCATGTATGACCCTGAGACTGCCAACCAAGGTCAAGGTGGAGGAAATCGTTTTCCTAACGGTAACTTCCCTGGATAATCAGTAGCTATTTGTTGATGGTAAAGTTACGAGGAGTACTAATATAGTACTCCTCGTAGCTTTGTAATTATACTTCTATATAGTAAAGGCATATATGGCAGAATTTAGTTTAAAGAAAGAAGATATACAAATTTCACAAAAAGTACCAACAACTTTAGAAGAAGAAGTAAAAGAATTAAAGGTAGCACTTGATGCAGTTTCTAAAATGCTATTTTTGATAAGAAAAGAAAATGAAAAAAAAGATAAAAGTATCTTACTAAAAAAAGATAATAATTCTGGAGCCGTCATAAACAAAGAAGGCATCCCTACTAATACTTTTTATATTGGGTACACAAAAACAACTAGTTATCCTTACATACTTATTGTAAATGAAAAAGGCGAGTATGTAATTGGAGATAAGATATTTAAAACACTATCAGCAGCTGCAGAATATGTGTGTGGCTATAAAATTGATGGTTTTAGTTTCTGGCAGACTATAGAAGGTGTATTCTTAAAAGAAATTTATAAATAATGATTATAAATATAGCAAATACAATACATATACCAAAAATAGAAGAATACCTACTACAAATTATTAGTGCTGAACTTACACACAAAAATCCAATGTATGAAGAGGCTAAAAAAGCTGGCAGGCTTCTTTATGGTATTAAACCTGTAATTGTTAATTTTGAAGTTGATAAAAATGGAGGTATTTATCTACCAAGGGGATATCTCCATAGACTTTGTATAGTAGCAGAAGATTTAGGTATAAAACTAAGTATAAATGATTATAGATCTATAGTACCCTTTACAACTAGTTATGACCATTCAATAAAATTAAGGGATTATCAACTAAATGCTTTATCTAATATTTCTACTTATGCAGACGGATTATTAGTTGCACCAGCAGGTAGTGGAAAGACTATTATGGGTATCTCTTTACTCGTAATGTGTAATCAAACTTGTTTATGGATAACACATACTAAACAACTACTAAATCAATTTGTAGATAGAATTCAACAATTTGTAAATATACCAAAGGAAGAAATAGGTCTTATTCAAAAAGGATCTTGGGATATAGACAAACCAGTAACTGCTGCATTAGTACAAACATTAATTAGAGATGAAGACAAATTAGACGCCATAGCTAATAAATTCGGTACCGTT
>JALNYH010000013.1 GCA_023229945.1 Arcobacteraceae bacterium | reverse complement strand
TGGTAGATGTGCACCTGGAAGATGGGGTGGAAGAATACTATATGATTTGTTTGACAAAATAGGCAGAGGTGAAGGAAATTTATCAGACATTACTCATCTAAAAGAAATATCATCAACTATGCAACAAACTAGTAAGTGTGAAATAGGCAAAACAGTCCCTACTCCATTACTTGGAATGATGCAGTACTTTGAAAAAGAGTTTTTAGAGTGTATTAATAAAAAACAAAAATCACCTTGGTATGAGAGTGACAATGATAAATATATAGCTAATATCACAGCACCATGTATGGATATGTGTCCAGCTCATGTTGATATTCCTGCATATATTGAAGGTGTTAGAGATGGGTTGTTTGATCAAGCATTAAGTAGCACAAGAAAAACTATGCCTTTAGCTCATACATGTGGGAGAGTTTGCCCTCATCCTTGTGAAAAAGCATGTCGTAGAGGAAATCTTGATGAGCCAATAGCTATTATGGAGCTAAAAAGAATTGGAGCTGACTTTGAAACAGACCATGAATTAGAGTGGTTTCATCCAACAAAACCTAAAAAACCTCGAAATGATGGCAAAAAAGTGGCAATTATAGGTGCAGGACCTGCAGGACTTACTGTTGCGTATTATCTTGGACTTGATGGTATCAAAGTTGATATTTTTGAAGAATTACCAGTTCTTGGTGGTGAGGTAGCAGTTGGCGTACCACAATATCGTATGCCAATAGAAAAATACAATAAAGATATAGAACTAGTAGAATCTTTGCCATCTGTTGATATTATAAGAAATCACAGAGTAAATGCAGATAGACTCAAAGAGATAGACGAAGAGTATGATGCAACAATGTTAGCTTTTGGTACAAGATTATCAAAAAGAATCGGATGTGACAACGAAAACAAAAAAATGGGTGGATACTGGGGAGCTATTGATATGCTTGACCAAATCAACCTATGGGAAAAATATCGCATCGGAATTCCAACTGATTTGACTGGGAAAACTGTAGTTTGTGTTGGTGGTGGATTTACTTCTATGGATGTTGTGAGATGTTCTATTAGAGCAAATGCCAAAAAAGTAGTTATGCTTTATAGAAGAGATGAAAAAACTATCATAAACAATACTACTTTAGAAGAATATACAGAAGCTGTTGAAGAGGGAGTTGAATTTATATTCCACTCAGCAATCAATAAAATTATAGATGATGGTGAAAAAATTACAAGCTTACTTGTAGATAGATATGAGCTAAAACCAGACCCAAATGGGGGAAGACCAGTTTTAGAAAAAATTGAAGGTGGAGAATTTGAGCTTGAATGTGATTTTGTAGTGCCTGCCGTTTCACAAAGTGCAGATTTACAACTTTTACCACCTGAATGGGAAATTAAACTTACATCTTGGAGTACACTTCTTACAAATGGCAAAGACTATATGACAAGCCGTGATGGACTTTTTGCTGCAGGAGATTGTGAATATGGTCCAATGACAATTGTAAATGCAGTAGGTCAAGCAAAAAGAGCTGCTAGTGTAATAAGCAGATATATCTATGATGGAAAAGTTAGTTTAACTGACGCTGAAATTATGGAAGACCACACAAGAAAACTAGGTGCTTACAACAAAAAAGAGCAAATCAAAGGTTGGATGAAAGGTATTCCAAGAGCTGAGAGTGAAAAACTTGGTGTTGATACAAGAAAATACAATAACCTTGAAGTAAATCTTGGCTTTACAGCACAAGAAGCTCAAATGGAAGCTGAGAGATGTATGAGATGTTATTACATCGGGATGGTGGCAGTATGAGGAAAAGTTTAGTACATTTTGGAAAAGAACTGACCATCACAATAGATGGAAAGTCGTGCAAGGGTATCTTTGGTGAAACGATTTTACAAATAGCAAGAAAAAATGGTATTTATATACCAACTATGTGTTATTTATCAAAAGTTTCTCCTATTGGAAGCTGTAGGATGTGTGTTGTTGAAGTTGAGGGAAATAATGGATTTGTACTAAGCTGTCAAGCAAAAGCAGTTGATGGTGCAAATATCACTACAAATTCATCCGAGCTACACAAACATCGTCAAAATATCATGAAACTTTATGATGTAAACCATCCATTACAATGTGGAGTTTGTGATAAAAGTGGTGAGTGTGATTTACAAAATAAAACATTAGAATTTAGTGTATCATCTCAACAATTCAGTGCAATTGAACAAAAAAGAAGATCTAAAAAATGGGGAATATTAGGATATGACCCATATCTTTGTATTTTGTGTGAGAAATGTGTAAGAGTTTGTAATGAAATAGTAGGCTCAAATGCACTTTATGTAAAACCAGGTGGATATAAATCAGAAATTGATATAAAACTTTCTAAATGCCAACAATGTGGTGAATGTATATCTGTTTGTCCTGTTGGTGCTTTGGTATCAAATGGATATAAATATACATCAAATGCTTGGGAAGTTAAGAAAGTTCCTTCAAGTTGCGCCCATTGTAGCAGTGGATGTAGCCTAAGCTATGAAGTAAAACATAATGGTACATTACAACTAGGTGAACAAAAAATAGTAAGAGTAAAAAATGATTTTGAGTTTTCATCTTTGTGTGGAGCTGGAAGATTTGGATTTGATTTTGAAAACAAACTTACATCTTCAAAAGAAGATTTAACCAAAGCTATTGAAAGTATCAAATCCTCAAAAGCTATCAGATTTAGCTCTTATATCACAAACGAAGAGGCTTTGATATTACAAAAACTCAAAACCAAACTGGGAATTAAGCTATACAATGAAGATGCAAGAAATTTCTCTAACTTTATGAAAAACTACTCATCAATAAGTGGCAAATCACTATATAGTGCAACTTTAGATGATGTGAAAAAAAGTGATTATGTATTAGTTCTTGGAAGTATGGTAAATCATGATAATCCAATGGTTAAGTTTGCATTAAATCAAGCAAATAAAACAAATCGTGCGGAAGTTATATATATGCACCCAATTGCTGATGATTCATTGAAATCAATTTATACAAAATATGTGAAGTATGAAGCAGGTTCAGAAGAAGGAATCATGGCACTTTTAGCACAAAAGTTTATTTCAAATGCACCTGAATCAATATCATCATTTTTAGATGATTTAGATATTGGTTATATTAGTGCTGAATCAAATTTTGGTGAAGAAGAAGTTGAAGATTTATATACTAAAAAGAGCAAAAAACATGCTCCTGTATTGATAATTGGTGAAGATTTATTCAACCACTCGCAAGGAGCAAATATTGCAAAGCTTGTTGGGTTATTTGAAAAATATACAGATTTCAAAGTCTTAATAATCCCTTCACAAACAAATACACTAGGGGTTAGCTTAATTTGTGAGCTAGATCACGATATAGGTGATGAAAATATAGTTGGGTATAACTCTTATGGGGATTATGTAATAAGCTCTGATGGAAAAGGGGATTTCAATACTCCTGCTTTAAACCAACAAGAGGGAACTTTGACAAACATCAATAAAAAAGTTCTACCTATAAATGTAGCTCTAAATTTTGATGGGTATTGTCTAAATGATATTGCAAATGTTCTTTTGAGTAATGAAGTAAAATATACAATAGATTATACTTCACAACTTCCAGTTTCAAAAGGCTTTCAAGATGTTAAATTTGATTCTTTAAAGGACTATTTTGATAATACTGGAATTGAATATAGAGGATATGAGCTTACATCTATTGATATGGATACAAATGATACTTTAGATGAGATATCATCAATTGATGCGTTTGATGGAAGTGTAGTTTATAACTGTAATCCTTTACAACAATTCAATAATGCAACTGCCATTACAAAACTCACAGCTAAAGAGAGTTTTATAAAAGGAAGTGATTCATTTGCAAAATCTGCCAAGATTTCAAGTGGTGATGAAATTATTATTAACATTAATAATAGTACAATAAGAAAAATTTTTAAAGTTGATAGTAGCTTAAAAGGTACAATCGCTTTATTGCCAATTTATGACCTTGATTTAGGCAATGATATCTTAAAAGGTTATAGATATAAAAAAGTAAAAATACAAAAGGTTGATGTACAATGAGTAACTTAATAACATTAACAATTGACGGTAAAGTTTGTAAAGCAAAAGAGGGTGAATTCATTTTGAATGTAGCTAGAGCAAATGGTATATTTGTTCCTGCTATTTGTTATCTAACAAGATGTTCACCAACGCTAGCTTGTAGACTTTGTTTAGTTGAAGCTGATGGTAAGCAAGTGTATTCTTGTAATGCCAAAGTAAAAGATGGTATGGAAGTAATAACTACTACAGACAATATAGAGAGTGAACGAAGAGCTATTATGGAAGTTTATGATGTAAATCATCCTCTTCAGTGTGGTGTTTGTGACCAAAGTGGAGAGTGTGAGCTACAAAACTATACTCTTTATATGGGTGTAGATAGCCAAAACTACGCTATAAAAGATACTCATAGAGTAGCACAAACTTGGGGTGTTATGAAATATGACCCAGGTCTATGTATAGTATGTGAAAAGTGTGTGACAGTATGTAAAGATATGATAGGCTCAAATGCCCTTGGAACTGTAAAAAGAGGTGGCGATGACCTTGATAAATCATACAAAGAAACAATGCCAAAAGATGCGTATGCTATGTGGAATAAGCTAAACAAATCACTTATTGGTTTTGAAGAAGACAAATGTATAGATTGTGGTGAGTGTATTTCTGTTTGTCCAGTTGGTGCATTAGTTAGCAATGACTTCCAATACAAATCAAATTCATGGGAACTTACAAGAATACCAGCTTCAAATCCACACAGTAGTGATTGTAGCTTGATGTATTATGAAACAAAACATGAATCTATAGTAAACAATAAATCTAAAAAAATTTATAGAGTTACAAATGATTCACACTATGTAAGTTTAAGTGGAGCTGCTAGATTTGGATTTGAGTATGCAAATACAACATCTTCAAAAGATGAGGCAATTTTTGCAAAAGCTATTGAGAATTTCAAAAAAGCTGATACTATTAAATTTAGCTCTTTTATCACAAATGAAGAAGCTTTGATTTTACAAAAACTCAAAGAAAAATTTGAATACAAATTAATTAATAATGATGCTTTAAGATACCAAAACTTCCTAAAAGCATACTCCCAAACAAGTGGAACAAGCCTATACAATGGCTCACTAGAAGATATCCACAACAGTAACTTCATCATAAGCGTAGGAAGCTACTTCAAATCAGATGCTCCAAGTATAAGATATGCGTTTAATAACTCTATTAGCATCAATAAAGGTGCTGGATTGTATTTCCATCCAATGGAAGATATAACTGTTGAAAACTTTGGTAAAAAAGGTAAAACAATAGAAGTAATCCAAAACAATCCACTTTCAGAAGAGGCTATTTTATACCTAATCCTTGATTTATTTGGGAAAGAATTGCCAAATGAAGTTCAAGAGTATCTAAATTCTCAAAAAGAGATTAGAAATAAAAAAACTGTTGAAACTATCAAAGAAACTATTATCGAAATAGTAGAAGATGAAGAAACTGGTGAGAAAAAAGAGGTAGAAAAAATAGTTCCTAAAAAAGTAGAAACTATTACAGAGTATCAATATTCAAAACTTCTTGATATTATAGGAGTTGAAGAATCAATCCTTAATACAATTTCAGCAATGCTTGATAAAAAAGATACATTTAGTTTGATAATTGGTGAAGACTTGATACACCATCCAAGAAGTCAAAACCTAGCTCGTCTTGCTGGTCTAATCCAAAGATATACAGAATTTAAAGTAGTTATCATCCCAACTCAAACCAATACTTTAGGTGTAAGTTTGATTTGTGATTTAGATAGTGAAGCTGGGAATTTTGTAATTGGATACAATAAGTCAGGTGATTTTACACTTAGTAGTTTAGGTGATGGGGATATGGATATGCCTACCCTTATTCAACAAGAAGGTACTTTTACAAATATAGATAAGCGTGTAGTGCCAACAAACTCTGCATTAGTGTATAATGGCTATACTTTAAATAATATAGCAAATGCTCTTGGACTTGATAGTGAACTAACTATTGATTATACAAGTGAGTTACCTATCGAAAAAGGGTATAAAAACATCCATTTTGACTCTTTAAGTAACTATTTTTCAAATGATTTCAAAGAAAACAGAGGATATTTACTAAGAAGTAGTGATATAAGTTATAATACGCAAGTTGAAAAAATTGAGGCGACTCAATTAGAAGGCAATTTGATTTATAAAGCAAATCCAATCAATCAATTCAATGAATTTACTGCCATTTCTCCTCAAATCAAGGAAAAAATGGGTTGTTATATGAGTGCATCTAGAGCTGAAAATTTAGGTTTAGGTGAAAATGATATGGTAAAAATAGAATCAAATGGTACTAGCATTACTTTAGAAGTTGTTATAGACAAACAACTAAATGGAGATATTTGCTATATCCCAACATTTGATAAAAATACAAAAACATGTAAGCTGTTTGGTGAGTCAAGATACAATACTGCAGCTATCCAAAAAGTAGAGGTGTAAAATGGATCCGATATATTTTTTAGAAACTATAGTTAAAATTCTTGTAGTTTTACTGGTTTTTTCTGCTCTTGCTGGGTTTACAACTTATTTTGAAAGAAAAGTTTTAGCATTTATGCAAAGAAGACTTGGACCTGTTCATGTAGGACCTGCTGGACTACTACAAGTTTTGTGTGATGGTATAAAACTTTTTACAAAAGAAGATTTTGTACCACAAAATGCTAATAAACCAATTTTTATGATAGCCCCTGTTATAACAGCAGCAACAGCTTTTATAGCAATGAGTGCTATTCCATTTTTGCCAGAGTTTACAATAGGTAACCACACAGTTACACCAATCATAAGTGATGTAAATGTCGGTTTATTGTTTGTTCTAGGTGTTATGGCAACTGGACTTTATGGACCGTTATTAGCTGGTATGGCAAGTGGTAACAAATGGGCATTACTTGGAGGGGCAAGAACTGCTATCCAACTTCTTAGTTATGAGATAGTTACTGGTCTTTCAATATTAGCTCCTTTGATGTTAATAGGAAGTTTATCACTAATAGATATCAACAATTATCAAACTGGAGGATTAACTGATTGGTTAATTTGGACGCAACCAGTAGCATTTATACTATTTTTAATAGCTGGTTTTGCTGAAACGAATAGAACACCTTTTGACTTACTAGAACATGAAGCTGAAATAATCGCTGGTTATGCTACTGAGTATTCTGGTATGAGATGGGGTATGTTTTTTATTGGTGAGTATGCGAACCTTTTTACTATTTCATTTTTAGCTGCTATTATATTTTTGGGTGGGTTCAATGATTTATGGTTTATCCCAGGTGGTATTGCAATAATACTTAAAGTAATGCTTTTAATATTTTTCTTCTTGTGGACAAGAGCTTCTTGGCCTCATGTTAGACCAGATCAATTGATGTGGTTATGTTGGAAAGTATTAATGCCAATCGCTGTAATTAATATAATAGTTACTGGCGTAGTAATAATGTTATAGGAGCTATCATGGGTACACATATAGAAGAAAAAGAAATAACTCAAACTGTTGAATCTGATGGTTATATAACAGTACATGATGGTAAATATCCTGATACTGGCTGGAAAGAATTCAAGCAAGTAATGAGTAGAACTCTAAAAACTGAGCTTTTTGGTGGATTAAAAATTACATTCAATAATATGATTGATGCATTATTCAAAAATCAAATGCATACTATTAGATATCCAATTGAGAAATTGCCAATAAGTCCAAGATATAGAGCTGTTCATAAAATCTTAGGATTGTTAGAAAGTGGTAACAATAGATGTATAGGTTGTGGACTTTGTGAAAAAATTTGTATAGCAAATTGTATTAGAATGGATACTAAAATTGATGAAAATTCAAGAAAAGAAGTGAGTGAATATACTATCAACCTTGGTAGATGTATATTTTGTGGATATTGTGCTGAAGTTTGTCCAGAACTTGCTATTGTTCACGGTGGAAGATATGAAAATGCAAGTGAACAAAGAGCTCATTTTGTATTAAAAGATGATTTATTAACTCCTCTTGATTTCTTAAAAGATCAAAAAGAATACCCTGGTTTTGGAGCACCATCAGATGACGCTGATGATAAAATCCAAAAAACACCACTAGCATATTAAGGAGAGAGAATGGAAATAATAGCATTTTATCTATTTGCTTTTTTAACAATTGCAATGTTTACTACAACTGTTATGACTAATAACGCACTTTATGCACTTAGTTCATTAGCAGCTGGTATGATTTTTATATCAGCATTTTACTTTTTGCTAGATGCAGAATTTTTAGGTGTAGTACAAATCGTTGTTTATACAG
The DNA here is from genome assembly GCA_023229945.1 of Arcobacteraceae bacterium. Lineage (GTDB taxonomy): Bacteria > Campylobacterota > Campylobacteria > Campylobacterales > Arcobacteraceae > UBA6211. The sequence goes on along the minus strand of JALNYH010000013.1, from coordinate 44,676 downwards.
GTGCAGTTATGGCACTATATGCTTTTGGTATGATGTTTTTTGATACTATTGCAGATGTAAAAGAAGATATAAAACACCCAAAATTAGTATTTTTACTAAGTGGCGGTATAGCTTTACTTGTAGTTGTAATTTTTGCAGTTCCAATTGTAAGTGGTTCTATCATAGCATCTCATCCAATGTCACCAGAATATGGTAGCAATGTCAAAGATGTGGGGATGGTTTTATTTACAAAATATTTAGTACCATTTGAACTAGCTGCTGTTATGTTACTTGTTGCAATGATTGGTGGTATTATACTAGCTGGTAAAAAAATGGATGTTTCAATCACACAATTAAGCGAAGAAGAAATCGACAAATTGAGTACTAATGACGAGATTGCAAAGGATAAAAAATGATATTAAATGATTATTTGATACTTAGTGCAATACTTTTTTGTATAGGACTAATAGGGGTAATTAGAAGAAAAAATCTTTTGATGTTGTTTTTTGCATCTGAGATTATGTTAAATGCGGTAAACATAGGTTTAGCTGCTATATCTAAGTTTCACGGAGACTTAAGTGGTCAGATGTTTGCATTTTTTATTATAGCAGTAGCTGCTAGTGAAGTTGCAATCGGACTTGGTTTATTGATATTAACATATAAACGAAAAAATTCACTAAGTTTAGATAATTTACAAAGTATGGGGGGCTAATTTATGGAAAAACTTTTATATATAGCTTTATTTGCTCCACTAGTAGGATCACTATTTGCGGCAATGTATGGTAATACTCCAAAAAAACTAATTACAGGATTGTTCACATCAACAATGCTAGGTTTATCAATGATTGCTTCATTGATTTTACTTTTCTGGACGATGACTGGTAATGTTGTTCATGTTAGAATGTTGGATTGGATTGTAATTGGTGGCGTTGATGTACCATTTGGTTTTATTGTTGACCAAGTAAGTGCTGTTATGATGGTTGTTGTTACAATTGTATCAACTATGGTTCATATCCATTCTATTGGATATATGGATCATGACCGAAGTTTCAATAGATTTTTCTCATATCTTTCTGCATTCGTTTTTTCAATGATGATTTTGGTTATGAGTGATAACTTTTTGGGTCTATTTATAGGTTGGGAAGGTGTTGGTCTTTGTTCTTGGTTATTGATTGGTTTTTGGTATCATAAAGGTGACAAGCCTCTTGTTAAAGATATTCATAATTCACCATTTTCAACATTATCTCCACACTCTTCAATATCACCTGCATTTGCAGCGAATGAAGCTTTTATTACAAATAGAGTAGCCGACCTTGGAATGCTTGTTGGTATATTTATAATTTATTGGAATCTTGGAACTTTTCAATATGATGAAGTGTTTGCAAATATTGGAAGCTTAAGTACAACTACAATTGTTGCAATTGCTATATTCTTATTTATTGGAGCAATGGGGAAATCAGCTCAGTTTCCATTCAATCAATGGCTTGCAAATGCGATGGAAGGTCCAACTCCAGTTTCTGCACTAATTCACGCTGCAACCATGGTTACAGCGGGAGTATATTTGGTTATTAGAGCAAATGAAATATTTACAATAGTACCTGAAGTTGGAATGTTTATAGCAGGTCTTGGTGCATTTGTTGCAATATTTGCGGCATCACAAGCACTAGTTGCAACTAATATGAAAAAAATTATTGCATTTTCAACACTGTCACAATTAGGATATATGTTTGTTGCTGCTGGACTTGGAGCTTATTGGGTTGCCCTATTCCACCTAGCAATGCACGCATTCTTCAAATCAGTTCTATTCTTGGGTGCAGGAAATGTAATGCACGCTATGAATGATGAGATTAATATCAAAAAAATGGGTGGATTATTTAAGCATATGCCAAAGACTGGTACTATTATGATAATAGCATCTATTGCATTAGCTGGTATCTTCCCACTTGCTGGATTCTTTTCAAAAGATTTGATTCTTGAAGTTGCATTTGGAACTCATTCATATATTATTTGGGGTGTATTATGGCTAACTGCAGGTCTAACTGCATTTTATAGCTTTAGACTTATTATGTATGTATTCTTTGGTAAAGAAAAATACCATGAATATGGCTATCATCCACATGAAACTTATGGATTTGTAATTGCTGCTATGGCACCACTTGCTATTCTTTCAATAGTTGCAGGTTGGACTAAAGGAAGTTATGTTCATATGATTACTGATGTATTGCCACCATTAAATATTCACCTTGATTCAAGTACCGCTTGGACACTAATTGTTATTACAACAGCTATAGTAATAGCAGGTATTGCACTTGCAGTATTCAAGTACAGAAAAAACAATTCATATTTTGGTGAACAAATGAAAGATAGATTTTGTTATAAACTATTAGCAAATCAATATTATATGCCACACTTTTTTGAAAATGTTGTGTTAAAACCATATTTAGCAATGTCTAGATTTAGCTGGAAAGAGATAGATTTAAAAATAGTTGATACTATAGTTGATGCTATTGCCAAATCAATCTATAGCACTGGTAGTGAAGGTAGAGTAATTCAAACAAGAAATCTTTCAACAGCTCTTAGATGGATGGCTGCGGGTCTACTTGTACTTGTAGTTTTATCTATACTACTAGTATCATACAAATAAGGGGTAATTGATGCAATACTTGTTATCGATATTAATATTTTTTCCAGCAGTTGCTGCTATGATGGGTTTTATCGTCCATAAAGACTCAATGAGAATGTATGCAATTACAGTTACTACAATAGAATTTACACTTAGTTGTATATTGTGGTACTTATTTGATAGTAGCAATGGTGGGATGCAATTTATGGAATTTATTCCTATTATTGCAGAATACGGAATTAGCTACAATTTAGGAATTGATGGTATATCACTGTTTTTAGTTATTATGACTACATTTATGACAATGATTGCTGTAATTGGACTTACAGAAACTAGAGATCTTAAAAATATGTTAATTACTGTTTTATTCCTTGAAATGACGATGGTTGGTGTATTTGTTTCATTAGATGCAATTATTTTCTACCTTTTCTGGGAACTTTCACTTGTACCTATGCTTTATATAATTGGAGCTTGGGGTGGAGCTTTAAGGATTTACGCATCAGTTAAATTCTTCTTATATACATTTATGGGAAGTTTAATGATGCTTGTTGGTATGCTTTATCTTGGATATGTATATTATGCAACAACAGGGGATTGGAGCTTCTCTTTAGCTGATTGGAATATGCTTTTACTTCCATACAATATGCAAATGTGGTTATTTATTGCTTTCTTTGCTGGTTTTGCTATCAAAGTTCCTATGGTTCCATTTCATACATGGTTACCATATGCTCATGGTCAAGCACCAACAATAGGTTCAGTTATCCTAGCTGCTGTATTACTTAAAATGGGAACTTATGGTTTTATAAGATTTTCATTACCATTATTTCCAGATGCAAGTGTATCTATGATGATACCTATGGCTATATTAGCTCTTATTGCTATTATCTATACCGCAATGGTAGCTTATGCACAAGAAGATATGAAACAAGTTATTGCTTATAGTTCAGTTTCACATATGGGTGTTATAATTCTTGGTACTTTTGCATTAAATGTTGAGGGTATTGGTGGTTCTATATTCTTGATGATAAGTCATGGTATAGTCTCTGGAGCTTTGTTTATGCTTGTTGGTGTTTTATATGATAGAAGACACACTAAGATGATAAATGAATATGGTGGAATTGCAGCTGTTATGCCAAGATTTGCTGTAGTATTTGGTATTATGCTAATGGCGAGCGTTGGATTACCACTTACTATTGGATTTGTTGGTGAGTTTTTAAGTTTATTAGGGTTTTATAAAGCTTCACCACTTATTACAATATTAGCAGGTCTTACTATTATATTAGGTGCTGTTTATATGTTGGTACTTTATAAAAAAGTATTTTTTGGACCAGTCACAAATGAAAAAAACAAAAAACTTGTAGATATAAAAGGTAGAGAAATGGCTGCACTTGTTCCACTTGTTGCACTTGTTATCTATTTTGGTGTATATCCAAAACCTATTTTAGAGCCAGTTGATAACTCAGTAAAACAACTTGTTCAAACTATGTATGTTAAATCAGTTACACCATCTGCTAAAGAAAAAATTGCAGAAGTAAATTCAATTGGGGAGGCAAGATAATGGTAGAGCCAATCTCAGTAGATCTTGTAAGTTTAAATCTTACATCTTTAGCACCTATGCTTATAGCAGTTTTTGGTGCTTTAGCGATATTGTGTATAGACTTAATAAACAAAAATCTACATAAATCTTTTTATGTAATGTTAACTGTATTATTTTTAATAGTTGATCTTGGAGCTGTTATTGGATATAGTGGAGCAACTAGAGGCTTTTTTGACTTAATGTTGATTGATGGAATTTCAATTTTAGCACAAATTATTATAATTGTTGCATCCGCACTATTTATACTTCTTGCTCTTTCTCAACAAAGATTCCATGAATATAGATATCCTGAGTATTTTGCACTATTTTTATTTATGGTAGCAGGATTCCAGTTTATGGTAAGTAGTGATAATCTAATATTGATTTTTGTTGGTTTAGAGACTGCTTCAATGGCACTATATACTATGATTGCTATGCATAACCGTGACAAATCACTCGAAGCTGCAATCAAATACTTTACAATGGGTGCTTTTGCAGCTGCTTGTTTTGCATTTGGTGTTATGATATTTTATGCACTTACAGGAAGTATGGAACTTTCACAAATTAGTGCATCATTAGTTGCAACAAATTTTGAGCCTTTCCCTGTTGTATTGCTAGGTGTTGTATTCATAACTGTTGCTTTAGGATTTAAACTATCTTTAGTACCATTTCATATTTGGGCACCAGATGTTTATGAAGGTGCAAGCTCAGCAATGGCTGGATATATGTCAATCGTTCCAAAAATTGCAGCATTTGTGGTAGCTTTAAGATTCTTTGAAATATTTGTAAGTGCTGATATTTTATGGGTTGAAATTATGTTATATATTTTAGTTGTTATTACTATGACTTTACCAAATATTATAGCACTAGTTCAAGAAGACATAAAAAGAATGCTAGCATATAGCTCAATATCACATGCTGGTTTTGTAATGGCTGCTATTTTACTTGGTACGACTCAATCAACTCAAGGTATATTTTTGTATTGGTCATTGTTTTTATTCACAAATCTTGGGGCATTTGCTATGCTTTGGGTTCATAGACAAAAAAGACTCGAAGGGTATGCAACAGATCATCCATTTGCAAAATTTTCTGGACTTGTAAAAAAATCTCCAATGACTGCTTCGATTATGGGTTTATTTATGTTAAGTCTTGCGGGTGTTCCACCATTTTCACTGTTTTGGGGTAAAATGTATATTATAGGTTCTGCTGTAAATGCTGATTATATTGTATTGGCAGTTATTATGGCACTAAATAGTGCAATAGCCGCTTACTATTACCTAAAATTAGTAGTTTATATGTTCTTAAAAGACCCTATATCAAATGATAAAGTAGAGTTCTTGGGCAATGCAAACCATACGCTAAAAACTGTGATAGGAATATCTGCTTTAGTTACTATTTCGGCAATATTCTTTATAAATCCTCTACTTGAGATAATATCATATTATGTTCAAGTAAGTGGGTTTTAGTACTTTACTTTAGCTAAGTATAGTCCATTGCAAGGTGCTGGTTTATTGAAAACCAGCACCTTTTTTTGTAGCTGTAACTTCAAATCTTCAATAGTCAACTTTTTGTCAGATATTGCTAATAAAAACCCAACCATTACCCTTATTTGAGATCTTAAAAAACCATTTGCTTCAAATTTAAATACATACATTCCATTATATTCATAAATTCTAGCATCATACATAGTTCTTATAGTAGTTTTAATTTGTGGATTGCCTTTTGCAAAGAATTCAAAGTCATAAGTTCCAATAAGCTCTTTTATTGCACTTTTGATAGATAATATGTCAATACAAGGATAATAAGTGACAAAATCATCATTAAAAGGTGTAGTTGGATTTGTACTAAGCAAGTATCTATAAACTCGTTTTTTGGCACTGTATCTTGCGTGAAACTCATTATCCACTTGTTTGAGAGATAATATTTTGATACTATTTGGTAGCGTTCTTGATAAAATTGATTGAAAATGGGGCAATCTGTCTTCCCAAATATCAGGAATCTCAAAGTTTATTACTTGATATGTTGCATGAACCCCTTTATCAGTCCTACCACTAAAATGAATAGTTGTTGATTCAATATTGATTTTTTTCAACCCATCATATAAAAAACTAGCTACTGTTTCATATTTTGGCTGTAATTGTGAGCCATAAAATTTTGCACCATTGTATGCGATAATAGCTTTTATATTCATAGGTACTCAATATCTACACAAGATATTTTTTCTAAAAAGTACATATCCTAGAGCTGTCCATAATATTGGAATAATTGCTATTGAGTACAACGGAATATATTTATTAAATATTATCACCGCTATTATATATATAGTTATAAAAAAAGTTGTAAGGGCAACTGCATTATTTTTTTCATATCTTGGATTGTAATACCCAATATACACAATCATAAACATTGAAATAAGAGGAAAAATAGAAATCAAAAAAGACATTGCAAAGTCTTTTGTTTTTTTATTTTCTCCATTCATTGCATTCCAATAATCAATTGGGTTTGTGAATTCATCACTGATAGATTTTGAGTTTGTTGAATTTACAAGGGTTAATTGCTCAAAATTAATTTGATTTATATCATCTTTTACAATAAATGCTTTCCCATTATAAAGTTTAAATAGTAATTCACTTTGTAAGCTTGTTGTGTCTGCACTATCTGATGTAATAAATTCTTTAGAATCCTTAGTATTTCTGAACATTGTCACATCATAAAATGTTTCATCTTGTTCATTTTGTATGTAAATAAGCCAATCACCAAATTTTTGACCATTTTGAGATGCTTTAATATTAAGTTTTGCTTCATCTTTTTTAGTTTCAATAAAAACTCTATTTAAGTCCTTTGTCTTAGGAATAAGTCCCAAAGATATTATAAGTAGCGTAATAGAAACAAGCACAGTCACAGGAAGAAATATTTGGATAATTTGATATGGATTTAGTCCAAAACTTGTAATAACTATAGTTTCATACTCGGTTGATAATCTACTGATACTAATAGCCAAAGCTACAAAAAATACTATCGGAATTGTATAAAACAATATGTTTGGAATAGAGTAAGTATAAAGCAATAGAAGCTCACTAGCACTTACTTCAATAATAGAAGTTAATGCAGCAATTCTTACCAAATATATAATAGATGTAATTGCAAATAATATAAAAAATATTTGAAAAAAGCTTGATGACAATTGGTCATATAAATATGTTTTTAATTTGTTCATGATAAAATCCAGTTAGAAAATGTATTATAAATTGTTTCTTGAATTAAGAAAACAATTATAAATCCAATAGATAGATAAGGGATAAAAGGGGTATCTTGTATTTTTTTTGAAGCATTATAAATGCCATGGATTAAAGCAATCAAACTAGCTATCATTATGGCAAACAATCCAAGTTTAATACCAAGAATTCCACCAATAAAAGCAATAAGTGGTATATCACCTTCTCCTAATGCTGTTTGTTCTTTCAAAGTATCATCTTTTAGTATTTTTGATTTAATATTTTGTATATAAAATGTTACAAAAAAGTTCAAAATTACAAAGCCTCCAGCAAATATAAAACCATTTTTTATAAAATCTATCAAACTATCACTAACAAATGGTGAAATAAGTAGTAATAACAATAATAAATAATCAGGAACAGCTTTAAATTTATAATCAATAATACTGAGCAAAATCAGAATATATAAAAGTATCGTCCATATAATAAAGTTGACACAAAATCCAAATTTATTATACAAAAAAAGAGTTAGTACAATTTGTAAAATTAAAACTTTTTTATCAATCAAAAAAGATTTTATACTAAATCCCTCCAAATCTTCTCTCCCTTTTGGTAAAATCACTTAAAATATCATCAAGCTCAAATTCCGTAAAATCTGGCCATAGGGTTTTGGTAAAGAAATATTCAGAATAAGCACTTTGCCACAATAAAAAATTAGAAATTCTAATCTCACCACTTGTTCTTATAACCAAATCAACATTTGGAGCAAAATAAGTATCAAGGTATTTGTTTATTGTATCTATTGTAATCTCTTCTTCGTTTACCAAAGCTCTATTGACTGCTCTTGTTATTTCATCTTGTGAACCATAATTTAATGCTAATATTTGAGTAAGTCCCTTACAATGACTAGTTTTATCTTCAATATCTTTGATTATAGATTGTAATTTAGTACTAAATTTACATATATTGCCAATTACTTTAAATCTAATATTATTCTGTAGATAAGTATTGAGTTCATTGATTAAATATTTTTCAAGTAGTTTCATTAAAAACTCAACTTCAAGTTTTGGTCTATTCCAATTTTCTGTACTAAAAGCATAAAGTGTTAAATATTTTATCCCTATTTTGGCACAATAAGTTGTAATACTTCTAACCGTTTTCACCCCTTCTTCATGTCCAGCTGTTCTTTTGAGTCCTCTTTCTTTTGCCCATCTACCATTTCCATCCATTATGATAGCTACATGAGTTGGTAGTTGGTAGGTTGTAGGTAGTAGAGATTGAGAGTTAGTCATGAAACTCATTTTTAAGTCTATCTATAATTTCAAAAGAGATATCAAGCTTGTCTCCACTAAATGAAAATTGATTATCTTCTAAAATCAAATCTATTGTATTTGTTTGTGTTCCAAAGCTATTACTATTTTGCAAGATATTAAGACAAACTCCATCTAGATTTTTATTTTGTAGCATATTTTTTGCATTTTGTTTTGCATTATCTTTATCCATTTCAGCTTTGAAACCTATTGTATAAATACCATCTTTATTTATACTAGATAATATATCAATATTTTCTTTCAGCTCCAAATTCCAATTATCCCCTATTTCATTTTTCTTCATCTTGCCATGCTGTGGATATTTTGGGATATAATCACTAACAGCAGCGACTGAGAAAAAGTATGGTTTTTTTTGAATCAACTCTTGTCTAGAATCATCCATAATTGTGTTTTTTGTTAAAATACCTTTTTTTGCTACGCTAATAGATTTTTTTATATATTCAAACATTTCATTTGTATTTTGTACTGTTATTACATGTATCCCATTAGGGATAGGCTCATTTACATTTGCCGTTTTTATCAAACATACATCAGCCCCCTTATAATAAAGCGAAGATGCCAATGCCACACCCATTTTGCCACTAGAAAAGTTTGATATGTATCTTACATCATCAATTTTTTCTATTGTTCCTCCACTACTCACTACTACTTTTCTATTTTTCCAATATTCATCTTCTAAAAGTTTTGAAACAGCCACATCAAAAATACTCATAGGCTCTGCCATAGCACCATCACCCACATCTTTGCAAGCTAGCTCTTTTGTTTGAGTTTTTATCACTTCATAATTACAAAGTTTGAGCATTTTAAGACTTGCTTGAGTGAGAGGATTGGCTATCATATTTGTATTTGCACTAGGAGCTAGTAGCTTTATTCTTGGATATGCAAGAGCTATTTGCGTCAAAAGATTATCAGCAATTCCATTTGAGAGTTTATTTATAGTATTCGCCGTTGCAGGAGCTATTATAAACAAATCAGCCCATTTACCAATAGCTATATGATTATAATCACTACTCCAATCTTCACTTTTCTCATCAAGAACTTTTTGACTTGTTAGTGCTTCAAAGGTAAGTGGAGTTACAAATCTCTTTGCATCTTCACTCATTACAACCCTTACATTAGCACCTGCTTTGACAAAAAGCCTTACAAGTTCACAAGTTTTATATATTGCAATACTTGCAGTTACCCCTATTAGGATGTTTTTGTCTTTGAGAAGTGACTGAGAGACTGAGTGACTGAGTGACTGAGCCATTTAGTTTCCTTTTTTGCCGAAAAATTTATCAAAAAAACCTGCAAGAGATTTTTGTGGAGTTCTACTTAGTACCAAATCTCCACTTTTTGGATTTTTGGTTACTGTTGAGCCAGCTGCTATCATTACATTATCAGGAATTTCTAAAGGAGCAACAAGCTGTGTATCACTTCCTATAAAAACATTTTTGCCAATTTTGGTTTTGTATTTATTCACCCCATCATAGTTGCATGTAATTGTTCCAGCTCCTACATTTGTACCACTATCTATTTCACTATCACCTAAATAGCTCAAATGCCCAGCTTTTACTTCAAAAAGATTTGATTTCTTGACCTCTACAAAGTTACCTATATGTGAGCTTTCTACCCTACTATCAGGTCTGATTCTAGCCATTGGTCCAATATCGCTGTTTTTTATAATAGAGCTTTCGACTATAGAATTTGTTTTGATATGCGATGAGATGATTTTGGTTTTTCCAAGGAGTGTAACACCGTTTTCCAATACACTATCACCTTCTATTTCAACATCTTCTTCTATATATATAGTATCAGGAAGTCTCATAGTAATCCCATTTGCCATAAAAGCTTTTTTGATTCTATTTTGATGGATAACCTCAGCTTGAGATAAATCAAACTTAGAATTAACCCCTTTGAAATTTTCTTCATTTACACTAACGGGTACTACACTTAAACCCTTGTTTATTGCCATTTCCACAAGGTCTGTGATATAGTATTCTTTTTGAGCATTTGTATTTGATAGAAGTGGTAGATGAGATAATAAAAACTCTTTATCAAAACAGTAAATCCCAGCGTTTGCACTATTCACTTTGATTTCATCTTCATTACAATCTTTTTGTTCAACTATTTTCTTTACATTTGAATTTTCTATAATAACTCTTCCATATCCATCTGCATTTTGTAACTCTAATACAGTCATTACAATTGGTATATCTTTTGAAGCAAAATTCAATTTACCAAGTTCTTGTGCTTCAATAAGGGGCATATCACCATTAAGCACTAATACTCTATCATATTTTGGAGTGATTCCCATAACAGCCCCACCAGTTCCTGGAAGATTTAGGAAATCTTGAATATGAAAACTAATCCCATCAAAATATTTTTCCATAGAAGCTTTTACAAGGTCGTGTTGATTGAAAAGAACTATATGTATATCATCACTTAGTTTTTTTGCTTCTTTGATACTATAGTACAACATCTCTTTGCCAGATATTTTATGCAAAACTTTTGGTAAGTTCGATTTCATTCTAGTCCCTGCACCAGCTGCAAGTATAATAATTGATAATTTGCTCATATTACATCTCTACTTTATGAATTTCTTTTTTTAATATCTCTACAGTTTGCGTTAATGCCGCTTTTAATTTAATATCAGTTATTGGTTCATTCAAAATTTTATCTAGTTGTGACTCTTTTTCTAAAAAGAACTTCGTGACAGTTTTGCTTTTTTTATGTTTATTGTACATCAAACAACCAGATTTTATAAGTATTACAATTAGCTTCGTATGACCTAATATTGTAGCATAATTCAAAACTGTATAACCAGCAGCATCAGGAATATTCATATCAGCACCATTTCTAATCAATGCATGAGCTATTTTGTAATTACCACGCCATTGTGTATGATGAAGAGGGGTTCTACCTTGCTTATCTCTTTCATTTACATTTTGTTTTTTTTGTAAAAGCTTTTCAACCACTTCCATATCATCAGCAATTACAGCTTTATGAAGTACAGTTTTACCATCACTATCTTTAGCATTTATATCTACTCTATATCTCAATAAAAACAATAATTTCTTAATAAATACTTCTTTTAGTGATAATTTCTTTATTTTCAAACCACTATCCACAAGCAAAGATAAAGGAGTATTTCCTTCTAAATCCCTCAAATTAGCATCTGCACCATTATTTAATAAAACCTCAATTAATTCCAAATCATCAAACAATACTACTTTAAAAAGTGCTGTTTGACCATTTATTTTTGGTTTGTTGATACGAGGATTTAGTAATAAAATTCTTTTTAATATACTAATATAATCTGTTTCTTCATTTATTCTTAAAAAAAGCTTATTCTGTGGTTTTTTATCTTGTCTTTGGACTAATATCATCTCTATCAAATCATCAACAATAGTATTTTCTTCACTATCAAGCTTATTGATATCAGCTCCATTTTTCAATAGATAATCTATCATTTCAATATTATCATAACCTTCTAAGATAGAATAAAAAAGTACAGTTTTTCCATTTTTATCAACAGCATTTATATCTATTCCTGCACCCAGCAAGAAATCCAATGTTTCATAGTTTTTACGCATTACTTCTTTGAATAATAAAGTTTTACCATCTTTATCAGTCCTATCAACCGCAAGTCCCATTTCTATCAAGGAGGAAGTTAAAGCTAGATAATTTCTATCTCTTCTCACAAGTTTATATTTACCCTCAACTTTTGCAAAAAGGTCTAGCGTCAAAGATAATATATATAATATTTCATCAAGCAAAGTCCTATCATCTTTATCTTTTTGGTTAAGCCTTGCACCATTTTTTATTAATAATTCAATAACTTCTATATTTTTTGAACCCAAAATTACAGCATTAAAAAGAGCGTTTTGACGATTTTTATCACTTATAGATACATCTAAACCTTGTTCTATCATATATTTTGGGATTTGTGTATTTTCACTTAATACTGCTTCAAAAATAGCACTTTGCCCATTAATATCCACAGCATTCGCACTTGGTGTTCTATCTAATGTATCTTGTACAAGTTCCAAATTACCACCTAATACCGCATCAAATAAAACAGTTTTGCCATATTTATCTGTGATAGTCAAATCAGGCTCAAATGCCAATAATATTTTGAATATTCTATGGTTTCCTTCTATTGCAACATCTTGAAGAATAGTTCTTCCTGAGGCATTCACATGATTTACACAAGCACCATTTGATAACAAAAATTTTATCATTATTGTATCTTCTTTGTTGATTGCTTCATTTAAAACAGTTTTACCATACTTATCTTCTTTATTTAAGTCAATCCCGTATTTAAGTAAAATTTTTATTGATTCAAGCTTTCTTTTTTTTGCAAGCTCATGTAAAAGTGACCTTCCATTTGAATCTGTTTGGTAGATATCAGCTCCACCATTTATGAGTTTTTGGATTTTAGCTTCGTCTATAATATCTTTGAAAATTTCTTTTTTTAATGCTTCATTTTTGTCAACTTTAAAAAGTTTAAACATTTATACCTTCTTTTGGGTTATTAATCTTTTGGGTTATTAAATAGTTACGATTATATCAAATCCATAATTAAAAAGTTCTTTTTTCTCTTGGGATTCGCTTTTTAGCAAAGCTTTTATTTTTATTATTTCTTATTTCTCTTGTGTCATCAACCCTTTGGATAGTTCTTTTAATTCCCATCTTTAATGAGTTTTCTATAAACTTATTTATTAGTATTTTATAATTTGTAGCTTTTTCTACATCTACAAAAATGTCTGGGAATTTATAACTTAACCACAAATAAAGTGAAATTTTTCTTATCTCATCTTCTGCTTTTAATAGTTCATCTTCATTTTTTGCATTTTTTGACAAAGCAATGGTTGATTTATAATAAACAACTTTTTCTTGCTTGATAAACTCTATAAATTTCAAAAATGCACTTCTTACAAGTGGAGATTTTGTAGAAATTGGTGCTTGAGATAATATATATTTTTTCTCCAAACTCATCCCTTTGCCTACTTTTTCTATCAGTTGAGTAGCTTCAAGCATAGATGAAATATTTGCTGCTACAAAAGGGCCAGAGAATTTCATATTTTTTGCATAATACAAAGCTATGTCATATAAATTTCTACTTTTGATATGAGATGAAAGTGCTTCTATTTGAGCTGTTGTTGCTTTTACTCTAAATGGAGGTTTTATAGTTCTAACTGGTAAAGATATACTATGTTTGATATGTTCTAGCGTTGTTTTATCCGTTGCCCCTATATGACCATACTCATGATGACCATATCTTCCTGCTCGTCCTGCTATTTGGACTATTTCATTAGTGGAGAGCAATCTTCTACTTTTGCCATCAAATTTTTGTGCAGTTGTAAAAAGTAGGGTTTTTATAGGGAGATTTAGCCCCATAGCAATAGCGTCAGTTGCTATTAATATGTCACTTTCCCCATCTCTAAATCTTCTAGCTTCTTCTTTTCTTACCTCTGGACTTAAATTGCCATAAATTACTGATACAGCGTGTTTTTTGGATAATTTTGCTTTTAAAGAAAGTACATCAGCTCTACTAAAAGCTATCAAAGCAGTTTTTGGATGGAGTTTTTTGATAGAGGTAAACTCATCATTGATAATCAATTCATTTTTTCTTTGAAATTTTTTGACTATCAATTCTTCACCCAAATATGATGCTATTTTTTTTACCGCATCAAGAGCATTTACACTCCCAGTCATATATACATCATAAGCAGGTGAACCAAGTATTGCATTGACCCAGGCCCAACCTCTATCGTCATCTTCAAGCATCTGTACTTCATCAATCACACAAACATCTACTACCAAATCATAGCTAACCATCTCAATCGTAGAGCTTATATGTGTACCATCTTCATCAAAAATCTCTTCTTCACCAGTTATCAATGAGGCTTTAACCCCAGCTTTTTTCATCTCTTCATAGCCCTCAAGTGCTAGTAATCTAAGAGGTGCTAGATATGTACCACAATCAGCTTTTTTTAAATGAGACAATGCCTCATAAGTTTTGCCACTATTAGTTGGTCCCACAAAAAAGTGCAACCTTCTATTTAGCTTCCTAGCTGTTGGGTACATCTGTGCCAAATCACAGTTGAGTAGTTTTTTTAGTTCTTCTTGCCATTTATTTATCATATGATATAATACCATAAATTAACTAACAACTAAAAACTAATAACTAAAAATTATAGTATCGCTTTGCGATAGATTGGATAAATAATGAATCAAAACAACAACTCAGTCTCTCAGTCACTTAGTTTCTCAGACACTTCTACAAATCCTTGTGTGTATATAGGTATGTGTGGGAGCTGTCAGCTTGGTCATATGACTTATGAAGAGCAACTACGACACAAAACTTCATCTCATATAGAAAACTTTAGAGAGTTTTATGATAGGGAGTTTGAGATATTTAGCTCTACCCCCGTAGCTTTTAGAGCAAGGGCTGAATTTAAACTCTATCATAATGATGGCAAAGTCAAATATGCTATGGTGGACAAAGATAAAAGTTACCTTTGTGTTGATAAGTGCTTGATAGTAAATGAGCAAATTCAAACTATTATGCCAAAACTTCTTGTTTCTATCAATAATAGTGAAATACTATTGCAAAGAGTTTTTATGGTTGAGTTTATGACAAGTGAAGATGAAATTCTTGTAACTTTGGTATATCACAAAAAACTAGAAAACGATTGGATAGAAGAAGCAAAAAAACTCCAAGAGATATTGAATATCAAACTAATCGGAAGAAGCAGAGGACAAAAGATAGTGTTATCTGATGACTTCATTACCAATAAATTAAAAATTGACAATTCTTGTGCTTCAGCGCTCTCTTCGAGAAAATTCAACATTATCCAAAAAGAGGGAGCATTTTCTCAACCAAATAGATATATGAATACACAAATGGTATCTTGGGTTTTGGATAATGTTTCAAATTCAGGTGATTTATGTGAGCTTTATTGTGGAGGAGGAAACTTTACACTTCCACTTAGTACAAAGTTTGATAAGGTATTAGCTACAGAAATATCAAAAACTTCTATAGCAAGTGCAAAAGAAAGTTGTAAATTAAATGACATAGATAATATAGAATTTATAAGAATGAGTAGCGAAGAATTTACAAGTGCATTAAAAGGAGAGAGAGAATTCAATAGACTAAAAGATGTTGATTTATCAAAATACTCTTTCTCAAAACTCTACCCCCTACCCTCTACCACCTACCCTCTACCACATATCAACTACCACCTATCAACTATCTTCGTCGATCCCCCAAGATCAGGACTAGACAATGGTACAGTTGAACTTGTGAGTAAATTTGATACAATCATCTATATTTCTTGCAGTCCAGATACACTATATAGAGATATAAAAGTCTTAAGTAAAACTCACAATGTCATTAAGTTTGCCTTTTTTGACCAGTTTGTGTGGAGTGAACACATAGAAAGTGGAGCTATTTTAACAAAAAAATAGCTTTTCACTAAACTTTTCTTAAAAATAATTTAATCTTAAGCTAATATTAAGAAATGTTACGATAATATTTCAACATTATTGGTAAATTCTCATTTTTTCCATATTTAAGCTAATTCTAAGATATATTTAGTTATTCTTTTACTAATTATAGTAGTGACTAAAAAAAAAGGTAATTAAATGAGAATTAATACTAACATCAGCTCCCTAACTGCTCAAGAGAGTAATACTCAAATCAATACAAACTTGAGAAATTCTTTGGAGAAACTAAGTTCAGGTCTTAGAATAAATAAAGCTTCAGATGATGCTTCGGGTTTGGCGATAGCTGATAAACTAAGAACTCAAGCTAGTTCTATCGCACAGTCTATATCAAATGGTAATTCAGCTATATCACTTTTGCAAATAGCTGACAAAGCTATGGCTGAACAATCAAATATCTTAGATATTGTAAAACAAAAACTTATTCAAGCAGCAACTGCTACAACAAGTAGTGCTGGTCGTACAGCAATTTCAAAAGATATTAATAAATTGCTTGATCAGTTAAATAATATTGCGGTACAAACAAACTACAATGGTATTCAACTACTACAAAAAGATACTACACAAAATGCTAGTGGTTCAGTACAGTTAACATTCCAAATGGGTGAGACAGCAGCAAATACTATTACTTCAAGTTCTGGAGTTCGTGCAAATGTTAGTGGTCTTAGTTTAAGTAGTTTGAAAACAAATGTTACAAATTCTACAACTTTTACAGCATCACAAGCAACTTCAGCATTAATTCAAATAGATACAGCACTTGATAAACTAAATGAGTGGAGATCAGATTTCGGTTCTACTCAAAATCAACTTGAAGCGGCTATTAGAAATCTATCAACTCAACAAACTAATATCAAAGCAGCCGAATCTGTAATTAGAGATGTTGATTATGCAGCAGAAAGTGCAAACTTCAATAAACAGAATATCGTTTCTCAAGCAGGAACATTTGCTATGAGTCAAGCAAATCAAGTTCAACAGAATATTTTAAGATTACTGCAATAGCAATATATTTATACAATATAATACAAGCCTTAGACTCTTAATTGGTCTAAGGCTTTTTTATTTGTCTAATTATCTAAATATTTATCTCCAATTCTTAATTTTTTATACAATTTGTTGAATTTCTTACAAAATTTTTTAACAACTATCAAATTTCTTCTATATAAATATTTACAAAATCTTAATATCACTTAGCATAATAAGCCTTATTATCGTGCTTTGCAATAAGATAAAATATTTGGTTACAAGAAATTCAATATTCTTTTTGAAATATTATCAATTTAAGCTAATATTAAGAAATGTTGTGTCATAATTCCCTTAGTTAAAAAATCAAACAAAGGATTTCAAATGAGAATTAATACAAATGTAAGTTCATTGAACGCACAAGAAAGTGCAAATCAAGTTGGCAGAAATCTTCAAAACTCTTTGGAGAAATTAAGCTCAGGTTTAAGAATTAACAAAGCTTCAGATGATGCTTCAGGTTTGGCGATTGCAGACAAACTTAGAACTCAAGCTAGTTCTATTGGACAATCAATATCTAATGGTAACTCTGCAGTTGCATTGACACAAATTGCTGATAAAGCGATGGCAGAACAATCAAATATCTTAGATATTATCAAAACTAAATTACTACAAGCTGCAACTGCAACTACAAGTAGTAAAGGTAGAGAAGCTATAGCAAAAGATGTTGATAAATTACTTGATCAGTTAAATAATATTGCAATTCAAACAAATTACAATGGTATCCAATTGTTACAAGCTGGAACAACAGCTAATGGTAGTGCTGCTGCATCACTTACATTCCAAATGGGTGAAACAAGTGCTAATACAATTTCAACAAGTTCAGGTGTTACAGCGAATGTTAATGGTTTAAGTTTAAGTACATTAAAAACAGCTGTTGGTACTGCATCAAGCTTTACTGCTTCTGCTGCTACAACTGGATTAAAATCAATTGATGATGCATTGAATACATTGAATGGTTGGAGATCAGATTTCGGTTCTACTCAAAATCAATTAGAATCAGCTATCAGAAACCTTTCAACACAACAAACTAACATCAAAGCAGCTGAGTCTGTAATTAGAGATGTTGACTATGCAAGTGAAAGTGCAAACTTTAACAAACAAAATATAGTTGCACAAGCTGGAACATATGCTATGAGTCAAGCAAATACAATTCAACAAAATGTTTTAAGACTATTACAATAGTCTTAAACGTTTCCTTGAAAATGTACTAAGATTACTTCAATAGTAGTCTTAAACACTTCAAATTCTTTTAAAAACCCAAGCCTTTTTGGCTTGGGTTTTTTTATGCTTAATTTTATTTTAGATATAATCTAAAAAATAGTTTAAAGGATTTTTGTGGATATATCAGAGTTACAAAATACATTATTGAATATATATCATAAAAATATAGAATACCTTAAACTCAACAATACTTTTATATATAACAAAATTAAAACCTTTGAATCAAGAAATATAGAAAATTGGTATATAGATTTTATAGATAATAGATTTGAGCTATCAAATATTGATGGAACAAAGGTATATAACTGTAATCCATTTTTTGATGCAAACTATAGAGCAAACAATATAAACAATAACCCATCTTTTACTTTAATCAATTCTCTTGGATATCATAAAGGGGTAAGCAAATATGAAGATAGTATCAATGCCTATGAATTTATCAATGAGTTTATTCAAAGTCCTAATGACTACCAACCATCAAATTTAAAACAAAAGTTTATATTTATTGGCACTTTACTAGGAGTTCATATAAATGATATACACAGAATCAAGAATGCAAAAGCATATTTAATAATAGAGCCAAATATTGAGATTTTTAGACTATCTTTGTTTTTGTGTGATTACACAGAGGTATCAGCCTCATCAAAGATTTTCTTTTGTATAGATTTTGATGATTTTGAGTTTAATACTACTATAAAAGAATTTTTAGATTATAAATATGAATATAACCATATCATACCTTTTGAGCTAGCTAGCAATAATGAAGCTTATTTGATTGAGAAGCTCAATATTCAACTACTTGATAATAGTGAAATGATATATCCTTTTTCAGAATATATAATAAGTCTCAAAAGAGGTTATAGATATTTTACTGAAAGTAAAAATAAAATCTTAGATATATCTCCAAACAAGAAATATTTACAAAATTTACCTATACTATTTCTCGGAGCTGGACCTTCTCTACCTCCAAATCTAGAATGGATTTATATGAATCAAGATAACTTCTTTATCATTGCAGCTTCTGCAACACTAAAGAGACTTGAGGTTTTGGGTATTATCCCTGATATTATACTAATTGTGGATGGGGCAAAAGAGCGAATGTTAGCTCAATTTGAAGTATCTTCAAAGATGTTTATCAACTCTATAGTACTAGCATCAATAAATATTGATTATGATTTATTTAAAATATTGGATAGCAATAAGCTTTTCTTTATTCAAAATAGTTTGGAACTTTTCAATGGCTATGGAATAAGTACAGGGCTAACAGTAGGAGATAGTGGACTTGATTTGATATTGAGATTTGGGGCAAAAGAAGTTTATATGTTGGGGATTGATGCTTCACTAAGAAGTGATGGAAAAACTCATGATGGACTTCATACTAATAGTAAAAATTTAGATATTACCAAAAACACTGCAAATAAAGGTATAGATTATGATAGCCATATAATCTGGGTAAAAGGAAATTCAGTAGATAAAGTACCCACTACAATGCTT
Source organism: Arcobacteraceae bacterium (assembly GCA_023229945.1). Lineage (GTDB taxonomy): Bacteria > Campylobacterota > Campylobacteria > Campylobacterales > Arcobacteraceae > UBA6211. The sequence goes on along the minus strand of JALNYH010000013.1, from coordinate 24,726 downwards.
TATTATGGGATGATAGAACATATAGAAGCAATTTTATCAAAATCTGAATCACATGTATACAACTTATCAAATGGTGCTTTTTTTAGAGGTTCTATTAGCTGTAAAATAGATGATAAAAGATTTGACAGTATCTCTAGCATAAATAAAAATGATTTATCTTTTGATATACTAAACTCTTTTAAACAAAATTCAAAAAATACTCTATCCAAACAAGATATTTCAGAACTAACAAAAGAAAAAAAAGTTTTAAAAAAACTAGAATCACTCAACAACAAAGATTTTTACAAAGAGTTCACCAAAATAAAAAGCAATTTTAGAAATTCTATTTGTATTCAAATAATCAACAAATACTTAAAAGTAATCACACCTTATGCAGAGTATTTTGATAATACACACATCTTAGCAAAACAAATCAAGCTTATTATAAAAGAGCTAGATTTGATTATAAGCTATTTACTATCTACAAAATCTTGAAGATATTTGAGATATTCTTCAAATAATAATATTGTACGCTTACACCAAATATATTGGATTTCTTTAACAAGTTTTGCTTCATCTTTGATATTTTTATCATTAAAATAGTAGTTTAGATAGTTATTGATACTCAAATAATAATTCAAATAAACTTCTGGCAAAAAGCTATCTTGTCCATTGATATTGAGTAAATCATAAAAAATTCTTGATGTTTTTTGTTCAAATGTTTCATACTTATTTATATTTGTTAGTTCAATATTTTTTATAACCTCAATAATAAAATGAATTGTACTTATCTCTTTTTCTATTTTTATATTGTGTTTGAAATCATCAGTAGAAAAACAAATCTTATCAAGACTCTGCATCAACTCATTTGATAAAATACTCTTATCAATATCTGGATATTTTAGCTCTAGCTCCCCTATTCTACAAGGCAAGGTTTGTTCTATATATGCACCATCTTCGCAAAGGTTGTATATAGTTTGTGTTGGTTTTTTGAAACTTTGAATACATGAGTTATATTCATGTAAAGAGGCATAAAATAGCCTTGAAGTTTTGACAAGTTTTGCAAGATTGCCTTTTACCACTACAACATCATCCCTTAAAGAAAATGATTTTTTATTTTCTATTGAATTTCTCTTTAATGACTCTTCGCTCATATCAAACTGCTTTGTTCCAACACTTTGGGACATAGAATCATGACTATCACCTGAGACTTGATTGAATGCTAAATCTGTCCCTAGCAAAAATATCTCTTTAGCATTTAATAAAAGCAACAATCCCAAAGTAACCTCACCAATACTCAATCCATTTAATCCTATCCCATTTGGATAGAATGATTTAAATATTTCAAACAAGAATAATTTTGAGTTATTATTGGATAGTTTTTTCAAAACACTATCATCACTATTGGTTGAAGCTAGTTTTATACTATTTTCAATATATAAAGAATCCACTTGAAATTGCTGTAAAATAGCATTTTTTGCAGGATCCAAGGATGTGATAATATCTGGTTTAATACCATTAGAAGCCAATCTTTTGAGTGTTGCACCCATTGCTACTATTATAAATTTATCTTGATTTTGTTTAATCCATTCTATATTTTTACCCAAAGATGGTCCAGCTCCAAGATACAATACTGGATGATTTTCTAAAATATTATTATGCGTATCAAGTGTTAATTTGATTGTTTTATATTCTTTGATTTTTCTCAAAGATTGTTTGATAATATTTGCTAGCGTAAGGTTGTAATTAAATAAAAACGGATCTCTTTGTGTCACATTGGAGATAATAAGATTTAGATAATTGTCCACATTGTAATCTGTACTAAAATATTTATAGAAAAGATTATTTGTAATATCATTTTGGAAAAATAGTCTAAATTTATCCATAAATACTACCTCATCATCCATAATAGAAAATACTACACTTCTCCCTTCTCTAGCTAAAAGTGAATAATCACATACAAACAAAGATAACCTAAAAATCTCAAGATTATGTTCACAAACAAAATGATTTACTGAGTTAAATTTTTTCAAAAGTTTTGGTATATGTCGCCCAAGTAAAGTACCTAAAAAGATTAGTTTTTTAAAAGTCTTTGGTTTTTTATCTTTATTATAAAGATTGACATTTAATAAATTCCTAAAATTTTGGATATCTGTCATAGTTTTGAATTCATAAAGTTGTGATAAATGTAAATCTTTTTCACTAATATCAGTATTTTGTTCTGTATATGGGCGAGGATTTATGAAAGTCACAACATTATTCAAATCAAAATTAGTATTTACTACTGCTTTATTGTTCCATTGTTTTGGTTTTCTATCATAGATATAACTACTAGTATGAGAATCATAAATATCAAAATCCCCATTTTCTTTTACAAACTCCAAAAAATATCTCTCTGTATAGTCACCACTACCAATCAAATCAGAAAGCATAGAGACTCTTTGAAAAAGGTCATTATCATATTGTGATAAAAACCTTAAATTGCCTTCATAAGTAATCATCAAAGCGTTATATAGGTTTTGTTCGTGTTTATCCATAAAAGGTTTCCATATTTGATAATTTTAGTTTGATTTTACCATAACAAATGCAAAAGTTAACTGAAATTTGACTCTTTTAAACTATTATTAAGAAATGTTAAGCTATATTTTGATAAATAGTATGGGGGATTCCCCTACATAAAGGAGTAATTGTGACTCTAAATACCAATATAAGTTCAATGAATGCAAATGCTGCACTTACAAATGTGGGTAATAGTTTGTATTCATCGATTGAGAAGCTATCCACTGGACTGAGGATTAATAAAGCAGCTGATGATCCATCTGGTTTAGCAATTGCAGATAAGCTTCGTACACAAGTTAGCTCAACAAAGCAAAGTTTGCATAATGCTAATTTATCTATATCTTTATTACAAATAGCGGATAAAGCAATGGCAGAGCAATCAAATATTTTGGACATTGTCAAACAAAGGCTTGTACAAGGAGCTACATCATCTACTAGTGATGAAGGTAGAGAAATAATATCTTCAGCTATTGGAGCATTGCTCAATCAATTTGATGAAATTGCAGTCCAAACAAGATTTCAAGATAAATTCTTACTCCAAAAAAATGAAACAGATACTGATAAAACTGATAAAATAATTTTTGTCCTTGGAGAATTTGACTACAATACAGCAGAAGCTAGAGATGGTATTCAAGCCAATACTCAAGGTTTAGCGAAAGATGGCACATTGACTTTAGCGACATTAAAATCTTCTTCATTATCCGCAAATGGTATATCTTTTGATGATATGAAAGGATACATAGATGTATTGGATATTGCATTGGATGGGTTGAATACATTTAGATCAGATTATGGTGCCGTACAACAACAAGTAGAATCAACTGCTAAAAATCTTTTGTCACAGCAAACTAGTATGTCAAATGCTGAATCAGCGATAAGAGATGTTGACTATGCAAAAGAATCTGCCTCATTAAAACAAGCAATTATTATGCATGAAGCTGGGAGCTTTGCTTTGACTCAGGCAAATTTGGCAAAAGATTATATTTTGAAGATGTTAACCTAAAATTTGCTATTATACTGTTTGTTAGATTATTAGCTTATTTTAGCTGTTAGGAAATATGATGAAAAGTAAAATATTACAAATTATTACAGAGTGTTTAACTGATTTAAATGAAGAACTTGAAAATGAAAGTTTAAATATTATTACAGAAGATACAAAAATTTTTGGTTCAAATGGAGCATTGGATAGTCTAGCTCTTGTTTCATTGATTGCTGATTTGGAAGAAAAAATATCTCAAGAATTTGATAAAGATATTGTCCTAGCTGATGAAAAGGCTATGAGTCAGAAAACTTCTCCTTTTAGAAATGTTACTTCACTAAGTGAGTATATATATCTTTTAATAAAAGATTAAAAATGAAACAAATTTTTTTAATCACAGGCTCAAGAAAAGGGATAGGCAAGGATTTAAGTGAATATTATTTAGACTTAGGTCATATTGTAGTGGGTTGTAGTAGAGGAGAGTCTTCGATAACACATCCAAACTATAGACATTTTAGCCTTGATGTTAGTGATGAAAAAAGTGTAGTTAATATGGTAAGAAGTGCAAAAAAAGAGTTTGGACGAATTGATGTGCTTATTAATAATGCAGGTATTGCATCTATGAACCATTTTTTAACAACCTCTTATGATAGCCTACAAAAAATTTTCAATACCAATTTATTTGGCACTTTTTTGTTTAGTAGAGAAGTAGCAAAAACAATGATGAAACAAAAATCTGGAAGAATCATAAACTTTAGCACCATTGCATCGCCTTTGAGATTAGAAGGTGAAGCTATATATGCCTCAAGCAAAAGTGCTGTAGAAAACCTTACTCAAACTCTATCAAAAGAGTTAGCCCCTTTTAATATAACTGTAAATGCAATTGGTCCAACACCTACACAAACAGATTTAATCAAAACTGTACCAAAAGATAAAATAGAAGATTTATTGAACAAACAAGCAATCAAAAGATTTGCAAATATTGATGATATAAAAAATGTAATTGATTTTTTTGTAGATACAAAAAGTGATTTTATAACGGGTCAGATAATATATCTTGGTGGGGTACATAATTAAATGGAAACTTTATCTTGGTTGGTCAATAATTTTAAAGAGTTTGGAAAAGACTTAGCTATTATTACTCAAGATAAACAATACTCATATTCAGAGCTTTTTGAAAAAGTTACCAAGTTGAAGAAATTTTTGGCACAAAATCAAATCAATCAAGGTGAAGTTGTAGCAATAGTAAGTGATTATTCTTTGGAAAGTATTTCTTTACTGTTGGCTTTGATAGAAAATAAAAATATAATAGTACCAATCGCTTCCAAAGTTCAATCTAGTGTGGATGAAAAAATAGAAACTGCTTATTGTGATAAAGTTATAACTATCAATGAAAAAGAATTTTTTGTAAGAAGTTTGGTCTTTGGAGATAAACACCAGATGATTCAAACACTCACCCAAAGTCAATCTGCTGGATTAATACTTTTTTCAAGTGGAAGCACTGGCAAACCAAAGGCTATGATACACAATCTTAATAATATGATAAATCAATATAAAAACAAAAAAAACAAGTCTATGAATATGCTTTTGTTTTTGATGTTTGACCATATTGGAGGGCTTAATACACTGTTTAATATCTTGGCAATTGGTGCTACTATGATAATACCAAATAGTAGAGATGTTGATGAAGTATGTGGACTTATAGAAAAATACAAAATATCAATTTTGCCATCATCTCCTACATTTTTGAATCTTATTTTGATGTCAGAATCTAATAAAAAATATGATTTAAGTTCTCTCAGACTTATAACTTATGGTACTGAGGCTATGCCAGAATCACTTTTGATAAGGTTGAAGAATAGTTTTCCTAAAGCTAAATTTTTACAAACATTTGGTACTAGTGAAACAGGAATTGCGACTACTAGTTCCAAATCTTCAAACTCAACTTTTATGAAAATAGAGACCACAGATTTGGAATACAAAATAGTTGATAATGAACTTTGGCTAAAAAGTAAAACTCAAGTTTTGGGATATTTAAATGCTTCAATGGAAAGCTTTAGTGATGATGGGTGGTTTAAAACTGGTGATTTGGTCGAAGCAGATAGTGATGGTTACCTCAAAATAATAGGAAGAGCCAAGGAAATCATCAATGTAGGTGGTGAAAAAGTTTTACCTTGTGAAGTTGAGTCTATTATTTTGCAAATGCCTGAAATCTTGGATTGTATGGTATATGGCGAGAAAAATGCTATTACAGGAGAGAGTGTAGTAGTTGATGTTGTTTTAAGAGATAATGAGCTTAGTAGCTCTATCAAGAAGCTAATTAGAAGTTATTGTAAAGATAAGTTAGATAACTACAAAATACCAACAAAAGCTATAATAGTCGAACGAACAAATTTTGGTGAAAGATTCAAAAAAATAAGGAGTAACCATGCCTCAAGCACTATTTAATCATGCAAAAATTGCAGGTATTGTAACTGTTGTTCCAAAAAATTATAGAGATATAGATGAAGATGTAGATTTACTATATAATGGTGATATAAAACAAGTTGAAAGAATCAAAAAAAGTATTGGACTAAACAGAAGACATATCTTAAAAGGTGACTCCACAACAGCTGATTTATGTGAAGAAGCAGCCAATAATTTATTAAACAATTTGCATATTGATAGAGACAGTATTGATACTATCATAGTGGTTACCCAAACACCAGATTATTTTCAACCTTCTACTGCATCATATCTTCATGGAAGATTGAATCTTGGAGTAAATTGTGCTTCTTTTGATGTAAACCAAGGATGTAGTGGATATGTATATGGATTGTGGCTTGGATTTATGATGGTAGAATCTGGTTCTTGCAAGAATGTGCTGTTATTGGTGGGAGATACTTTGAGTAAGGTCATCAATAAAAATGACTCTAATGTGGCTACACTTTTTGGAGATGCTGGGACTGCAACACTGATTCAGAAGTCTGAAACACAAACAAAATCATATTTTACAATACATTCAAATGGTAAGAAATTTGATACAATTATACAACCTCAAGGGGCTTTTAGAAAGCCATCTATGAAGAATATCAATGATGAGAGAATTTTTGAGACTTCTGAGAAAAGAGGTTTAGAAGATTTATATATGGATGGTGGCGAAGTTTTTAATTTTTCTATTATGGTTGAACCTGAAGCGATAAGAGAGATATTAGAACTCTCCAACTCAACAGAAGAAGATATAGATTATATTATATTTCACCAAGCAAACAAATATATAATCTCAAATATTGCAAGAAGATTGAAGTTTCCACTTGAAAAAGCTCCAAGTGAAACTACTGGCAAATATGGTAACCAAAGTAGTGCTTCAATACCGTGTACTATTTGTGATTCGATAAACAAACAATTAGCTTCAAAGAGCTTAAATTTGGTTTTATCTGGGTTTGGAGTTGGTCTTTCTTGGGCTAGCTGTAAACTTGAACTTGGTGATATATATTGCCCTGATGTTATATTTTATGAAGAAGAGGAGAAATGATTATGAAAAAAGAACAATTATTAAACGAAATACAAGATATGCTTCAAAGAGATGAAGCACTTGAGCTTGATATGCAATTAAGTGATATAGATGAGTGGGATTCTTTGGCTATCATATCTATGATTTCTTTGTATGATGAGTTGTTTGGTGTTATTGTAAAAACAAATGAATTAAAAAATTGCCAAAGTGTAAATGATTTGATAAATTTAGTAGCCGATAAAATAGAAGATTGATTATGTACTCCAAACAAGATATATTTTTAGTTACTGGTGGGACATCTGGTATTGGTAAAGGTGTAGTTTCACAACTAAATAATTTGGGTGCATCTGTTATTGTAGTTGGTAGAGATATCCTAAAACTTCAATCAATAAAAAAAGAGATGAAACTCCCTGAAAATATCTTTTGCGAAGAGCAAGATTTAGCCAAAAGTGATAATTTGGATAAATGGATATTGGAACTTTCAAGAAAATATGGAAAATTAAAAGGACTTGTTTTATCAGCTGGAATACTAGAGATATTGCCATTAAATGCAAATACATTAGAAAAAAGTAAGAATCTTTTTGAAATCAACTATTTTTCTGGTATGCAACTAATCAAAGGTTTTTGTGATAAAAGAGTAAACACAGGAGATAATAGCTCTATAGTATGGGTATCTTCAATTGCATCAATAAGAGGATATGGTAGTATTAGTACTTATAGTGCTTCAAAAGGTGCTATCAATTCAGCAGTCAAATCACTAGCCCCTGAAATAGCAAAATCAAATATAAGAATAAACGCTTTACTTCCAGGGTTTGTAAAAACAGAGATGATAGACAAACATAAAGATGTTTATAATGATGAGTTTATAAATATGATGGAAGAGTCTTATCCTTTGGGTATCGGTGAAATTGATGATGTGGTAAAACCTATTTTGTTTTTGTTATCAGATGATGCTAGATGGATAACTGGTACAAATATGGTAGTTGATGGTGGGGGAAGCATTTGAAAGAGATTTTGATATGTGGAAGCGGTAAATTTGCACGAGAAGTTTACTGGTGGGTTATAAATTCACAAGAAGCTTTAGGTATAAGATTTAAAGGTTTTTTAGATGTTTCAAATGACAAATTAAAAGGGCATAAACTAGAAGAATTTTATATCAATAGTGAAAGCAATCATAATTTTTCACCAAATGAATATGTTATAATAGCAATCTCTGAACCATTGCTACGAAGTAAGATTTATGATAAGCTTCATTCCAAAGGTATTCAGTTTTATAATTTCATTCATCCATCGGTTATTATTGGTGGTGATGTTGGTTTTGGGGAAGGAAATATAATATGCCCAAATGTTGTATTGACAACTGATATAAACATTGGTAATTGTAATATTTTCAATCTTTGCGGAACAGTAGGACATGATGTGAAAATAGGCTCTTTTAATACTTTTAGTTCACATTTTGATATTACTGGCAATGTACAAATTGGGGATTTGAACTATAGTGGTTCAAGGGTAAGTTTTTTGCCATATTGTAAAATAGGAAATAATAATCAAATATCAGCAGGTAGTGTAGTATTCAAAGGGGTTAAAAACGACTCTTTACTACTTGGAAATCCTGCGAAAAAAATAGGAAATAATTTATAGGAGGAAGAGATGTCAAAAGTTTTTATAATAGCTGAAGCAGGGGTTAATCATAATGGTTCACTAGAACTTGCAAAAAAGTTGGTTGATGTAGCAGTTGAAGCAAAAGCTGATGCTGTAAAATTCCAAACATTTAAAGCTGTTTTGGGAGTGTCAAAATTTGCACCAAAAGCTCAATATCAAAAAGAGACAACAGATGTCAAAGAATCTCAGCTTGATATGGTGAGAAAACTTGAATTAACAGAAGAGATGCACGAAGAGCTTATCAAATATTGTAAAGAAAAAAATATTATATTTTTATCAACTCCTTTTGACTTGTATGCTGTCGATTTACTTGATTCTTATGGTTTGGATACTTTTAAGATACCAAGTAGTGAACTTACAAATCTTCCATATTTGAGAAAGATAAGCAAGATGAACAAAAAAATAATACTTTCAACTGGTATGGCAAATCTTGGTGAAATAGAAAGTGCCATAGATATTTTAGTGCATGGTGGAACTCCAAAAGATAATATCACTTTACTTCATGTAAATTCAGAATACCCTACTCCTATGGCAGATGTAAATCTAAAAGCAATGAATACTATTGGAAATGCTTTTGGGATGAAGTTTGGATATAGTGACCACACTTTAGGTATAGAAGTTCCTATTGCAGCTGTAGCATTAGGAGCATGTGTAATAGAAAAGCATTTTACGCTAGATTGCGGTATGCACGGACCAGATCATAGAGCTAGTTTAAATCCACAAGGTCTAAAAGATATGGTAAGTGCTATCAGAAATATTGAATTAGCCCTTGGAGATGGTATCAAAAAAGCTAGTCAAAGTGAGGCTAAAAATAAAGCAATAGCAAGAAAAAGTGTAGTAGCAAAAACAGCTATTAAAGCTGGTGAAATTTTTACAGAAGAAAATATTACTGTAAAAAGACCAGGTACTGGAATATGTGCTATGAAATGGGATGAAGTAATAGGGCAAAAAGCTTCAAAAGATTATCTAGAAGATGAGCTTATCTAAATGATTTATGTATCAAGTTCTTGTGTCAAACATAAAAAAATAAAAGATTCAGTACAAGAACTTGCTAATTCAGGATTTAGAAATATAGAGCTTTCTGGTGGAACAGAATATTATGACGGTTTTGAGGATGATTTACTTGAATTAAAAGCAAAATATAATCTTAACTATATTTGCCACAATTATTTTCCTCCACCAAAAGAACATTTTGTCGTAAATTTAGCATCTTTGGATGATACAATTTATTCAAAGACATTGGAACATCTAACAAACTCTATTTTATTATCCAAATTATTAGGTAGTGACAAATTTGGATTTCATGCAGGTTCTTTTATTGATGTGCATGTATCTGAAATAGGCAAAAAAATCTCAAAAACCAACCTTTATGATACACAAAAAGCAATTCAAAGATTTATTGATGGCTATAGATTATTGGAAAATATTGTACCAAATATAAAACTCTATATAGAAAACAATGTTTTTTCAAAAACAAATTATGACACATATAATGGCAAACAGTTTTTTATGTTGTGTACTTATGAAGACTATATTGAGTTAAAACAAAAGTTAGAATTTGGACTTTTACTTGATATCGCACATATAAAAGTAAGCTCAAATGTACTAGGAATTAGCCTTGAAACTCAACTAAAAAATATGTTGGATGTGAGTGAATATATACATATAAGCGATAATGATGGCTTACATGATACAAATCATGCTTTTGGGAAAGAAGCTGACATAATAAAAATTCTAAAACAAACAAATAATTTAAAAGAAAAGATTTTTACTTTGGAAATTTATGAAGATATTGCTACAATTATGAAAACTTATAAAACTCTTCAAGAGGCAATTGTATGATACAAAAAATGATATGTAAAAAAACTGATAGTTTAATTCAAGCCATGAAGATAATCAATGAAAATGCTATGGGGGTAGTATTTGTAATTGATGACAAATCTAAATTATGCGGTGTTATAACAGATGGAGATATTAGAAGGTCATTACTTAATGATTTTGGACTAGATGTAAAGATAGAGCGGATTTTAACAGGTGAATTTACTTTTGGTAAAGTGGGAGAGAGTTATGATAGTTTACTAAAAAAGATTTCACACAAAGTCAAAGTAATTCCTATTGTAAATGAAAAACAAAATGTTGTCGATTTTTTTGAATATAAACAAAATGTATATTTTCCTGTAGCAATTCCAAATCTAAATGGAAATGAATTCAAATATCTTACAGATGCTTTTATGAGTACATGGATTTCTAGTAGTGGTGAGTACATAGTAAGATTTGAAGAAGAGTTCTCTAAATATAGCGATTGTAAGTATGGTGTTGCTGTGTCAAATGGAACTGTTGCACTTCATCTAGCTTTGGTTGTACTTGGGATTGGAGAAGGGGATGAAGTAATAGTTCCTGATTTAACTTTTGCTGCAACTATCAATACCGTATTGCACGCTGGTGCAACTCCTGTTATAGTAGATGTAGAAGAAGATAGTTGGTGTATAGACCCAAAAGCAATAGAAAGAGCAATAACACCTAAAACAAAAGCTATTATTCCTGTACATTTATATGGGCAATCTTGCGATATGGCTACTATTATGGAAATAGCAAAACAATACAATCTAAAAGTTATAGAAGATTGTGCAGAAGCTCATGGAGCTATGTTTGATGGGAAGAAAGTAGGAAGTTTTGGTGATATAGGTTGTTTTTCTTTTTATGGGAACAAAGTAATCACTACAGGAGAAGGTGGTATGTGTACCACTAATAATGAAGAATTAAACTCTAAAATAAGAGTTTTAAGAGATCATGGCATGAGTAAAACCAAAAGATATTGGCATGATGTTGTGGGATATAACTATCGTTTGACAAATCTTCAAGCCGCAATAGGTGTAGCTCAACTAGAAAGAATAGACAATATTCACACCAATAGACGACAATATGAAAATAGCTATAAGGAAGTTTTAAAAGATACTAAATCTTTTACTTTTCAAAAAGATTTACCAAATAGACAAAGAATAACTTGGTTGGTTAGTATTTTGCTTGATGATAGTATAGATAGAGATAGCTATATCTTAAAATTAAAAAATCACGGTATAGATGCAAGGCCATTTTTCTATCCGCTTAGTGATATGGAAATTTATGCAAAATATTGTAAAGAAGATACAAAAATCAGTCATAAACTTTCCAAAATAGGTCTCAACCTCCCTACTTATGAGACTTTGAAAAGTGCTGATGAAATACAAAAAGTTTTGAAAGATATCTAATGTACAATGGTAAAACTTTCTTGGCTATTATTCCAGCTCGTGGGGGTAGCAAAAGACTACCTAGAAAGAATATCCTTGACTTATGCGGTAAGCCTTTGATTGCTTGGAGTATAGAAGCTTGTTTGAATAGTAAATATTTGGATAAAGTAGTAGTTTCAAGCGATGATAATGAGATACTTAATATATCCCAAACTTACGGTTGTGATATATTAAAAAGACCAAATGAATTGGCAACTGATACATCACCAAATTTCGAACCATTATCTCATGCAATAAATTGCTTCCCAAATTTTGATTATTTTTTGATGATTCAACCCACATCGCCACTTCGTCAGAGTTGGCATATTGATGAAGCTATAGAGTATTTGTTTGCTAAAAAAGCAGATGCTATTATTTCTGTTTGTGAAGCTGAACATAGCCCTCTTTGGAGTAACTCCCTACCAAATGATTTAAACATGTCTGAATTTTTACCCGAAATTGCTACAGGCAAAAGAAGTCAAGATTTGCCCAAGTTTTATAGACTAAATGGTGCAATTCATATGTGTGATACAAATATCTTTCTAGATACAAAAACATTTTTCCTCAAAGACAAAGCTTATGCTTATATTATGGATAAAAAATATAGCGTAGATATTGATGATGAACTCGATTTTAAGTTCGCTGAAATTTTACAAAATGAGTTTTTAAGAAAAGTTTAGTGTTTATTAAACTTAAATTAGATAGAATAGACTAACTGTTTTAAACAAAGGGTTATAGTTGGAAGATATTAGATGGAAGCAAAGGTTTAGTAATTATTGTTTTGCATTATCACAACTAAAAAGTGCCGTTGAACTTTTTCGAATAAGAGACTTAAGTCTTTTGGAGCAACAAGGAGTAATTCAAGCTTTTGAATACACTCACGAGTTAGCTTGGAATACTATGAAAGACTTTTTTGAGTACCAAGGTAATTTTAGTATTAAAGGCTCAAGAGACGCTACAAAAGAGGCATTCAAGAATCAGCTGATAGGTGATGGTGAGATTTGGATGGATATGATTCAAGCTAGAAACTTAACTTCTCATGCATATGATAGAAATATGGCAAAAAAAGTAGTGGATGAAATAGTTAATGTTTATTTTGAAGAGTTTATAAAATTTGAACAACTAATGATTGGACTTAAAAATGACTAAACCATATATTGGACTGGATGATATGACTATTCAAAGAATCATAGACAAATTGGACTTTGTTAATGATTCAGGTAATATAATACTATTTGGTTCGAGAGCCAAAGGAAACTTCAAAAATGGCTCAGATATAGATATAGCAATAAAATCAAATGATTTAGATTTTCATCAACTTATGCGAATAAAAAGTAAGTTAGAAGAGCTTGATTTACCCTACAAAATAGATTTAATTGACTATAATACTATAGAAAACGAAGAACTCAGAAACCATATTGATAGAGTTGGAATTCAGTTTAAAAATCAAGGAAGTATATGATTATTCCTACAAGAGATGCCAAAAGTTATGGTGCTGTTCATATCGACCATTATCTTACATTTACAGGATTTTGTAAAAAAGTTTACAGTGATGAAATACAAAGTATTGATGTACTAATTGATGGACAAAAAATAGATACTATCACTTGTGATAAAACTATCGATAAAGTTTCTAAAATATACGATATAGATGGCTACGGATTTGAATATGATTTGCCAGAGATTTACTTCGATAGAAGACATATATTAAGCTTTAGATGTAGTGATAGTGGAGAAGAACTTGTAAACTCACCTATAAGCACTATTGCGAGAGATGATGAGAAGTTTAATGAATATAAGTTTTTGCATAGTTTGAGTAAGCCCATAGATGAAGATAAGATTAAAGATATGTATTGTCCTAATAGTATAGGGTTTTTGGCTACTGAGGAGAATTTGGCGGATGAGGAGTTTGTGGGGTATATAAAAGAGCTTATGGTTAGATTTCCTGATGTTGAGTTTAAGGGGTTTTGTTTAAATACTAAAGAAATGAACAAATTAAAAGAGCTATTCAATAATTCAATAAATATAAAACACATATCAACTATACAAGAGTTAATAAATAAGACAAAAATATTTGTTTATCCACCTAATTTAAATATTCCAAATACAATTGTTGGTCATATTTCAAATTTTACAATATATACTCGTCTTGATTTTAGTATTAAAGATAGTATTAAAGATTATGAAGAAAGATTTAAAGGCTATTTTAGTGTATTTTTTAATAATATTGAGAAATTTGGTTTTACACAAGAAAACATTATTGAATATGATAATTCTTTTCTGTGTTTAGTATATAACTATTTTATTAAACTTCATAAATTAAATTGTAAATTTATAAATTCTAATGATAGTTACCAAACAATATATTTTAAGAAAGTTGAGCTGATTGTTTCTTCAAATGATTTTCAAGGTTATTTAAGAAAAATCACCAATCTTCTAAATCAATTAAATAAAAATAATTAAATTGGAAAGATAATATGAATTTTATAGATATTCAAGAGCATTACAAAATAGTATTAGAAGAAAAGATAAAAAAAATCAAAAATGGTTCTAAAATAAAGGTTGCTTTTTTTATTTCTCAACAACAGCTTTGGTGTGGTAAAACTGTATATAATGAGCTTCAGAAAAGTGAGTACTTTGAACCAATAATTGTAGCTTTCCCTAATCTTGAAAACAAAATTGAAAATAAAATAAAAACTTGTACGGATAATTACAACTTTTTTAATAATCAATCTATGAATGTTATATTTGGTTACGATATAGAGAAAGATGAATTTTATAATTATGAAAAAGTTAAAGCAGATATTGTATTTTTTGATCAACCTTATCCTAGACTTCCAGAGGAGTTGAGGTGGCCTAAAATTTATAAAGAAAGTTTGGTTTGTTATATTCCTTACGGATATAAAGTTGGAAACTTAAAACAAGATCACTTTAATATGGAATTACATAATTCTTGTTGGACTATTTTCGCTGAAAGCTTGTGGCATAAAGAACAATTTATACAATATGGACCTCTTGGTGGCAAAAATGTTGTAGTCTCTGGTTATCCAAAATTTGATGAATATAATGATAAAGAAATTAAAAAATGTAATATATGGAAAATACCAAAACATAAACCTTATAATATCATTAAAAAAGTAATATGGGCTCCACATTGGACGGTAGGGGAGAATATATTAAACTATTCAACATTTGATAAATATTATAAATTCTTTTTAGAGTTAGCTACAAAGAACAA
The DNA here is from genome assembly GCA_023229945.1 of Arcobacteraceae bacterium. Classification (GTDB taxonomy): domain Bacteria; phylum Campylobacterota; class Campylobacteria; order Campylobacterales; family Arcobacteraceae; genus UBA6211. The sequence continues at coordinate 9,550 of JALNYH010000013.1, read as the reverse complement.
AGATATATCTTGGGTACTAAAACCTCATCAAAGATTAAAACACTATATTACTGAAATTGGTTTTATGTCTGAACAAGAAGCAAATAGCTATTTTAATACATGGAATAATTTAGATAATAGCATTTATTATAATGATAGTAACTATATGGATATTTTTAAAACATCTGATGCACTTATTACTGATTGTGGTTCATTTTTAGCTGAGTATCTTCCAACAAAAAAACCAATTATTCATCTAATTAATGAAAAAAGTGTAGGATATAATGAGTTAGGAGAAAAATTAACAGATAGCTACTATAAAATATACAATGTAGAAGATTTAGAAACAACTATTAATAATGTAATTTTATCAGAAAATGACTATTTAAAAGATACTAGGCTTAGCAATCTATATATTGTTATTCCAAACTCTAGTGGTGCTGGAAAGTATATAGTAGATTATTTCATAGACAAATTGGTAAAATAATTCAAAGGATTAAAATGAAACTAATAATATTAGCAGCAGGAGTTGGAAATAGATTAAGCCCTGCAACTCAAAATACACCAAAATCACTACTAACAATAGATGGTGAAAAAACTCTTTTAGATAAACAGCTGGAAGCAGCTAAATATTGTGGCATTAAAGATATTTGCATTATAACAGGCTTTCAAACTGAAAAAATAGAAGACAAAATTAAAACTAGAGCAGATTTAGGATTAAATATATCCATTATTTATAATCCATTTTTTAAATCTCATAATAATTTAGTTTCTCTTTGGACTTCTACTTGTTTTATGGATGAAAATTTTATTATGCTTAATGGTGATAATATTTTTAAACCTAATGTATTAGCTAACTTAATCAATAAAGCAAAAGAGCTAGAAAATGGCTTGCTTGTTGCAATCAATAAAAAATCTATATATGATGAGGATGATACAAAAATTATTTTAAATAAAGAGAATCAAATAGTTAAAATTAGTAAAGAGATAGATTATAACAATATTAGTGCAGAATGGATTGGCATATGTGCGGTTTGTGGGAATTTTATTAAAGAGTTCGTTGATAAAATAAATGATTTAGTTAGAACCCCAGAATTACTAGAAGGTTCTCCACACTATTTATCAGTATTTCAAGGATTAATAGAAGATGGAAAGATTCTAAAAACAATAGAAATAGAGCCTAATACTTGGGGAGAAATTGATTTTTTAACTGATTTAGAATATGTAAGACAATATATTACAAGATTTAATATTTAAGATATGAAGATTCTTATTGCCCCAAATACTTTTAAAGGCACAATTACAGCTCATGATGTAGCAAAAGCAATAAAGGATGGATTTTTAAATGTTACTAAAGATTTGGAAATCTTATGCTACCCCATTTCAGATGGTGGGGATGGTTCATTGGATACTATGCTTGAAATCTTTGGTGGGATAAGAATGTATAGTAATTCAATAAATCCTATTGGAGAAAAAATAGAAGTTTCCTGGGCTTTATTAAATAATAATAAAGCTTTTATAGAAACTGCTTTAACTTTTGGATTGGCACTTTTACCTAAACATAAAAGAAATCCTTACTTTACAACTTCTAGAGGAGTCGGGGAATTAATAAAAGCTGGATTAGATTTTGGTGTAAGAGATTTTATTATTGGTGTTGGAGGTAGTGCTAACAATGATGCTGGTTCTGGAATGATGAAAGCCTTAGGAGTAAAATATTTAGACAAATCTAATAAAGAATTATTAGATGGTGGTATATTCTTAAATAAATTATTTTACATTGATTCTTCAAAAATTGATAGTCGTTTAAAAGAGTCAAAGTTTTTATTTTTATCAGATAGTAGTGTTCCACTTACTGGTGCTAAAGGAGTATCAATATTATACAGTCCAGGAAAAGGTGCTAGTAAAGAGATGGCCTATGATTTAGATAAATCTTTATTACACTATACTAGTGTAGTAAAAAAACAATTTAATACTGATATTAGAAATAAACCAATGTCTGGTTCAGGAGGTGGAATTATATCAGCAGCTGAATTATTTATGGATACATCTTCAAAATATGGGATAGAGTTTATTCTTCAAAAGCTTAATTTAATTGAAAAATTACAAGGTTTGGATTTGGTTATTACAGGAGAAGGGCAACTAGATGAACAAACTATTTATAATAAAGCACCTTATGGTATTGCAAAACTAGCTAAAACCTTTAAAATTCCTGTTATAAGTATTAACGCAAAGTTTGGGGATGGTTATGAAAAAGCTTTTGATAATTATATCGATATAATAGCATCAATTTCAGGTGAAAATGGTTGGACTAAAGGAATTGTGAATGAAAAAGATATTTATATAGCTTCTAGAGATATCTTTACACAATATTTGAGAAGAATTGAACAAAAAAAAGGTATAAAAAGATTAATATTTACAAAAACCTAAGTAATTAACTAATAGATTATAAAATGATTGATTATATAAACTAGAATAATTTAATTCTAAGTATTATAATTAAATATAAATTTAGGAAATTTTTTAGATTTTATAAGTCCAAATTAATTTGAGAAAAGATACAATAAAATATTACACTTCAGAGGAGTTAACAGAATAGATTAGCGTCTACAATCTTTGGTCATTCAAATAGTAGATTTATTTAAGTTGGTGAATAATTATTAAGAAAATATAAAGGAGAAAGTTATATTGATAGATAAATTTTATAATACTCATGGCTCTTTTTATGGAAAATTTCGTAATTTTCATGAAGCAACAAGCTTTTTAAAACAAACAAGTAGTAAAAAAGATTATAATATCGGTTACAATAATAAAGTGAGTGCGTTAAGGGTATATCAAAGATGTAAAGAAATATCTAAGAATACAAGTCCAACAGAATATCCATTATTTCTATGGTTAAATAAAATATTACAGACCGAAAAAGAACTGTCTATTTTAGATGTTGGTGGAGCTTTTGGGTTACACTACTATAATTTCATTAAATATGCATTGCATTATAAGTTTCATTGGACTATTTATGATGTAGAGTCTATTGTAGATTATGCTAATATGAATGGATATAAAACTGAACAATTAAACTTTATTAATAATTATAGGGAGATAGATAAAATTGATATTCTTATTGCATCTGGTTCAATTCAATATATTGAGGAATTCTCAATTAATGATTTTAAAAATAAACCCCGACATTTATTGTTTGAACGGCTACCGTTAAATGAAAAATGTGAAACTTTTGTCACACTGCAGAATGCAACATCTTCTTTTAATCCACAATATGTGTATAATAAAAATGAATTTATTTCTACCATCAAAAATATAGGCTATGAACTTGTTGAAGAATGGAAAAACTATTATGATTCATGTAGAATTCCAGAGTATCCAAATGAAAGTTGTTATACCTATACAGGTTTATACTTCAGGGCTATTGTATGAATAAATTTAAGGGAGTTATTATTAAAAATAATGATTACTTAATAAATGACTGTCTTTCAAATTTAAACTTAGTACAACATAATCCTAATGGTACAGGAAAATACATTGTTGATTATTTAAGTAAACTATTAGTGGATAACATAAATAATGATACAAACGATTAATTATGATGCAATAGTGCTTGCCATTATCATCAAAAACAGTTACCAAAAAGAGGGTGTTGAATTTTTTACACCCAATGATTATTCTCAACAACTGGCATACATGTCTCATAAAAAAGGTAAAAGAATTGATGCCCATGTGCATAATAAAGTTACTCGAGATGTTCACTTGACTCAAGAGGTTTTAGTTATACGAAAAGGGAAACTTAGAGTTGATTTTTATACACAAGATCAAAAGTATTTAGAAAGTGCTATTTTAGAAAGTGGTGATGTGATTTTACTTGCAAGTGGTGGGCATGGTTTTGAAGTATTAGAAGATTTAGATATGATTGAAATAAAGCAAGGTCCTTATTTAGGGGATGAAGATAAAACACGATTTGAACATATCTCAAATAATAAGTTGGTTATAAAACCATGATACCAGTAAACACTCCGTTGCTCAATGGCAATGAAAAAAAATATCTTAACGAGTGCATTGACACAGGATGGATAAGTAGCGAAGGACCTTTTGTAAGACGATTTGAAGAAGGTATGGCTAATTATGTAGGTAGAAAGTATGCAGTAGCTGTTACTAATGGTACTGCAGCACTTGAAATGGCTGTAAAAGCTCTTGGGATTGGTGAAGGTGATGAAGTCATTATACCAAGTTTCACTATCATCTCTTGTGTTCAAGCAGTCATAAAAGCTGGAGCAAAGCCAGTGCTAGTAGATAGTGAATATGATAGTTTCAATATGAAAGTACAAGATTTAGAAGCGAAAATCACACCAAATACAAAAGCTATCATGGTAGTTCATATTTATGGATTGCCCGTTGATATGAATCCAATTATTGAACTTGCAAAAAAATACAATCTTAAAATAATAGAAGATGCAGCTGAAATGCACGGACAAACTTACAATGGTAAAATGTGTGGAAGTTTTGGAGATATAAGTATATTTAGTTTTTATCCAAACAAACATATCACAACTGGCGAAGGTGGAATGGTACTTATGGATGATGAAATGGTACACGAAAGATGTAAAAGTCTTAGAAATCTTTGCTTTTCACCAGATGGAAATAAGCGATTTATCCATGAAGAACTTGGATGGAATCTAAGAATGACAAACATTCAAGCAGCTCTTGGAGTTGCACAGCTTGAACGAATTGATGAGTTTGTAGCTAAGAAAAGATGGATTGGAAATATGTATCAAGAACTTTTGAGTGATATAGATACTATAAATTTACCTATAAAGCAAAAAGATTTTGCAGATAATATTTACTGGGTATTTGCGATAACTTTAAAAGATGAATTTTCAAAAACAGTGAAAGAAGTTATGAAAGAGTTAGGTTCAAGAGGAATCGGAACAAGACCATTTTTTTACCCTATGCACACTCAGCCAGTATTTAATAAAATGGGATTGTTTGTAGATGAAGAGTATCCAAATGCCACAAAACTTTATGAGAGAGGATTTTATATCCCAAGTGGTATGGCTATCACTGAAGAGCAAATAAGAGAAGTTTCCAAAATCATGCATGAGGTATTGGTATGAATCAGTTTGGAGATTTGTATTCTCAATATTATGATTTGCTTTATAGTGATAAAGACTATATTGGTGAAGTTGAATATGTGGATAGTTTGATAAAAGCTAATAGTAATAAAGTCGAAACTCTACTTGATATGGGATGTGGCACAGGAAAACATGCTGAGCTTTTTTGTGACAAAGGCTATAAAGTTCATGGGATAGATTTAAGTGTTGATATGCTTAAAATCGCAGAGACCAGAAGACTTGGTAAAGAAAAAAAGTTAAATTTTACCCATTCAAATATTCAGGAACTAAATCTTAATACAAAGTTTGATGTAGTAGTTTCACTTTTTCATGTGATGAGCTATCAAAACTCAAATGAAGAGCTAATAAAAGCTTTTGAAGTAGCTAAAAATCATCTTAGTGATGGAGGTATTTTTATCTTTGATTTTTGGTATGGACCTGCTGTACTTACCGACAAACCTATCACTCGTATCAAACGGCTTGAAAATGAAAGTATAAAAGTAACTAGACTAGCTGAACCAGTTTTACATGCTGGGAAGAATATCGTAGATGTAAATTATGATATTTTTATTGAAGATAAAATATCAAAAGAAGTAGTAGAAAAAAAAGAGCTTCATAAAATGAGGTATTTTTTTGATACAGAATTAGAAATGATTTGTAAACAGATAGGTTTTAGTGTGATGCAAAAATGTGAATGGATGAGCAATAAAAATCCTGATTTTAATAGTTGGAATGTTGTATGGATATTAAAAAAATGAAAAAGTTAAATGTAGCTTTTTATATAAGTTCATCTAAAAAAGTTGGTGGTGGATTTCAATATGAATTTAAAGCAGTTTCTTTATTATTAAATTCAAACTTCAATGATATTAATATATTAGTTTTATCGGATATAAGAAATGTTGTAAAAGAATACGATGAAATGAGAATAGAAATTATATTTATGAAATACAGGCAAGAAGATGATTCTTTAATCACAATGGAAGATTTTCTGATTCGCAATAGTATTGATTTAATATATTTTTTAACCCCAACTACTAAAGCAAAAGAACTGATAAATATTCCGTATGTAATGACAGTTTGGGATTTATGTCATAGAGATTTTAATGAATTTCCTGAAGTTAGAAATAATTATGAATTTGAAAAAAGAGAAGAGAGATACACTACTTTATTAAAAAAAGCAATCAAAATTACAACAGATTCTGAATTAGGGAAAAAGAATATTTGTTACAGATATGGAATAGATGAAAAAAGAGTGGAAGTTTTGAAGTTTTTACCTAGAGATATGGCAATTGAAAAAGTTATAGATATTAGAACTAAATACAATATTACAAATAAATATATATATTATCCAGCACAATTTTGGGCTCACAAAAATCATATTTACATTCTAAAAGCATTGCATCTGTTGAAATTAGAATATGATTTAATTATAGATGTTATTTTTACAGGAACAGATTATGGCAATTTAGAATATATTTTGGAAAAAGCACAAGAATATTCAATTGAAACACAAATACACTATTTAGGTTTTGTTGAAGATGAAGAAATTCCAAATTTGTATAAACAATCTATTGCTCTTGTAATGCCAACATATTTTGGACCTACAAATATTCCTCCTCTTGAGGCATTTTTATTAGGAATACCAGTTTGTTATTCAGATTTAGATGGATTAAGGGAGCAAGTAGGTGAAGCAGCATTTTTGATAGATTTGAGAAATCCATATAGCTTAGTAAATCATATAATAACTATTATAAATGATAAAGAAACTGTTAATAATAAAGTAAATTTAGGTTATGAAGTTATTAATTCTTGGACTGAGTCAGATTTTATAAATGTTATCTACCACATTTTAAATGAATATAAAACTATTAGAGAATGTTGGAGATAAAATGACCAATATCGTATTATGTGGAGGTGGCGGTACAAGATTATGGCCGATAATCCGTACTTTTATGCCAAAACAATTTGTAAAATTGTTTAACTCAAAATCACTTTTTCAACTAACGGTTGAAGGAAATAGTAAAGTATGCGATAAAAACTTTATTGTATCAAATGCTGAGCAATATTTCTTGGCACTTAACCAACTAGAAGAAAATTCAACATTCAATATTAAAAATTCAACATTCCAATATGGAAGCAATTCCATCTGATAGTATAGATTATGCCTTAATGGAAAAAATCAACCAAAGTAAAGGGGTTGTTGCTATCTGATATTGATTGGAGCTATGTGGGGAGTTTTAGGGCTATTGTACAAAAGTAATTATAGATGGCAAAAAAAAGCAATAGCATTTTAAATTATATAATAAATATTCGTATTTAGGTATTTATTACTAAAGATATGATATTATTAATCAAATATGAATAGTAAAGAGAATTGATAATATAAATAAAAGAGGTGTTTAATTTTAGTATGAATGATATAAAAAAACTTATTTTACAAAAAGAAAATAGAAAATTAGAGTTCAAGCAAGAGTTACCATCAAAGGATAAAATTATTAAAACTGCTATAGCATTTTCAAACTCTCAAGGTGGAGATTTGATTATTGGTATTGGAGACAACAACGAAATGATAGGTATTGACGAAAATGAGATAGTAAAACTTGAAGAGACTATATCGAGTATAATTTATGATAATTGTACGCCAAATATAACTCCTAATATCTACAGTGCCAGAGTAAAAAACAAAACCTTACTAGTTATACATTTTTATCCATCATCATCTAAACCTCACTTCATAAAATCAATTGGTAAATTTGATAGCACTTATGTAAGGGTTGGCTCATCGAATAGAGTCGCTACTCGTGATATTTTAGAGTCACTAGAACGAGAAAAAAGAAATATTAGTTTTGACAGTGTTGTTAATTTTGATGAGATATATGATGAAGAAGTTTTTGACAATATAATAGAAAAAATAGAAACTAAATTAGGACTAAAATGTAATATTTCAACTCTTGAAAAGCTAAAATTTATTAAAAAAGAGCATAATGTTTATTATCTTACAAATTTGGGTATATGGTTTAGTAAAAAAAGAGACAACCACTTTCCTCTAATAAAATGTGAGTGTGCAAGATTTAAAGGGAAAAGTACAAAAGTTTTTTTAGACCAAGCTACATACGATGGTAATATAGTAGATAGCATAGAGCAAGTGATAGATTTTATAAAAAGAAATATAAAACTTGGAGCTACAATTGGTGAGATATATAGAGAAAATAGATGGGAGTATCCATTATTGGCATTAAGAGAAGTAATTATTAATGCTATTGTTCATAGAGATTACTCTATTTTAGGAAGCGATATAAAAATAGCCATTTTTGATGATATGGTAGAGATAACTAATCCAGGAACTCTCATAATAGACAAAGAGAAGCTAGGACTAGGATATAGTGAACTTAGGAATCAAAACTTGGGTAATCTTTTTAAAAAACTAGAGTTGATAGAACAGTGGGGAACAGGATATGAGAAAATATCTCAAGAGATGTTGCAATATCCAGAAATTAGACTGGAAATTGATGATGATTCTACTTTTACACAAGTAAAGTTTATCAAATCTGAAGAGCTAATCTCTACCCAAGAAACTACCCAAGAAACTACCCAAGAAACTACCCAAGAAACTACTAGACTTAGCACGAAAGAGAAAATCATAAAAGTCATAATAAAAAATAAAAATGTCACTAGAGATGAGTTATCAGCTACTCTTGGAGTAAGTGCTAATGCAATAAAGCAACACTTAGCAAATCTTAAAAAAGAAGGTCATATTCAAAGGGTTGGTAGTACCAAATCTGGTTATTGGGAAGTGATAAAATGACTAACATAATATTATGCGGAGGTAGCGGTACAAGATTATGGCCAATAAGCCGTACACTTATGCCAAAACAATTTGTTAAATTATTCAATAACAAATCACTTTTTCAGCTAACAGTTGAAAGAAATAGTAAAGTATGTGATAAAAACTTTATTGTATCAAATGCTGAGCAATATTTCTTGGCACTTGACCAACTAGAAGAAAATTCAACATTCAACATTAAAAATTCAACATTTTTACTTGAGCCCGTCGGACGAAACACTGCTCCTGCTATTGCACTTGCTTGTATGGCGTTAAATCCTGATGAAATTGTCTTAGTCACTCCATCAGACCACTTGATAAAGAATGAAGAAGAATATCAAAAGGTAATCCAAAAGGCAAAAGAATTAGCACTCAAAGATTACCTAGTAACATTTGGAATAAAACCAACATTTCCTGAAACAGGATTTGGATATATTGAAGCGGAAGCTTCAAGCGTTAAGTGTGTAGGGTTAAGTGTTAAGAAATTTCATGAAAAACCAAGTTTTGATGTAGCTCAAAACTATCTTACTACAAACTACGAACTACAAACTACTCGCTATTTATGGAACTCTGGTATGTTTATGTTTAAAGCTGGCGTATTTTTAGAAGAACTCCAAAAATATTCACCAGA
>JALNYH010000055.1 GCA_023229945.1 Arcobacteraceae bacterium | reverse complement strand
CCAAAAGTAATTAAAGCAATGGATAAACTTGTATTGTAGATTTTCTTTTCAGCATAGTCTCGGCAATAAAATATTCCGCATATTATGTGGCGTATTTCTTTCATTATCAATATCATAATCTGTCAAATTTTTTTAATGTCAGCAAATTTACTGTCCAATATACTGTAAAAGCAACAATTCCAGTCAGAGAAACTAAAAATAAGTCTTTAATTCCAAAGTTTAGTTCCCAAAATACTAATCCGAAAGTCAACCCTGAAATTATACAAAGTAACGCAGTGAATTGAAAAAGTGTCAAACCCCAAACTTTTTTCTTAGATTTAAATTTATTCCAAAAATGAAAAGTCAAAGTAAACTGAGTTGTCAGTGCAATAACTGTTGCAATTGGCACAAATATTTTAAAAAAACCATTGTCAGGAGAGTTAAAAACATCTCCATTGTGTACAATAAGATTAAATACTACCAAAAGCCCAAGCACTGCCAATATTCCGAGTATTGTCGGTAAAATTGTCCCAATGATTTTAGTTTTCATTTTTATTATTTTTTTAGTTTCTCAATAAACGGTCAAGTCATTAATATATTTTATCTGTCTGTTGTCCTTTTCTATTATGCCACATGAAGTTTTGAGTCTATGAGCTGTTTTAATGGCATATAACCTTAGTTAGCGTTTCGTTTTTTCTTTTAGTTTTCATTATACCCAAATTTTATAGTTTGCAATACTTCTTTCCACCAATTTTCTCTTTCTATTATAATTTGGTCGTCAGTAGTTGATTTGTAAATGTCGAGGATAGAGTATCTGAAATTTTGTTTTATGTGGTCAAAGGTTAATCGTTTAAGTTTTATGTTTCCTCCGTGTCCATTTTTTACATATTCTCTCCAACGTCCTAAAATCATATTTTCACCGTATGCAGAACCGACATACATTTTACCATTTGAAACGTCTGTCAACAAATAAACTCCTTTTTGATTTTGAAGTGCTGTTTTCCAATTGTCCTTTTCTAAAACTCTCTGCAATTCGTGCCAAGTAATATTTACATTTTCATAACCTGGGAATATGTCATTATCAAACTTGTCTGGTAATATTTGCGAGATTTCACAATCATCAATTACCGATTTAGCTTTTCGAATCATTGTTTGAGCTTTATTGTCAAATTTTATTATTACTCGTCCAAAATACTTTTCATATTCAGTCATAGTTTCATATTCATATCCAACACCATTTAGAATATTTAAGTCTTTTGTTATTCTGCCGATATGAAATAATAACCACAAATTCTCTTTTGGTTTAATTTTTACAAAACCAACTGTGATTTGTCCTTCTTTGTAGGATTTTCTTTTATTGTAATTCCAATACTGTCCTTCAAGCATTGTCGATATGTCGCCATTTTTAAAAAGCTCAATTGGATTCCAATTTTGCTCAAACATCAAATTGAATCTGATTTTTACATTATCTAAGTTATCAAGTCTTAGAATATCATTAAGTTTTATTGTTTCCATTTTCTATACTCAATATTTTTTGTAGTTACATTTTTCACCCTTGCCCATAACGTTTTATTTATGCAATAAATATAAAACATTCATATTAACCAACTTTTTTTACAAATATACAAAATATTTTTAAATAAATATACAAAAATTTTATATACAAACTCAATTTGTTATGATGTCTGTTAAAAAACCAATTAAAGGAAGTTTGAATGGTCATTGATAGAACCAATATAATATTTTATTTACTATTTGACTGTTAAATCTTAACCACAAAGTTCACAAAGAAGGCACAAAGAACACTGAGCAAAATGTCTGAACTGGGATTTGTGGGATTAAATGATTTAAGGATTTTGTCTTTATTAGGGCTAAAGCCCATTCCTCTTTCTTTGTCATACCCTGACCTAAAGGTCAGGGTTAATAACTATCACTTTACTATCTGACCTAAATGTCGAATATAATTGGGCGTATGGTAATACACCCCTACGATGCGTTTTTTGAGATAATACCTCTTTCTATCTTACTTTGCTATCTAACTCACACTTTCAATAACCACGACCTTTAGGTCGTGGACTTAATAAATATATTGATCGGGCTTTAGCCCTGATAATTCTTAATGACTCTGAACTAAATGGCAGGGGTAATATTTAGCACTTTGTGAACTTTGTGTAATATCTTAGTGTACTTTGTGGTAAAATAATTAATACACAATAAACGTTATAGAACCAAAATTTTTAATATTTTTGTATAAAACTTTTTATTTATGACTTTTTTATTTCCCGAAAGATTGTGGTTTTTATTTCTTTTACTTATACCACTGATTATTCACCTTTTTGATTTTAGAAAAACGATAAAAGCATATTTCCCTCATATTAGAATATTGAGAGAATTAACTGAAAAGACTAAAAGAGAACAAACTCTTAAAAGATGGATACTATTTGCTATCAGATTTTTGGCTTTTGCTTTTATAATATTAGCTTTTTGTATGCCAGTGAGAAAAAATGAAATCTCAAATATAGCTAGCGGAGATAAACTATTGATAGCCATAGACAATAGCCTGAGTATGAGATATCAAAGCGGTAGCTATACTTTGCTACAACAAGCTAAAAATTCTGCTAAAGAAGCCATCAATAATCAATCAGCATCTACTCTCATCGGCATTATGCCATTATCTAGCACCATAAAACCAAATTTTCATCTAAAAAATGAAAGCACCCAATTCATAGATTCTATTTCATACAGTCCATCATTTATAGACCAATGCAAAACTATTTTTCATACACTAAACAATTCAACTGCTAAATCTATTATCCTATTCAGCGATTTTCAAAAATCAGATTTTCCGAGTGATTTTTTTCAATTATTAGATAGTATTAATGCCAATATTTATCTAATGCCAATAGAAGCGCCAAAGATTAATAATATCTCGATAGATAGTGTGTTTTTAGGCTCTCCAGTAGTTGTTAAAAATTCGCAAGGTAGTTTATATGTTAAATTAAATAATAATAGCGATATAGCAGAAGATGGAGTAAAAATAGATGTTTACCTCAATAATAAATCTGTCGGTTCAGTAGTTACTAATCTACCAGCAAATACACAGACAACAGAAGAAATCAGCTTTCCTATAGGAGAAAATAATTATTTGACGGGCAAAGTAAGCACAGTAGATAATGGATATGATTTTGATAATAATTTATTTTTTTCTATACTTATTCCTTCGGATATTAGAGTATATCATTGCTATGAGAATGATTATAAAACATTAATACCTAACATTTTTATTGGAGATAGCTTGTTTAATTATCAAAAAATAAATTTAGATGCTCTAAGCAATACAAATGGACAACCTGCTTTTTATATATTAGAAAGTCTAAATAATATATCTCCCGATGCTTTTAATAATTTATTAAAAAAAGTACAAGAAGGCTCAGCTGCATTTATAGTGCCACCAACAAATAATGCAAATTATTTGAATTCACTGCTATCAAAAATAAATATCAATATTGGCAATGCATTGGATGAACAATCATTAAGAATAGAAAATATATCTTTTTCATTACCATTTTTCAAAGGAATGTTTACCAGCCCACCAAGGGACTATGACTATCCACTTGTAAATAAATATTATCATTTATCAAAGTCTATAGGAAATAATTTACTTTCACTGACTAATGGAGATCCTTTTTTAAAACAAATCAATTACGGTAAAGGGTATATATATATTGTAGCTTCTCCATTACAGAAAGAATTTACTTCATTAGTACAACATCAATTATTTGTTCCTATATTACTACAAATGGCTTTTAGCTCTACACAAGCAATGGACTTATATTACTTCACGAATCAATCTGCTGGAATACCTTTGCCAATAAACATAGGCGCTAATGGAGATGTTTTAGAAAACAATAAA
>JALNYH010000054.1 GCA_023229945.1 Arcobacteraceae bacterium | reverse complement strand
CTAGCACAAGAGATGAGTACCAACATGCCAAGAGTAGCAACCGAGTTTGCTACTTTCCTAGAGCATTACTCAGGCTATACAGCTTATGTCAATGAACTCCAAGAAAAATACAGCATAGAAAACTTCCAGATGCAAGAAGCCGATAAACAAGCATGGATAGTAGAGAGATTTGAAGCAACGGATAAATATACGTTAACTACATTCCAAAAATACACAACCATAAAAACCAACACAAACCACCATAAAACTTCATCTACATGCCAAGAATATTTCGCTAGTATAAAAAAACATTTTTCTACATCCAAAGATAGTTTACGACAGATAGCGGTAAATAATAGAGATTTTAAATTAGAAATGGAGGTGGCGTAATGAATATTCTACAAATGCTTTGTAAATCTACTCTGATTATAGGTTTAACAGCATGTTCAAGTTCTGCAAGTAAAGAAGAAAACAAATCAACAAACATAAAAGGAGAAAAAATGATGCTAACTGAGATATTTGATTCACAAATAAAGCCAGACCATGTTTTGAAAATACAAAAGAACTATAAAGAGGTAAGTAGCATAGTTTTTAAGTATTTTAAGATAGGAGAGAAGAAAGAAGAGGTGATTTCAAAAATGAATAAGATGGGACTAGGAGTCAAACAAGAAGTTAATGGCAATATTATTGGAACTAGTAGCGAAAAGTCGAGCATCTCAATCCTTGGTCTATTTCCTAGAGTTCTGGAAATACATTTTGAGTTTAATAATCAAGCTGAGTTAACTAATATTAAATCAGTATATTTTATTCAAGAATAATTACAGGAGGATTTTGAAATGGAAAAGATAGAAGTTGGTTATAGACATTTAGAGTCGGTTGGTGGTATTGAGTATTACCATAAATTTTTATTATATACAGACAGCAATGGTAATCAGTATACGGTAAGTGGATGGACTGGTAGTGATGTTAGTTCTACATTGCCACTTGGTCGCTTGAGTATTTTAGCAAATAGACCATATGATAAAAATAACCCTGACCATCCAGACAATCGAAATGCACAGTACAAGGATGGCACAGGACCTCAAAAACAATATCGCGAACCCATTACAGAAGGAGAAGACCTATCAAATCTTTGGAATGACATGGCAAACAACGCAAAATCAAAAGATGGAATTTATCCATATGATCCATTTTTGCAAAACTCTAATACATTAGCAGATAGTGTTCTTACAGATATGAATTTAAGTGAACCAATAGATGATAATATCTATGATCCTTTTGATCATTGGGCACCTGCATCAGGCAAAGAGTTGGATGAAAATATTATTCCAATAAATCCTAATGAAACAGAGTATTCGGATATTCTTGGAAAGATGCTTAATGGCTGGTATGATGAAATTGCAAAAGATGTAGATAACATGACTACAGAAATGTATGAGAACCTTCAAACAAAATTGGGAGAACTAGCAGATGCACTTAACGATTTATTAGATGCAGACCCAGTAACACAACCTCTTCCAGGAGTAGATGATTTTATCCCATATAATCCTGATAGTGATTCAAACTCAGATTCTGACAGTGATAACGATGATAATTCCGACGACAACACCAACGCTCCAGACTCAGGCAATAACAATGACGAAGACAATGCTCCAGACCCACTAAACCCACCTCCACCACCAAGAGACCCATTAGTTCTAGACACCGACAAAGACGGCTTCATCTCTACAGTAGCACTTAGTGACTCAAACGCCTACTTTGACATCACAGGAGATGGCATAAAAGAGCGAGTAAGTTGGATAGCTGCAAATGACGGTATCTTAGTTTACGATAAAAACGAAAGCGGAAAGATAGACGGTATAGATGAAGTGTTCGGTAACTTCACCAAAAACGGCTTTGAGGAACTCAAAGAGCTTATCGACTCCAACCATGACGGAAAAATAGACAGACAAGACGAACTCTTTAACCGCTTGCAAATCTGGAACGACTTAAACGGTGATGGCACCACACAAGTCAACGAACTCCAAAGCCTCAAAGATGCAGGAGTAAAAAGCATAGATCTTAACTATGTAAACACAAACATCACCCTAGGCGGTGCAACACTTACAGAAGCGAGCAAATACACCGATGCTCAAAACAACAAAGAACTCGTAGCAGATGTAAACCTAGAGTATAACCCTATCCTCACTACAGTAGATACCTCTACCATCCCAGACTACACTGTAGACCCAGATACTCTTTTCTTACCACAATTAAGAGGCTACGGTCTCATCATGGATAGCCTCATATCTTACAACACCAACGATGCCCTCAAAGAAAAAGCTCTTGAGCTTCAAGCAGAGTTTATGGATCATTTTACATGCGAAGAAGATCCATGGCATGTGGAAATGAATAATAAAGATTTTACATTAGAAATGGAGGTAGCGTAGATGAACTATATGAGTATCAATAAAAGTTGGAGGAAATAGTATATGAAGTATTTGAAAACCAAAATTGGATTACTGACTTTATCCATTCTTGTGCTCTCATTTTTTTTGTGGCTGGATAAAAATTATGTTTTAAGTGCAATGAATTGTGAAAAAGAACAAGTTAATATAGTCTTATACAAAGATATATATTACGAGTATCAATTTCCTATAGACTTTGTGCCTTTTTGTGGTGAAGTTGCAGTGAAAAAAAATAAGCTTACCTACGTGTCTCTATATGAAAATGGAAGATTAGATGGGAGCAGAAAAATTTTTTACGAAAATGGAAAAATAAAGTTGTTAGCACACTTTAAGAACGGAATATTAGAAGGTGAATTTATAGGTTGGTATGACAACGGTCATCAAGCAATAAAAACATTTTATAAAAGTGATTTGGAAGATGGATTGAAAACTGAATGGTACGAAAATGGTGCACCAAAAAAAATAGGTCATTACGTCAAAGGAAAAAAACATGGTGAATTCGTTATCTGGCATGACAAAGGTAATATTTCAAAAAATGATTGGAAACAGAATAGTTCACCAAAGGTTATTACATTTTATGAAAATGATGTTGAAAAGGGACCTCAATTCATTTTTGATAAAAATGGCACAGTAATTTCAAAAAAAGAATTTTAAATTAAGGAAATAAAATGGAAAACAATATATCATCACAAGACATCGCAAATCAAATGGCATATGATTTTTTTAAATATCATATCGATAAAAATAATCTGAATTTTGATAATAATATTTCTGATTATGTAGCTAATACTTATGCGGATGTTTTATACCCGTCTGATACCAATAGTAGTGCTCAACACTACACATCTGATTTTGACGCAAATTCAGTTACTGATTCATTGATTGATTACATGATCGATCATGCAGATGATCCTGTTAATAATAACATGCCATCGGAATGGAAAGAACTTGCAAAGCAACAGTTTTCTAGTGATTTAAACAAATTCGCTGATTATATGGAGCAAAATTTTAGTGATTTCATGGATTGGCTGAGTAAGAATCCAAATAATAATCAAGCATTACCAACATTGGATGACCTAATGAACTTTAATCCAAATGACCCAAACAACTACAATCCAAACGACGGTTATCCTCTAAACCCACCTTCTGACGACGACAACACCAACGCCCCAGACTCAGGTAACAACAACGACGAAGACAATGCTCCAGAACCTATAAAGCCTCCACCACCAAGAGACCCATTAGTCCTAGACACCAACAAAGACGGCTTCATCTCTACCATAGCTCTCAAAGATTCCAACGCCTACTTCGACATCACGGGAGATGGCATAAAAGAGCGAGTAAGTTGGATAGATTCAAATGACGGAATACTCGTTTACGATAAAAACGAAAGTGGAAAGATAGACGGTATAGATGAAGTGTTCGGTAACTTCACCAAAAACGGCTTTGAGGAACTCAAAGAGCTTATCGACTCCAACCATGACGGAAAAATAGACAGACAAGACGAACTCTTTAACC
>JALNYH010000004.1 GCA_023229945.1 Arcobacteraceae bacterium | reverse complement strand
AAGACTTGATATTGGTGCTGATTTGGAAATAACTTCAATAGAAGATTTGATTTTAAAAGTAAGAGCTTATAGAAGTTATTACGAAAAAAGAAATAAAACAACTGCAAAATATTGGGCTGATATGGGATATGCTAGTGAAGAAGCATCAGCTCAAAATGGCATGGATGCAAATGTGGATATTAGAAGTATAGAAACAGTTGCAAATTATATGCTAAACGAAAACCATTTATTGACTGGCGGTATAGAAAAAAGGACAGAAGATAGAGAAGCTACAGTATTTACTCAATCTAATACTCTTACAAGTAAAAGTGTAGATTATAAGGCATATTATTTACAAGATGAGTGGATGGTGGCAGATGATTTAAATGTAGTTTTTGGTGCAAGATATGATGATATAAGTAATGCTGATTCAAAAGCCACTTATAAACTAGGAGCTGTAAAGAACTTTGATAAAGCATTTAATCTAAGGGGTAATTTCGCTCAAGGTTATAGAACGCCTGATATTAGAGAGCTTTACATAAACAAAACAACACCAAATGGGGTTCAAAGAGGTGCAGAATTAGCTGGATATGATTTGAAACCTGAATTTACGAATAGTTACGAAGTAGGGGCAAGTGGAAGGGTTGATAGATTGTCTTATGATATAGCTATTTTTTACAATGATATAAAAGATATGATAGCTGAGGTAAATAAAGGTACTTATTATACCTTTGAGAATCTTCCAAAAGCCAAAACATACGGAAGTGAATTTGGTCTGAAATATGAGCTAAGTGATAAAGTCGGTACGAGATTTAACTGGAATGAACTCAAAACAAAAAACAAAGAATTAGGCAAAGAGCTAGAGTTTAATCCAAATAGAATAGTTTCCGCATTTGTGGATTTTGAAGTGTCAAAAGATATCGATACAAGCATAGGGGCGAAATACATAGGTAGCCAGTATTACAAAAAAACTATAAATAGAGGTACACCAACTGAGGCTATCGTAGATGATAATACAGGTGGATTTACTACTGTTGATTGGAATATGAATTATTCTTATAACAAACAAGTTGCACTTTACGGTGGTATCAATAATCTAATGGATAAAAAAATAGAAGATGTACTTGGAAGTAGTAGCGGAAGATATTATTTTGCGGGGATGAAGGTTAGTTTTTAGGAGGATAATATGAAAAAAATATTTTTAGTTTTGGTTTGTGTGGTAAATTTATTTGCCACACCATTGGAAAAGCTTGTAATTGCAGGACCAGTTGCAACAGTATCACATCCTTTTTTTAAGATGATAGAAAGTGGTGCTTTGAGTGATGTAGCCAAAATAGTCGAATTTCGTCTTTGGCAAAACCCTGATGAACTAAGAGCGATATTGTTGAAAAATGAAGCTCATATTGTAGCAGTTCCTACAAATGTAGCGGCAAATCTTTATAATAGAGGTGTGGATATAAAGCTTTTAAATATACCTGTATGGGGTATTTTGGAGATAATCACAAGAGATAAAAATATCAAAACAATTGATGATTTAAAAGGGCAAGAAATTGTAGTCCCTTTTCGTGCTGATATGCCTGATATTATACTTCAAGCCATCATCAAAAAAGCGGGATTTGATCCAAAAAAAGATTTCAAGCTAGTATATGCTCCAACTCCTCCTGATGCAATGCAGATGTTAATACTCCGAAGAGCTGATAATGTTTTGTTGGCTGAACCAGCTACTTCCATGGCTATGAGAAAAACAGGTTCTTTTCCATTAAAACTAATAGCACCTGATATTTATAGAAGTATAAATCTTCAAAAAGAGTGGGGTAGGGTTTATGGTGTGGAGGGTAAAGTTCCTCAAGCAGCTGTTGCAGTGGTAGGTAAACTTGATGCAAATATAGCAAAAAGAGTAGAAGAAGAATATGCCAAAGCTCTTGATTGGTATATATCAAATCCAAATGAAGCTGGGATATTAGTTGCAAAGAATATTGATTTTTTTAAAGCTGACGCTGTTAGTGATTCAATCGCAAATGTTCAATTAGTTGCACAAAATGCTTTTGAAGCAAAGGAAGAATTGGAAGATTTTTTCAAAGTTTTACTTGAGCTCGAGCCTAAACTAATAGGTGGGAAAATACCTAATAGTGGATTTTATTTTAAATGAAAACATTGATTAAAATAATCAAAGATTTCCCTTGGTTTTTATGGGGTGGATGGGGGAGTATAGCTTCTATTTTTTTATTTTTGGCTTTTTGGGATTTAGGAAGTCAGATATATGGGAGTTTGATACTCCCATCTCCCAAAGAGGTATTTGTTTCTATGAATGAGTTATTTACATCTGATGAGTTTATGATTGATTTATTATTGACTGTAAAAAGGGGAATTTTTGCTTTTGGCATTTCTTTAGCTATAGGGACAATTTTGGGACTATTGGCAGGATATTTTGTGACAGCTTCTGTTATGAGCCGTCCTATTGTGACTATTTTGGTAGGAATTCCTCCAATAGCTTGGATAGTGTTAGCTATGATTTGGTTTGGTTTTGGCGATATGACAGTTATGTTTACCGTGGTAGTTGCATCTTTTCCTATTGTTTTCGTAGGTGCTTTGCAAGGAAGTAGGACACTTGAGGGTGAACTAAAAGAAATGATGGATAGTTTTCATATAGGATTTTGGCAAAAATGCAAAGATTTATATTTCCCACACCTTTTTTCGTATCTTTTTCCATCTTGGGTTTCGGCTCTTGGTATGAGTTGGAAGATAGTGATTATGGCTGAACTTTTAAGTGCAAATGATGGGATAGGAGCATCTTTGGCAGTTGCTAGAAGTCATCTTGATATGTCTATGGCACTTGCTCTTGTTTGTGTTATGATAGGTGTTCTCCTTTTTGTGGAATATATAATTTTAGAGCCTATAAAAAAAGAGGTAGAGTCGTGGAGAGATTAGAAGTAAAAGAACTGAATTTTTATTTTGGATTTACACAAATTTTAAAAGATATAAATTTTGTTTTAAATTCCAATGAGATTATCAGTATTGTAGGACCAAGCGGTGGTGGTAAAACTACACTACTCAAACTTTGTGCAAGACTTTTGGATGTGACCGAAGGGAGTATTGATAATACTTTTAGTTCATCAGCATTTACCTTTCAAGATGCAAGGCTTCTTCCTTGGAAAACGGTAATTGAAAATATAATGCTTCCACTTGTAGCAAAAACAAAAATAGATGTAGCCTATCAAGAAGCCTGTAGTATCGCCCTTAGATTCGGGCTAGAAGAGAAAGACTTTGAAAAGTTCCCCAAAGATTTAAGTGGAGGGATGAAACAAAGAGTAAATTTTGCAAGAGCTCTTATAACAAAACCTAAGCTTTTATTTCTTGATGAGCCATTTTCTGCTCTTGATATAGGACTTAAAAGGGAGTTGCAGGATTTTGTTTTGCAAAGTTCTGAAGATTTTGGTACAAGTGTACTTTTTATCACACATGATTTGATGGAAGCTATAAGATTAAGCGATAAAATATTGCTTCTCAAAAGTGACCCTGGAGAGATAATAAAAAACTATGAGATAAATACTCCCAAAAGTCAAAGAAATGATGAATTTGTTTTTGCAAAAACAAAAGAGTTTTTAGATGATTGTGATGTTATCAATACATTTGAAATAAAGGTTAGATAATGGCTGAAAACTTAAAACAAAATGCAACTAAACATTATAAATTTTATCCTGATGAGGACAATATCCCATCTTTTTTGGCATATGGATTTCGTCCACTTTTCCTGATACTACCTCTTTATATGGTACTACTCATCTTTCTTTGGGGATTTGTTTTTAGTGGAAAATTAAATATTTTTGATGACCCTCTTAGTTGGCATATTTATGAGTTGCTTTATGGGGTTGGAGTTGCTGGGATTATGGCATTTATTTTTACTGGACTTCCTGAGCTTTTCCCTGGTCTTGTGCCAATAGTTGGCAAACTATTAAGTCGTATTGTAGCCCTTTGGATTTTGGGAAGAGTGAGCTTTTGGCTTATAGATTTTGTGGGTATCTATATTGTAGCATTTATAAATATATCTTTGTGGGGATATATTATCTTTTGGGCATTTAAGCCAGTAGTGCTTGACCCACTTCAAAGACATGCAAGTATTGCTTATACTATAGTTGCTTTGACTTTTTTACAAATACTGTTTTTTGCTTCCAAGAGTGGTTTGATAGGTATTGATAGTCTTAGTATTTTAAAGCTTTCTTTGGGTGGATTTATGGTGCTTACACTTTTGGCTTTAAGAAGAGTAAATATGGAAGCAATCAATGAAATACTCGAATATAAAAAGCTTGACGATGTATTTATTGCAAAACCATTTAGATATAATCTAGCAATATTTTGTATTATGGTATTTAGTGTGGTAGAGTTTTTTTATCCTTCAAATTCAGCTCTTTCATGGATTGGTTTTGCAAGTGCTGCAGCAGTACTTGGGATACTAAATGATTATAATTTACGATTTGAATCTATCTTAAATGAGCCTTTTGTTTGGTATCTAGGAATTATAATAGTTATGATGGCACTTGGATATGGCTTTTTAGGATTTGCTGTTTTTAGTGGTATTGGTGGTGAAAATTATTTTAGACATTTTTTAAGTACAGGTGCTTTTGGTATTGCATTTTTTATGGTGATGGTAATAATAGCTTATGTTCACACAGGAAGAGTTCTTAAATCAAACTTTTGGATAGCAAGTGGAATAGTAATGCTTGTATTTGCTACATTTTGTAGAGGTTTAATACCTTTTTTTGAAGAATTATATTATCCATTGACTGGACTTTCTATAGTATTTTGGATAATCCCTTTTGTAATATATTTTATCAAAACAAAAGATTTTTTATTAAATCCAAGGGTTGATGGGGTAAAAGGGTAATAAGGTTTTTGTATTTTAATGATAATAGTAATCACTTAATACAGCCATCAGTATACTTATGTAATAATTACACATTAATTTTTTAGGTAGTATTAAATGCAAAATAACATCATCCAAATTCAAAATCTTACCCATTATTATGGCAAAAAGAAAATATATGAAAATCTGAACTTATTTATAAAAGAAGGGACAGTTTTTGGAATACTTGGCAAGAATGGAGTAGGTAAATCTACACTTATCAATATTTTGATGGGATATATCAAACCAAAAAGTGGTGAGTGTTTGATATTGGGTGAGGCGTCACACAGCTTATCTCCTGATGCAAAAAAAGATATTGCCCTTTTGCATGAGGGGTTTGTGGCATATGATTATATGAGTATAGAAGAGTATGAAAAGTTTTTTGCCCCTTTCTATGATAGGTGGAATTCAAGTATTTTTTATGATTTGGTTGATTTGATGGGGCTTGATTATTCACAAAAACTATCTACTTTATCTTTTGGACAAAAGTCTCAAGTGGTTCTTGGAGCTATTTTTGCTCAAGATGCAAAGCTTCTTATTCTTGATGATTATTCTATGGGGCTTGATGCTGGGTATAGAAGACTTTTTATTGATTATCTCAAAGATTATATAAACAAAAGGAAAAAAACAGTACTTATCACTTCTCATACGATGAATGACCTTGATGGGCTAATAGATGAATTTGTCATAGTTCAAAAAGGTGGCATTATCCATCAAGACACGATGGCAAATTTCAATGCAGACAAATCTTCTACTTTTGAAGATAAATTTTTAGACTTTGTGGGGAAATATTAATGTTTAATGCAGTAATCAAAAAAGAGTGGATAAAAATCAAATATTTTATTTATGCTTTAAGCCTTTTTAGTGTTGTAATTGTAAGTTATTTTTGGTATAACCTCAACTTTGAGTTTGCTACTATAGAGCCAAAATCTATGATGTGGTATAGATTTGCTCACCTTGAACAAAAGCCTTATTATGAGTGCTTGTATTTTTTCTTACTTATTGGGGTTGTAGTTAGTTTGGCTCAGTTTATACCTGAGAGGATAAGAAATAGAATAAAAATCATCACACATCTTCCGTTGTCTCTTAAATCTGCATTGATAATCCATCTTGCAGTAGGATTTGTATTTATTATTATTGTGTCTAGCTTTTTGAGTTTGTTTATTATAAGTATAATACTTTTTTACTATCCAATTGAGATATTGAGCGTGGTTGTCAAAGATTTATTTTTCTTTTTCTTGGGTACTTTGATAGTATATTTGGGTATTAGTTCAGCTATTATTGATAAATCTCCGCTTATTGGAGGCATTAAGTTTTTTGTATCAATTTTGGCTATTTTTACATTCTTTAAGATTAGATTTGAACTTTTAGATTTGGGATTCTTATTTGTTATAGTAGTGTTATTTTTTGTAGTGCTTGATAGCTTTTATAGTATCAAAGAACAAAGACTTCAAAGTAATATTTTTAAGATTTCAGTTTTTGTTTCACTATTATTTATAGTTTTTACTACATTTAATATTTATCAAAATAAATACGCTACAACATTTAGTAAATATTATATTTTTTATTCTCCTACACTAAAAGAGTTCGTTTTCCAAAAAAATTTTGGTGATCATAGATTTGAATACACAAGTCAAAGTGGCACTAAGTTTGACCAAAAAGGGTATGAATCAACATTGCCTTTTGTGTATTGGAGAGATTTGGATATACAAAGTTTATTGCCACTTGATATTGATGATGAAATATTTGACAAGCAAATCATTCAAAACAGCCGTTTAAGCTTTAGTTATGAGCCAAAATATCTTATCAAAAAAGAGTTAGAACTCTACCCACTTATCAATCCCCAAACAACACTTGGTATGATAAGATTTCCATCTGAAGCATTGGTTTTTAGTGACACAAAAGTACGGATTTATGACTCAGACCACGACCATAGTGAAGAAGGAAGTGAAGAAGATTTAAACAATGAATTACAAACTCTATTGAAAGCCTTTGGTGTAACATCGCCAATCAAACAAATATACGGTAAAGCAACCAATATGAAACCTTATGATTTGGGCTATTTTATCATAGATAATAAGTATAGATTATTCAACCTAAACAGAGCAGATGATATACTAAACCTAAAAGAGCTAAAATCACCAGATATAAAACTAGCCCATATAGAAATTAGTGAAAATAGACAAAAAAAGCTTGGCGGATATGCAATAGATGAAAAAAGTAACTTCTATATAATAGACTATGAAACATTGGAGTTCAAAGAAGTAAAACTTGAGAATTTTGACCATAAAACTATGAGATTACAGCTTTATAGTGACCCAAAATACTACCTTATAAGATATGATGATGGTACAAACTATTATGCAAGAGTTTTTGATAAAGAATTTAATTTTATTGATGGTATAGTTGTACAATAATTTGGCTTTCTCAAGGTGTACTTATGTGTTTGGTTATTTCAGTAATTCTTGTTGCATTTGGTATTAGTTTTTATTTAGATGGTAATACCACACAGTCATTGATTTATTTTGGTATATCTTTGCCGTTTTTGATTGTATTTGCTTGGCGTATTAAGTCATATCTAAAAAAGAAAAAAAGTAATTTCTGACTCTTTTTGCATAAGTAATACTTATTTTATGTTATAATTAGTGAGTAAATTCACAAGGAGGCAAAACATGACAAAAAACATAGGCAAAGTTGACAAAATAGCAAGAATAGTAATCGGTGTATTAATTATTCTAGTAGGTATAATGACTGGAAGTTGGCTTGGTATCATAGGTCTTATTCCTTTGGCGACTGGTATAATGGGCTGGTGCCCTCTTTATGATATATTCAAAATCAATACTTGTTGCAAAAATGATGAGTGTTGTGAAGTAAAAAAAGACTAATTAGAAATCCTAAATTTCATAAGTTTGAGATACTAAAACCATCTGAGATTAATAATAGTTATCGTATAATGTCATATAGCTATTATTTAATTTTGAGGTTTTAGTATGACAAATTGTAGATATCATCACCATCATCATCCTATAAATACCCATTTACATGATAATTGTGACCAAGAACATCAACATGACCACGACCATAGCAACATAAAAGACAAAAAACTACTCACGATTAGTTTTATTATCACTTTTGTTGTGATGATAGTAGAGATTATAGGTGGAATATATGCCAACTCTTTGGCTCTTATTAGTGATGCCGTGCATATGTTTACTCACTCTTTTGCCCTTGGACTTTCTTTGTTTGCTATAGTTATATCAGCCAAAAACCCAAATGACGCCAAAACTTTTGGCTATTTTAGAGCCGAGATTCTAGCTGCATTTATAAATGGTATCACTATAGCTTTATCTGTAGTTTGGATTATTTATGAAGCAATAATAAGACTATTAAATCCCACAGAGATTTTGGCTACAACTACCATCATCATAGCCTTTGTAGGTCTTATTGTAAATATCATTACAGGACTTATTCTACTTAAAGCAAACCACGACAATATCAATATTAAATCAGCCTTTTTACACATGATGGCAGATGCTATATCTTCTGTTGCCATAGTGCTTGGTGCTGTTGTCATATATTTTACCAATTGGTATATCATAGATACTCTTTTGGCTGTTTTTGTAGCTATTATCATAGCAAAATGGGCAAAAGGACTTCTTAGTGACTCCATCCATGTTTTGCTAGAAGGTTCACCTTTTGATGCAAGTGAGCTTAAACGAGGTATTTTAAAAGAGTTTCCTTATATCAAAGACATCCATGATATACATTGCTGGGAAATATCTCACAACTACTATTATCTTACCTGCCATATAGTTCTAGACAAAATAGACGAAGAACTCTACAACCAAACCATCCTAGATGTAAGCGAATTTTTAGAACATAGATTTGGAATAGGTCATACTACAATACAGGTTGAAAAAGATTAAGTTTTATAGAACTAGAAACCAAACTAGCAAAAATTCACAATACATAAAAACAGCTATTATATATTAAGCTAAAATTAAGATTACAAATGATACGATTTCGCTAACAAAACTAAAAAAGGAGTAATTATGCAAGTTTGTTGTCCCAAACATCAACATACAGTAAATCAACACAATAATAAAGTTGTTTCTTCTCTACTCCTCCTTACAATCTCTACACTACTCTAATCTTTACGATTTCAGTCATTTTTTTTACAATACAAAAAACAAAAACAAAAATTTAGATTTAGGTTTATAGCCGTTTTATATATGGTTATTTTAATACATATTTAGATTATTTTCTAATTTAATGGAGATTTATATGCAATTTAATAAATACAGACAATATCCTGTTGTCAAAAATATCAAAAGAGAGTGGGTAAACAATACCATAACAAAGGCACCGATTTATTGTTCGGTAGATTTAAGAGATGGTAATCAAGCTTTGATTAACCCATTGAGCATAGAGCAAAAGGTTGAGTATTTTAAAAATTTAGTTGAGATGGGCTTCAAACATATAGAGGTTAGTTATCCTAGTGCATCTCAAACAGATTTTGATTTTACTAGAAAAATCATAGAAGAAGATATAGTACCTGATGATGTATATTTGCAAGTATTGATACCTGCAAGAAAAGAGTTGATACAAAGAAGCGTAGAGGCTATGAAAGGTGCTAAAAAAGCTATATTTCATTTGTACAACCCTACAAGTGAATTTCAAAGAAAAGTAGTGTTTTCAAAAACAGATGATGAGATAATTTCGATGGCTGTTGAGGGAATGAAGCAGTTGATAGAAATGACAAAAGATTTTGATGGTGAAGTGATGTATGAATATACTCCTGAGAGTTTTTCTCAAACAGATTTGGAGTTTGCTGTAAAAATATGCAATGCAGTTATAGATGTAGTCGCTCCGACACCGCAAAACAAAATGATAATTAACTTGCCTAATACTTTGGAAGCTTGTATGCCAAATGTATATGCAGATAGGGTGGAGTGGATGTGTCGAAATTTTAAAAATAGACAAGCTATCATAGTAAGTGTTCATCCTCACAATGATAGAGGTACGGCAGTAGCAAGTGCAGAAATGGCAGTATTGGCAGGGGCTGATAGAGTAGAAGGAACATTGTTTGGCAATGGTGAAAGAGCAGGCAATTTGGATTTGATAACATTTGCTTTTAATATCTATTCTCAAGGTATTGACCCACAAATAGATTTATCAAATATAGACAAAGTCAAGGAGTTTTTTGAAAAAGTTACAGAGATTAAAACACATGTCAGACACCCATATGTGGGAGATATGATATTTACGGCTTTTAGCGGAGGACATCAAGATGCTATAAAAAAAGGGATAGATTTTCATAGGCAAAACGGTTCACAAAGTTGGGATGTACCTTATTTGCCTATTGACCCAAAAGATATAAAAAGAGGCTATGAACAAGTCATTAGAATAAATTCCCAGTCAGGCAAAGGTGGAGTAGCCTTTATAATCAGTGAATTTTTTGGTCATGATATGTCAAAGGATGAGATGATAGTTTTTGGTAAAATAATCAAAGAAGAATCAGACAAAAAAGGTAGAGAACTTTCAAAAGATGAAATAATCTCTACCTATGTGGATAAATTTGTTTCAAGCAATGTGAGTTAAATCATATTGCTTGAAATTTGTGGTCGAAATTATAGACCACAGAATTTTTATTAAAAGAGCTAAAACTTAAAAGAAAATCTACAACTAACTTAAAATTAAACTAGCAAAAATTCACAACACATATATCTCAAACCAAATTTACATTATAATACAAATAACTTTATACGATAAAATCTGGAGTAACACTATGTCAGTTTATGTAATAGGACAAATCAAGATAAATAATTATGACAAATGGCAAGAGTACAAAAACCAAGTCTCCAATACACTTATACC
Source organism: Arcobacteraceae bacterium (assembly GCA_023229945.1). GTDB lineage: Bacteria > Campylobacterota > Campylobacteria > Campylobacterales > Arcobacteraceae > UBA6211. The sequence continues at coordinate 123,801 of JALNYH010000004.1, read as the reverse complement.
TTATGGTGGGAAAGTATTATTTAGGGGAACTAATATAGATTCATTTGTAGGTGTGACTGAGTATCCTGATGTGGTAGCTATCGAATTTGAATCAGCCGACATCGCAAAACAATGGTATGAGAGCAAAGAATACCAAAGTTTGGTAGAGATTAGAGAAAAAGGTGCGGATATTATTTTGCATGTTTATGGGTGAAGAGGGTAAATAAGGAATGGATTATGATACTAACACATAGAATATCAACTGATGAAGATTTACAATCTATCATACAGCTACCAGAAGATGAAAGTTTTCTTTTTTAGGGGTTTTCGGTAACAAATTAATAAAATATATTATAATAAATTTTGATTATTAATAATCAATTAGTTATAATACACAATATTATATTGATATAAAAAAGGTATATCAAATGGGAAAACAATACAAAATTTTAACAAAAAGTGATATAGAGTTTATTAAACAACAAAAACTTTTTTATATAGCAAGTTGTAGTGGTAAAGAGGTAAACCTTTCTCCAAAAGGCTATAATACAATTAAGGTTATTGATGAAACTACTTTAATATTTGCTTCATATCCTGGAAGTGGAAATAGAACTTATACAGATGCAGCCAATAACGGTGAATTTACAATTGTATTCAATGCTTTTGAAGATAAACCTATGATTTTAAGGCTATTTTGTAAAGCTAAAATTATCCAAAAAGATGATACAAACTATGAAAAATATTTAAACTTATTTTTAATCAAAGAAAGTGTTATACGAAATTTTTTTGAATTTAGGATTTATGCAGTTGAATCTAGTTGTGGGATGTCTGTGCCAATTATGAAATATGTTGAGGATAGGGATGAACTTAAAAATTGGGCTGTAGATATGGACGGTAAAGGGCAACTTGAAGCATATAATCAAAAAAGTTTTATCCCACCAGATTTGAGTAAGATATAAGAAATATATATGCCAACAATCAAAACAATCGCTACTTTGTATTTATTTTTAGCTGCATTTGGTTGGGCTATGGCTGGGGTGTTTATCAGGCTTTTACCTACCTTTGAAGCTTATGAGATAGTGGCTTTACGATTTTTGTTTGCTTTCGTATTTTTGTCATTTTTTTTACTTTTTAAGTTTAATTTGAAAATAATTTTTATAGATTTAAAGCACCGTATCACTTGGATATATACCTTTATTATACTTAGTTGTTATTATATTGGTACATCAGCATTTCAATTAGCCCCAGTAGGAGAAACTACACTTCTTATGTCGATAGCTCCACTTTTTGTAATTGTCCATAAATTATGGATAAACCAACACACAACACTCAAAGAAAAAAGAGGATTTTTACTTGCTATTTTTGGGATAATGATACTTTTTGGTTCAAACTTTTCAAATACTACCTACACAACTTCTCATATTTTTGGGAACTTTTTGGCTTTGGGTGTAGCATTTTTATTTGCTTTATATGCTATTTTACATTCAAGAAAAGGGGAGTATTCTCCGTCATCTCTAAGTGTCACTTATGGGATGCTTCTTGTGGCATTGCTGCCTTCATTGTATTATGTAAGTTCCTCTATCACACTGGAAAATCAAAATATGCTGATTGAGAATCTCTTGCTATTTGCAGGGCTTGGGATATTTTCTACCGCTATTCCAACTATTGCTATTACCATAGCTTCAAAAAATCTACCACCAGTGATTAGTTCTAGTGTATTGCTTTTAGAAACTATTTTTGGCACTTTTTTAGCCTATCTTGTTTTAAATGAAACACCAAGTTGGTATTTTTTGATAAGCCTTTGTGTGGTATTGGTTGGGTTAATGCTTATGATTTTGAAAAATAAAATGGAGATAAGTTAATGGCAGAACCACTTAAAAATATTTATACACATGAGTATATTACAAACTTAGCAAACAAAATCAGAGTGCATTATCCTCTTTTTGAAGAGGAAATTTTTCTATCTTCTCTCTTTTGTGATATTTGGAGTGAGCTAGAACTCAAAGCTCGTATGAGGTATATATCTGTACAACTTCACTCTTTTCTTCCACTTTCTTATCAAGAGCAATTAGAGATTTTAAAACCTGTTTCAAAAGATTTTTTTTCATTTGAAGCGATGTTTTTTCAAGATTTTGTAGAGGTTTTTGGGCTGGATGATTTTGAGAATTCGATGGAGGCATTGGCTGTTTTTACCGTGGGTTCTAGTAGTGAATTTGCTGTGCGACAATTTATCATCAAATATGAAGAACAAACAATGATGCAGATGAAAATCTGGGCAAAAAGTGATGATGAACATTTACGACGACTCTCATCAGAAGGGTGTCGTCCAAGACTTCCATGGGCGGTGGCACTTCCAAAATTCAAAATTGACCCCTCAAAAGTTTTGGAAATCATAGAACTTCTTAAAAACGACCCAAGTATCTATGTGCGAAAATCGGTAGCTAATAATCTAAATGATATCTCAAAAGACCATCCCCACATAGTAAAAGAGTTTGTTAAAAACAATCAAGGTGTTTCCAAAGAATTAGACTGGATATGCAAACATGCTTCACGAACTTTACTAAAAAAAGGAGATAGTGAGATACTCAAACTTTTCAATCTCCAGAGATTAGACCATGTAAATATCGAAAATTTTATCTATGATAAAATGGTACAAATAGGGGAAAACTTTCACTTCTCATTTGAACTAACATCCAAAGAAATTATTGGGAATATTCGGTTAGAGTATGTGATAGAATATCTCAAATCAAACAAAAGCCACACAAAAAAAGTTTTTATGATAGCGGAAAGTTACCTTGGAATCAAGAGCAAAACTTTCATAAAAAAACAAAGCTTTAAAGATATGACAACACGAAAACATTATAGTGGGGAACATTTTATCACGATTTTGATAAATGGGGAAGAGAGAGCAAGAGGGGTTTTTGTGGTAAATAATTGTGTTAGTTGTACGACCACAAATATTTTATAAACAATCTTTTTAGTTATTGAGAAAATATATTCTATCAAAGGAGCATCATGTACTTCCTCACAATCACTACAATAACCCTTCTACTTATCATGTCACTGTTTCATATCTATTGGGCTCTTGGTGGCAAAGTTGGGCTAGATAAAGCCTTGCCTACCAAAGATGGTGTACAACTTCTTAATCCTTCAAAGGCTTTGACATTTTTGGTTGGAGTTGTATTGTTTGGTTTTGCTAGTGTCGCTTATTCGCTTTATTTTTGGGTGGATAATAGTGAGTTGGTAGTTTATCTTGGATGGATAATCGCTGTTTTGTTTTTTGTTCGAGCTATTGGAGAGTTTCATATTGTTGGTTTTTTTAAAAAGATAAAAGATACCCCATTTGCAGAGTATGACACCAAATATTTTTCCCCTTTGTGCTTATTTTTGAGTGTTGTTTTTGCTTTGTTGTTAGTAAAATTATAGTCGATAAAACATTGCAATTTGTCATATTTTTAAGATAATTTCTTAAAGTAGTATATAATAACACCTATCAAGATAAATTTTGGAGATATTTATGGAAAAAGATTTTATGCCAACTATTTTACTCAAAGCAAAAGACTTTGCAACAGAGATAACTATCTACAATGCAAGAGAAAAGCTTATGAATACAGAAGTTGAGATTTCAAATGAACATATCACAAACAATGAAGCAGTCAGAGAAACTTTAATAAGTAGAGGTATCATTCCTGAAAATGTAAAACCAGAAGATGATATAAAAAAGATAGAGAGAAAACTCAATAGCCAAACGAAAAAAGCACTTGATAGTAAAGATAAATTGCAATAAAATAACAGAATAAGAAATGTAGCAAATAATAAAATATAGGCATAATTTTGCTAGATAGAACAAGGAGAATCAGTACATGAATTTTCAAGATATAGATAAATACCTTTTATCAAAAAATGGTGCAACTTTCGATTATCCTTTTGATGATGTGGTGCGGGTGTATCGTATAGCAAATAAAATGTTTGCTTTGATGGTAGATGAAAATCCTCTGTGCATAAATCTTAAATGCGATCCTCTCTATGCCCTTGAACTTCATTCTATTTACGAGGGTATAAAAGCTGGGTATCATATGAATAAAAAACACTGGAATACTGTAAGTGTTGGTGGTGATGTGGATGATGAACTTCTCAAAGAACTCATAGACCACTCTTGTGAGTTAGTTTATGGTAAGTTGACTAAAAGAGAAAGGTTATTGCTTGGATAAGATAGATTTAGAATGAATAGATTTAAAAATTAGGAACAGGCTTTGGAATTGGTTAGTGAGATAATTTAGTATAAACAGCTATAATAATATTTAATTTCAGCATAATAAAAAAGGTTTACTAATATGGCAGAATCAGGTGGAACAACAACACAATCAGGAATATATTATCAAAATTCAATTGCCGCTTTATATCTAGGAAGATTAGTTGATTCGTCAAGAACAAGTGAAGAAACTATAGAAAGTGTTCGAGTTGAAGCACCAGAAGCAGTTGATGATGTAGTAGTAACTTATTCCAATGGAAAAAAAGAATGTATTCAAGCTAAAGAAAGATTGAACTCATCATCGCAAGAATGGAAAAAGTTATGGTCTAGTTTTAAAACTCAAGCCGATATTTGTCAGAGTAAAGGGCAAAGCTATTCTATTATTCTCGCTATTAGCAATACTGATTCAACTATACAAGAATTAAAAGAACTTTGTGAAAGGGCTAAAGGAAAAGAAAATATTGAAGAGTGGATTGATAGTCTTAATACGGAACAGAAAAGAATAGTAAGCAAAATAACTCAACCTGATATATTGTCAAATAATGATGATATATATGAGTTATTAAAAAATGTTGAAGTGAAAATAATACCTTTTGGTGATATTGAAAAAGACTATTGTTCAAACTGGATGCCGAACAGCAATCAAAGTAAAATTATTTTATTTTCTCATTTGAGAGATATGATAGGTGGTTATGCGAGGATAAGAAGAAGTTTTACTTGCTCACATTTACTAGAAGAACTTTTAAGAAATTATGAAATTGAAATAGAAGATTCTCCACATTGGGGAGTATCTATTTATAAAGAAGCTATAAAAAATGAGTTTCATATTTTATCTGTACCTGGAACAGAACTTTGTGGTGGTATTGATGAACTTTTTTTATGGCCTGAACTTTATGAAAACTCATCTTCTGATTATCAAGATTTTGAATTTGAAGATTTAAGAAGTTGGAGAGAGATAAAACCGAAGAGTTATTTTGAATTAAAAGATTTTCCAAATAGTGAGATATCCCAAGCTGTTATAAATGCAGGAGCAGGCTTGGGAAAAACAACACTACTAAAAGCAATATCTTATAATTTAAGTCAAGATAAAATTAAATTACCTGCATTTATCCCTCTTTCTACATTAATAGAAAGTAGCTCTGTTATTAATCATTTAAATACAATAATAAATGACTCTTATCATGTTAGAATCGATTGGAATTATATGTGTTCAGCTGGTCGTGTAGCTATCTTTTTTGATGGATTAGATGAACTTAGCAACACTGAAAGACAAAATGTTTTCGATAAAATAATCAGACATATTTCTAGATTTCCAAAAACAGATTTTTTGTTAACAGTAAGAGATAGCTCGATATTAACAAAAAATTTAGATGTAAGAACTCTTGAAATAAGACGATTAAGTGATGAAAAAATTGTAGAATTTTCAAAGTCTTATAGTCATTTTGGTGCAAAGATAGATGGAAATAAGTTGCTAGAACATACTAAGTATAACTCTGAACTTATGCATTTACTAAGAATACCATTATTTTTATCTTTAGTATTAGCTACTTTCAAACCAGATACTAGTCTGCCAACATCAAGAACTGAAATTTTAGAACAATATTTAGATATTCTTTTTTTACCAGAGCATAAGCCAAGTCAAGGAGAGAATAATACTCCTTATTTACGAGAGGTAGCAGAATATTTAGCTTATCAAGGATTAGCTCAAGAACATATAGGATTCAATGAAAAAGAGATTTTAAGATATTTACGAAATTTAGGATATTGTGACAAACCACAAGAGTATTTAGAAAACCTACATAAGTATGGAATTTTATCAAAAGTATCAAGCAGATGGCAGTTTACTTATCCAACCATTCAAGAGTATTTATCATCTCAATATATTTTAGAAAATAAAGAGGAAGAGATAATTAATGGTTTTGAAAAAATCATTTCAAGACCTTGGGCACAGACTATTCAATTTGCATTAGAGTCATACGAAAAATCAAATGAAATAATAAAAGAACAAATTAAAAAAGATGATGATGCTTTTTTCACATCTCTTAGGTTAATAGCAAGGTGTGTTGTAAATGGAGCTAAAATTGATGGTGATACACGACGAGAATTAGGTGAACTTTTGGCTAATGCTTGGCGTTCTAGTGATTCATCATCTATCATGGAAAGTATTGGAAATTTATTATTAGACTGGTTTTTTAAAAATTTGCCTCAAAAAGCTGAAGAATACATTATAAATGGTTGGGCATTACATTATGGTGGAGCAAAAATTCTAACAGCCAAAAAAGATAAAGAGTTAACCAAAAAAGTTTTAATGAATATGCTTGGCAAAAATATTGAACATAAATTTCATCTACATGATTGGCAAGAGGCAGTGGATGAGATGGCAGAAGAAGCACTTGAATTATATTTGAATAGAGCAGTTTCTGAACATACAGATGAAGAAGAAATATCTGCTTTGCGTTCTTTAATTAACAATTTAAATCAAGAGAAAATACCTCAAGAAAAATGGATTGAGATTGTTAAAGATGATAAAGTACCTTCAATTATAAGATTTTCAATTGCTGTAAAAATTTCTAGTTTAGTGGAGGATGAATTAAAAGTACTATATGAAGAGATAAAAAATGAGTGGCTAGAGTTTGGAGAAGAGTATTATATAAATGCTTATGAATTTAAAAACAATTTTTGGCAGATGCCAGAGTGTGAATTTTTTGAATTAGTGAAGACAAAATCTTTAAATGATGAACAAATTGTAGAATTGCTAAATAGTTTATTTTCATTAAAAATAGAAGATAAATTTTTAGATGGATTATTTGATTTATATGCTTCAGATTTTTTATCGGAAGATATTAAATTTAAATTGAATCTTTTACTTTCGAGCAAAGATAATTTTCATGACCAGATATATGCTGTAGAACAACTAAGCACCCAAAGTATAGACAATGTAACATTATGGTGTTTTTTAATAGGACATATAGACAAAGAAACTGCACTTAAAGGGTTAGAACGATTATCTATAAGAAAATTTACAAATGAAGAATATATTAATATCATCTCATCTTTAAGTACGGGACTAAATTATATTATGAATTCAACTTTAGAATGGGCTGGAACGTTAGATAATAAATATTCTCATCCAGCATTACCAGAGTTTGTAAACTGGCTTTTAGAAGAGTTTCCAAAATATAAATTTACTGATGTAGAGTACATTAAAGTATTAGATAACATTTCTCAAATTTCTTCTGAAAAAATAGATGGTGATATAGAAAAAATATTGGATAAGATAGCTTCAAACTGGATTCCAGTAAGTGATGATGTTTATGATGAAGAAGATGATAAAATTCAATGGACTATTATAAGTGGATTAAGATTATGCGAAAGAGAAAAAATACAACTTTCAGAGGAACTTTTAATAAAAGTATTGCAATTAAGAAAGTTTAATCTTATACGTGATTCTTTAAACCATTTAAGAAAAATTGCAGATTTAAATACAACACAAAAACTTATTGATTTTCATAATTCTTTAACTGATTCAAGCATAAGAGGTATGTTGGTTGATTGTGTTGAAAAAATATCAAATCGTATTGGTTTTAGAGTAGTTAGTGATGAAGGAATTTTGCAAATAAGATAAAGGAAACCATGTTATTAGATTTTTCAATCCTAAACGAATCAAAAAAATAGAATCATTAGAATAAAATTGCAATTTGTAATATATTTATGTTATGAGAGACAATTTTGATAAAATAAATCTATCAAAGAAAAGGTTGCATCAATATGGAAAATAAAATAGAACTTATTGAAACAAATCAAGATATACAATCAAAAATATATACTATTCGTGGTTTGCAAGTTATGTTGGATAGTGATTTAGCAAATCTTTATGATGTAGAATCAAAAAGATTAAATGAACAAGTAAAAAGAAATATTGAAAGATTTCCTGAAAAATTTAGATTTCAACTTACAGAAGATGAGTATCAAAACTTGAGGTCGCAATTTGCGACCTCAAGTTTGGTATCACAAAATGTGACACCACAAAAGCATGGAGGGAGAAGGTACTTACCTTATGTTTTTACAGAACAGGGCGTATCAATGTTAAGTGCTGTTTTAAAAAGTAAAACGGCAATAGAAGTAAGTATTAAAATAATGGATAGTTTTGTAAGTATGAGAAAATTCATATCTTTCAATAATAATCTTTTTCAAAGATTGGATGCTATAGAAAAAAGGCAATTAGGTTATGAGATAAAATCTGATGAAAAATTTGATAAACTTTTCAATGCACTTGAAAATAAATCACTAAAACCATCTCACGGTATATTTTACGATGGGCAGATGTTTGATGCTTATATCTTTATATCTGATGTGATAAGATGTGCAAAATCAAATATAGTATTAATTGATAATTATATTGATGATAGTGTTTTAACACTTTTTAGTAAAAATCAAAATATTGATGTAACTATTTATACTCATTCTGTATCCAAACAATTGAAATTAGATATAGAAAAATATAATTCACAATATAAAACTATAACTGTAAAATGTTTTAAAAACTCTCACGATAGATTTATGATAGTTGATGATAAGGAAGTTTATCATATAGGGGCAAGTTTGAAAGACTTAGGTAAAAAATGGTTCGCTTTTTCTAGGATAGGTATAGAGCCATTAGATATATTAGACAAATTACAATAAAAAAGGTAATATAAAATAGAAAAAATTAAACCAAAAAGGAACCAACCATGCTCTTAAACTTCTCAACCCTAACCGAATCAAAAAAATACAGTACGATGAGTAACACTATCTTTCCTCGACCAATCGCTTGGATAACTACAGAGGATGAGGGTGTGGTAAATTTAGCACCTTTTAGCTACTTCACACCGCTAAGTTCGCAGCCACCACTCGTGATAGTATCTATCGCCCATAAAGAAGATGGAGAACCAAAAGATACCTTTGCAAATATCCTCAAACATAAAGTTTGTACTATAAATCTAGCCCATAAAGATTTGCTAAATGACCTTATAAACTCTAGTGAAGAACTCCCTCATGAAATAAGTGAATGTGAGAAATTTGGTATCAAAACAAAACCACTACTTGATGGATTTCCTCCGATGGTTGCAGAAGCGAAATGTGCTTTATTTTGTGAATTTGTCAAAACGGTAGAACTTGGAAATAGATACGAACCGATGATTTTGAAGATAAAAGAGGTGTATATAGAAGATAGTTGCATGGATGAAAAAAGGCATATCACTTTAGATAATATCGGCAGAGTCGGGATGGAGTTTTTGGTAGATAGTAAAAGGATTAAAAGTTTATAACTTTATAGTGACTCTAATCACATACTAGATAGCTCTTTTTATATAAAATAAGATGAAATTTATTTGTACAAAATAAACTAGAAGGGAAATTTATATGTGTAAGAAAAGTTGTTGACTTTGATGATTTCAAATGTTAGGTGTAAAATATTAAGGGGAAAAAATGAACCAAATTGAATTTTATGAAGGAAAACTAGAATATGAAACTGATTCATGGGATTTGTCAGAGTCTTTAAAAAATGGTGAAAATATAGTTGTCGTCGATGTGCGTTCAACAGAGGCATATAAGGTAGAGCATATTCCTTTTGCTATTAGCATCCCCCATAGAACCATCTCTGCTGATACAACAAAAAATTTGGATAGATCAAAAATATATGTCACTTATTGTGATGGTATCGGGTGCAATGCTTCTACAAAAGGAGCCCTAAAACTTGCCAAGCTAGACTTTAAAGTTAAGGAATTGCTCGGTGGTTTAGATTGGTGGAAAAGGGACGGGTATGCTACCGAAGGGGAAAATGGAGCTAAAGGTAAAACAATTATTTGTGGTTGTTAAGTTTAGTTTACAGCTATCATTCCTCTGCCTAGTGTTATGTACCCTTTTTGTTCAAGTTTTTTTAGATTTCGACTGACTGTTTCTCTTGTCACACCAATAGTTGTGGCTATTTTTTCATGTGTAATTTTGATGATGCTTAATCCTTGTACATAAAGCCAATTGAGTAGTTGTTGTTCTATATTTGAGAATTTTACATCAGAAAGTAGGTGTACTAAGGCATTCATCCTTTTTCCGACAATATCAATTTTGAAATCCCTGAAAGACTCTGAATTGTTTATAAGCCATTTGATTGTTTTTTGCGGTACAAGCCATCCTTCAATAGGTGTAATTGTTTTGGCATTTGCGATAGTTGGATTTGATGTGATAGTACTAAACAGATTTACCACACATTGCCCACCAGCTTCCAATTCATAAAGTGTCATCTCTTCGCTACCAATCTCATTTGGTTGGATATAGATTCTAACAGTGCCATTTTTCAAAAATAAAACATCATTACAAACATCACCCACATAATAAAGTATATATTCAGATGGTAAAATTATCTTTTTTGAAGTATTTATGAGTTCTTCTTTCTCACTTTGTGTTAAATTGTTAAAACAATAATAATCTAAAAGTTCCATTTTTTGCTCCTATAAGACTTTGGTATTTTACAAATATCACTAAAACCATACTCTTTTTCAACTTTATAATCAATAATTACATACGGGCAAAAGCCCGTTAATGTTTATTAAAATGATAAGGATTGAGTAGATGGAGCCAATAATGCACCAGCTACATCACTTGGTGTTACAATTTTAGCACCTTCTATCACATCTTCTGTTGTAATCTCTTCAAAACTAGCACACATACCACATAACATAACAGTACCACCATTTTTGCTAAGAGAAATTAGCATATCTCTTATAGATTTTCCAGTAGGACCAAATTTTTCTTGGTTACCTTTTTTTAAGACCAAATGAGATGCCTCTGCACCAATTAAAACAGTTGTTTTTACTCCTGCACCTTGAAATGCACCTGCAACCGCAACTCCCATACCAGCTTGTTTGAGATTGTCAGTTGTTATTGTTACAAAAAGATTTTTATATCCTTCTGAAGCTTGTGCCGAAAGTACAAGCATAATGAGGACAAAAAGTCCACCTAGAATTTTTCTTGATTTTTGCATTTTTGACTCCTTTTGATTTTTTATGTATGCAAATGAATTTTATACTGATAAGCAATCATTTTCTGTGATACGAATCACACAACAGCCTTATTTTTCTAAACTTCTAATATAAGTAGCTACCGCTTGTATTTGTACTTCTGAAAACCGACCTTCAAAGCTAGGCATAGTTCCTATGACACCTTTTTTCCCATTTTTTAGGACTGTAGCGACTAATTCATCACTATATGTTGTGATATTTGGGGCAATAAATGGTATCCCTTTGCCATCTTCATTATGACAAGTTGCACATTTTTCCCAAGCTTTTGGTTTGTCTCCTTTTAAACTGTTGGCGACATATTGAGCTACCTCTTTTGCTTCAGTTTGAGTGACTAATCCTGCTGGCATCCCTTGAGGGTATATGGATTTAAAATTATTTGAACCGTTGTTTATAATATCAATAATCGATTTTACAGCCATTCTTTGTGTGTGGTCTTGAGCTTTATCATTATTTCCTTTTCCATCTTTTCCATGACATGAGGAACAATAGACCAAATAGATTGATTTTCCTGTTGTTAGAAGTTGTTTTGATGAATTGTCTTCTTCTATTTTAGAGGCGATAGGATATTTATTGAAATGGACTAAATTAAGAGCCAAAAAAAGTTTTGATACCAATAATGTCACCACAAGAACTATCCCACCTACTATTATATATCTCATTTTGCTTCTCCTTCTTTTAAGTATTTCTAAAAATATATCTTTATCTAGAGCTTTCTTCTGTGATGCCAATCACATAAAAAATCGTTGGTATCTATTAAGATTTCACTACAAAAAAATATTTGGAGATAGCTATGAGATACTTTTTGTATATATTTTTGACAATCAGATTGTTTGCAAATGATGATTTAGAGTTGGTGAAATTAGCCTATAACAATGGATTGAAGCCAGTCCCTAGTAGTTTTGAAAATCTTTTAACTGTTTTAAACACAACTTCAAAAGAGTTATCAAAAGATAAAATCATTTTAGGTAAAAAGCTTTTTTTTGAGAAAGAGTTATCTTTGGATAGAGATATTAGCTGTGCATCTTGTCATAGTTTTGACAAAGGTGGTGCAGATGGTAAACTCACAGCCATAGGGCATAAAAATCAAAAAAATCCTTTTCATCTCAATACTCCTACGGTATTAAATAGTGTATTTTCCAAAAAGTTCTTTTGGAATGGTAGAAGTGAAACTCTTAAAAATCAAGCCAAAGGACCACTACAAGCACCATTTGAGATGGCGATAACCAAAGAACTAGCAGAACAAAGAATCAAAGAGAAAGAAGAATACAAAGAGATGTTTCAAAAAGTATATGGACAGAATATCTCTTTTGAAAATATAGTGGATGCCATTGCTGCTTATGAAAAAACAATCATCACAAGAGGAAGATTTGATGATTTTCTAGCAGGTGAATTCGATGCTATGAACAAGCCTGAAAAAGAGGGATTAAAACTTTTTATTACAAAAGGTTGTGTCGGATGCCATAACGGCATTGGTCTTGGTGGAGAGGTGTTGAGAAGATTTCCTTTGTCTTATCATCGTATTTGGAGTATGGCAAAACCCTTGGAGGTTCAAGAACTTCAAAAGAGATATAAAGATTTTTTAAGTAGATTAGATGAGCTATCGTTCAAAGATAATAATAGTAAATTAAACTATATGAAATTTGCATTGGGAGATGAAAATACAAAGCTTTTAAAAGAGGGTTTTTTTCATCAGATAGAAGAAAGTGAGACTTTACAAGTGATGATTACCTCTTCATGTACAAAATGTCATGAAAAAAATACCAACCATATACAACAAGATTTGGTCAAAAAAATAGCTTTTCCATTTGATAATATAGGGGGATTTTTAGGAGATGACGCAACACAATATTTTAAAGTTCCGCTACTTAGAAATATTGTACAAACCAAGCCATATTTTCATAATGGAAGTGTTGAGAAACTTGAAGATGCTATAAAAATTATGGGAAGACACCAAAGTAGAACAGATTTGACTGATAGCGAAATTGATAAAATCATTTTGTTTTTAAAAGCAGTTGATGGTGAGATGGTTGAGTACTAAATCATATAATATAAAGGAAAGTAGTTATATAATAAAACATTATTTTGATAGTTGTGTACTTTTAGAAAATATTATACTACACGATAAAATAAGGATTACTACATGAAACCACAATTTGAAATAAAAGATAAAAAATTGATAAATGATATTTTGTCAAATGTAGAGTACGGTACATTGGCACTTTGTCAGGACAATATACCTTATAGCGTACCAGTCAATTATTCCCATATAGAAGATATAGTATATTTCCACGGTTCGCAAAACGGCAAAAAAGCACAGATAATATCTCAAAATCCATCGTGTTCTTTTAGTGTAGTAGAGCCTTATTCTATGATTCAGTCATATTTTAGTTCCCGTGAAGGATTGGCGTGTCCTGCTACCCATTTTTTCAAATCTGTGCATGTACAAGGCAGTATAGAAATCGTAAATGATTATGATGAAAAAGTCTTAGCATTGGAATCTTTGATGAAAAAGCTTCAAAAAGAGGGTGGGTATAAGCCTATGAGTGATGAGGTTTATCAAAAAACTATAAATATCACCCAAGTTTACAAAATAGTACCCATAGAAATAAGAGGTAAAATCAAACTAGGGCAACATCTACCACAAGAGCGTTTTGAAATGATTCTTGAACATCTTAGCACGAGAGGAAGTGAGATAGATAAGCTAACAGTAGAAGAGATGAAAAAAGCAAAAACAAATAATTACTAGGAAAAGATAGTAAAAATAGTATAACTATTTTAGCAATTTTTGGATTGTTTCTTTTCCCTTTTTGAGTTATACTTGTAGAAAATCATGTAAGGTTTAGTCATGAGTTGTTCAACAAATGCAAATACTAATTATGAGCTTATAGAAAAAGCGATTAAGTATATAGATGAAAATTTTAAAGACCAGCCCTCCGTCGATGAGATAGCAAAGAATATCGGTATGAGTAAATATCATTTTATACGAGTTTTCAAAGAGTATGCAGGGGTGACACCTAAGCAGTTTTTACATTCTATTACATTAAATTATGCAAAAGAACATATCAAACAATCTAAATCTATTCTAGATAGTAGCCTAGATATAGGACTTTCAAGTTCAAGCCGACTTCACGAATTGTTTGTAAATCTTATAGGTGTCACACCCAAAGAGTGGAGAGAAAAAGGGAAGGATGTTTTAATCTCATTTGGTTATGGGAATACTCCTTTTGGTGAAGCTTTAATAGCATATACGGAGAAAGGTATTTGTTATTTAGGATTCATAGACAATAATAAAGAGGTTATATTTAGTAGGTTTAAAGAACTTTGGGAAAATGCTTCTTTTGTTCATGATGATAAAAAAGCAAATGAATATTTAGAAAATATTTTTATTAAAAACAAAAAATATAATCTTCTAGTAAAAGGGACAAATTTTCAAGTAAATGTGTGGAAAGCACTTTTAAATCTTCCAAACGGAGTGGTAACAACTTACCAAGATATGGCAAATTTTATTGACAAACCAAAATCTGTAAGAGCTGTTGCAAGTGCCATTGGAAAAAACCATGTGGGATATCTGATACCTTGTCATAGAGTAATCGCAAAAAGTGGAGCAATGAGTGGGTATAGATGGGGTATAGAAAGAAAAAAGGTACTGATTGCATACGAATCGGTTTCAACATTAAACATGATAATTTACCGAGTAGCTACAACAAACGATATTCCTAAATTATGCCAACTTTTACATCAGCTTTTTTCTCAAGAAACAGAGTTTAATCCAGATGTGATATGCCAGACACGGGCACTAAAGCAAATTATCGAAAATGATGAGATAGGGAAAATATATATCGCATCAAAAGAAGATGAAATTGTTGGGATGGTAAATGTTTTATATACTGTTTCAACAGCACTGGGGGAAAGGGTAGCTATGCTTGAGGATATGATAATAGATAAAAACTATAGAGGGGAAAATATAGGTTCAGCTTTACTTGAATATGCCATTACCAAAAGTAAAGAACAAGGAGTTAAAAGAATAACTCTTCTGAGTGATAGTGATAATTTTTCTGCACATAGATTTTATGAAAATATGGGATTTTCTAAATCAGCAATGATTCCTTTGCGGATTCAACTATAAACTAATATTATAGGAGTTTTATTATGACAATTTGGCAACATGTACCTTTTGAAAATGAGGCAGCAATAGGTGAGTGGGCACGAATGAGAGGTATCTCTTATCGTGTTATTAAATGTTGGGAAAATGAACCATTGGAAGCGGATGAACTTTTGGTCGTATTAGGTGGTTCTATGAGTGCATACGATGATTTGGATTTTATTCACAAAGAGATTGAATTTCTACAGCAACGAATTTATGAAGGAGGAAAAGTTTTTGGTATCTGTTTGGGTGCACAGCTCATAGCAACTGCTATGGGAGCATTGGTTTATCCATCTCATACTCGTGAAGTCGGGTGGCGTGATGTTGAAATTATTTCTTCACATTATTTAACAGAAAATTTAGCCCCTATTCAAACCGTATTTCATTGGCATGGTGATACATTTGACCTTCCAAAAGGGACAATACGAATAGCCTCCAATGATGCTTTTAAAAATCAGGCATTCAGCACGCATGATGGAAAGATAATAGCAACACAATTTCATTTTGAAACTACCTATGATAGTATGAGTGCATTATTAAAAGCAGATGCTAGTTATCTCGATTTTGATTCACCGTATATGAGTGATATTGCTTTGATTTATGATGGAGTATGTCATATTCCAAACACAAATCGAGCATTGTTCTATCTTTTAGATCAGTGGATAAAATAGTTATTTAAAGTAGCTATTTTACTCACTTTGGCTTTTTTAAACAATATCTCTATTTGCTCTTGCATCTCACGCTTAATCCTTTTTTACGAATTTTAACTTAGATAATTATCAAAAATCAATCCAAAAATTGCTAGTTTTTTTTCTATGAAAGCAATATATGGATTGCAAATATTTATTTGGTTTGATAGACTTTTGCTAACAATTCAAAAGGAGATACAATGAGTTTTATAAGTAATGCAAATTTAGCAACAGCAGACGCAGAAGTTTTTGGAATGATTGAGAATGAGTTGGAGAGACAAACAACTCATCTTGAGATGATAGCAAGTGAAAATTTTACATCTCCTGCAGTAATGCAAGCTATGGGAAGTGTTTTTACCAACAAATATGCAGAAGGATATCCATACAAAAGATATTATGGTGGATGTGAATTTGCAGACCAAGTGGAGCAGTTAGCGATTGATAGAGCATGTGAAATTTTTGGATGTAAGTTTGCCAATGTACAACCACACTCAGGAAGCCAAGCAAATGGAGCTGTGTATGCAGCATTACTTCAATCAGGTGATAAAATTTTAGGTATGGATTTAAGTCATGGTGGACATTTGACTCATGGAAGTAAACCATCTTTTTCTGGAAAAAACTATTCAGCATTTTATTATGGTGTTGAACTTGATGGAAGAATGAACTATGACAAAATTATGGAAATAGCAAAAATTACTCAACCAAAAATTATCGTATGTGGAGCAAGTGCCTATGCTAGAGAGATTGACTTTAAAAAATTTAGAGAGATATCAGACGCTGTTGGAGCTATTTTATTTGCAGATATTGCTCATATTGCTGGTTTAGTTGCCGCTGGAGAGCATATGTCACCATTTCCTTATGCGGATGTGGTTACAACAACTACTCATAAGACTTTAAGAGGTCCAAGAGGTGGGATGATTATGACCAATGATGAGGAGATTTCAAAAAAAATCAATAGTGCCATTTTCCCTGGAACTCAAGGTGGACCACTTGTCCATGTAATTGCTGCAAAAGCGGTTGCATTTAAAGAGATATTAGATTCATCTTGGAAAGAATATGCAAAACAAGTCAAAGCAAATGCAAAAGTTTTAGGAGAAGTCTTAGTAAAAAGAGGATATGATTTAGTGAGCAATGGGACAGATAATCATCTTGTATTGGTAAGTTTTTTGAATAAACCTTTCAGTGGAAAGGATGCAGATGCTGCATTGGAAAATGCTGGTATTACTGTCAATAAAAATACGATTCCTTCAGACCCACGCCCAGCCTCTTCTACATCAGGAGTAAGGATAGGAAGTGCTGCATTGACAACATTAGGGATGAAAGAAAGAGAATTTGTATTTATTGCACATAAGATATGTGATGTTTTAGATGATATTACAAACATCAAACTTCAAAAACAAATCAAAGAAGAAGTGTCCATTCTTTTAAGAGGTTTTATAGTGTATAATTATTCAACCTATTAATATAAGTAACTAAGGATTCAAATTGCAATCAATTCAATGTAATTCAATAGAAGAAGTACGAAAAAATATAGATAGTATTGATAAACAATTTCAATGGCATTATGAATCAAACAATGTAGATTGGAATGAACTTTCAAACCTTTATAAAATCGCACCTTTAGGAGAAAAAAAGCCTGAAGATTTAAAAATAGTTTTTGAAAATAGTATATATAAATGTTTTGTATATGATAAAGAGAAACTCATCGGTGTAGGACGAGCTTTAGCTGATGGAGTAGATGTATCTTATATCGCCGATGTGGCAGTTCATCCTGATTTTCAAGGACTTGGATTAGGAAAAGATATTGTAAATAAATTAGTAGAGTTTTCAAAAGGCTACAATAAAATCATCCTTTTTGCAAGTATGGGGAAAGAGCCTTTTTATGCCAAACTCGGTTTTGATAAGATGAATACTGCAATGGCTATATTTAAAAATAGACAAAGAGTTTTGGATATAGGATTGCTAAGTGAATTTAAGAATATTTAATATTTATTACAAATAATTATAATAAATTATAAAAATTTTTGATAATATCTCTATATAAATATGATATAATTCTAAATAATAGAAACTATTGTAAAGAATAACCTAATATCAAAGGGGGAACTCAATATGAATAGAAGATACTTTTTACACTTATCAGTGATTAGTGCAGGATATTTGTTGGCTGGTTGTGAAGACCGTGGTGCTACTGATAAAAAACAATCACAAAAACCGCCAGAAATTGATTCAGACTTAGAGAAACTTTCACCACAAGTTGAAAAGCTAGCTGAAGATTTTATTCCTTTCTCACAAAAACTAAAAATTCCATCTGAAATAAATTTCCCACAAGCTAGCAAACCAGTTTTTACAGCACAAAAAAGTGAAGTGAATATTTTTGAAGATGCCAAAACAGAGGTATTGACTTTTCAAGGAGATTTGCCTAATCCCACAATTCGCATAAGCAAGGGAGATACCTTTGATCTGAATTTGGTCAATAAATTAGCTGACCCTACTATCATCCATTGGCATGGACTTATTGTGCCAGAAGAGATGGATGGACATCCTAAAGATGCAATTGAGACAAATCAAATCAAACATTACCACTATAGTGTCAATCAAAACGCTGGTACCTATTGGTATCATACCCATCCTCACGGAAGAACTGGAGAGGAGATTTATCATGGATTGTCAGGTCTGTATATTGTAGATAATAAGGATGAAGAGTCTCTCAATCTTCCAAAAGATGAGTTTGAAATACCTCTTATCATACAAGATAGAAGATTTGATAACAAACGGCAACTACTCTATAAAGACCCAAATTTTTTACAAGACCACAACGGCGTGATGGGCGATGTGATACTTGTCAATTCTACGCCACTTCCTTTTCATGAAGTAAAAACTGGGAAATATCGTCTTAGAATTCTAAATGCTTCTAGTGTGAGAACATATAAGTTGGCTTTTGACACGATTGAGAAGTTTTTATTGATAGGAACTGATGCTGGTTTGCTAGAAGAACCAATAATTGTAGATAGTGTTGTTTTGAGTGTTGCAGAGAGGGTTGATATTATCGTTGATTTCAAAGATAAACAAGTCGGGGATAGGGTAATACTAAAAACACTTGGGTTTAAAGAGGGAACCAACATGAAGATGAATGCAAACTATCCAAGCTTTGATGCTATCATGGATATCATGCAGTTTCATATTACAGAAGAGTTTCAAGACATAAGTGTAATCCCAAATAATCTAGCGATTATCCCAAGAATAAAAGAGTCTGAAGCGATTCAAACTAGGACAATCACAATGGAGATTATGGCTGGAGGAGTATGGACACTCGATAAAAAACCTTACGATATGCATCGAATTGACCAAAAAGTGAAGCTTGGTACTACTGAAATTTGGGAAATCAAAAACACTGTTCACATGGCACACCCTTTTCATATACATGGTGTACTTTTTCAGGTACTCGATAGAAGTGGTAAGATAAATTTTCCTACTGATAAGGGATGGAAAGATACAGTACTTGTGATGCCCAATGAAACAGTTAGGGTTATTATGAATTTCACGGTGCCTGGACTTTTCTTATATCACTGTCATATCCTTGAACATGAAGACCATGCCATGATGGCAAATTTTTTAGTAGAGGGATGATTTATTAGTACCCATTAAACAAATCCTGAAGCTTTTGTATATCATGTTGGACGCTATATAATGCTTTAGGATTTTCCCCTAGTATATGTTTTTGGAAATGATTATCTCTTGAGGTATCTTGATATAAAACACCCAAAGGCATAGGGATAAATTCAAAAGCTTTTTTCAAAGCTAAATCAAAATCACTACTATCATACGAAACATCCAGTTTATAACTATTTTCTTTGAACCATGAGTAAGTATTGGTTTTATTAAAAGTAACACAAGGTTGTAAAATATCTATAAGTGCATATCCTTTATGGCTAAAAGCTTTTTTTAACACCTCTTTTGCATGGGAGATATCACCAATGTTTACTCTTGATACAAACCCTGCTTGTAAAGACAAAGCAACAGCTAGTGGATTGAAAGGTTCATTTACTACACCGTTTACTTGTACACCCGTGACAAACCCTTTTTGACTCGTAGGGGAAGCTTGTCCTTTGGTCAAACCATACACCATATTATTGTGAACGATATGGACAATATTCACATCACGCCTAATAGTATGAATCAAATGATTTCCACCCTCCCCATACATATCTCCATCTCCACCCTCAGCTATGACCGTTAAATTTGTATTACTAAGCTTCAAAGCAGTAGCTACTGGAAGTGCTCTACCATGAAGCACCCCAAATATATTTGTATCTATATAATAGGGTGTTTTTGCCGCTTGTCCGATACCTGAAACTATGACTGTATTCTTTTTTTCTACCGACAACTCTTCCAAAACCTCTTTTATCAGTTTTAAAATCCCAAAATTACCACAGCCAGAACACCACGCTATATCTACATTTTCTCTTGCAAATAATTGACTCATAACTGCTCCTTTAGAGTATCTTTTATCATTTCACTTAATTGATCTACAAAAAAGTTAAAACCATTTGATTGTAAGATTTGTTTATCCACTTGTATATCATGCAGTTTGAGTTGATTTGCAAAGGCACCATCAGCATTGTTTTCCACAACCACAATGAAATCATATTTTTTCAATACTTGTAACTGTTCTTGTGCTAGTGGATACACCCAAGCAAAATGAACTTGTACTAAATCATCATTATCCAAGCTATCTAACACCTCTTTGATAATCTCTTTTGTAGAACCCCAACCAACAATTGCAATTTTCCCTTCACCTCTAATCTCTGGGGCTATTGTATTTTTGAGTATTTCATCATTTTTACGAGCTCGTTTTGCCACCATTTGTTCCCTTATGGCATAGTCTTCGGTGATTTGACCCCTTTGGTCGTGTTCATCTCCTACACTACAAATTAAACCCTCCCCAAAATCTGGAATACCTCTAGGGCTTATTCCATCATCTGTATTTTCATATCGTTGGTACTCTTTGGAAGTTTTGGTAATATATCTTTTTTGTTCATAAGAGGAAAAATCAATATCCTCTATCATGCTTATAGAATCAGCAAGATATTGGTCACTTAAAAACACTACAGGTATTTGATACTTATCCGCCAATTCAAAAGCCAAATATCCATACTCTATACACTCTTGTAAATTCCCAGGAGCTAACACCACTCTTGGAAATGGTCCATGCCCACTATAAATAGCCATATTGAGATCACCTTGCTCACTTCTTGTCGGCAATCCAGTAGCAGGTCCTGGTCTTTGGGCGAGATATATTACAGCAGGAGTTTCTGTCATCCCTGATAAACTCAATCCTTCACCCATCAATGCAAAACCTCCACCTGATGTGGTAGTCATAGCCCTTGCCCCACCATACCAGCCACCTAACACCATATGCAAAGAAGCTATCTCATCTTCACTTTGTTCAAGTGCTATATCAAACTGTTTTGACATCGAAGCCATAAAGTTAAGCACTCCAGTAGAGGGAGACATAGGATAGGAAGTGACCATATTACACCCACCAACTAAAAATCCAAAACCACTAGCAGTAGTTCCATTCATCAAATGAAGTTTATTGATTGTCTCACTATCTTCAGAAGAGATTTTTTTGGAAAATAGTTTTTGGAGTTTTTTACCATCTTTGAAAGCTAATTCTGCTACTTTAATATTGTCATCATCTGTTTTAAAATGGGTTGAGATACTTTCTAATAAATTTTTATTATCAAGTTGTAATAGTGAAAAAACGACACCCATGATATAGCTATTTGCATATTGGATATTTCCAAATTTTTTTGCACTCTCTTCAATAGGAAGTGTTGTGATATTTTCTCCATTATTACTCAACGATTCATCAGCTAAAACAATCGTATCTTTTCTCCATCTATTGTGCATGTGCTCTAGTGCTAATTTATCCATAGCTATGGATATATCCACTTTCCAACAAGGTGCGTAAATGGGAGTATTTGAAATACGAATTAAAGCGGTATTACTCCCACCTCGAACTCTCGACATAAACTCTTTGGTAGAAAAAACATAATATCCACTTTTTTTTAAAGCTTCAATCAATATCTTTTCCAAAGTATTTATCCCTGTCCCAGCAGCACCACCAATCAAAATAGAGATACTGTTTTCCATAGAGCCAAGCGTAGAATCTTCATATTTTTCTTTTATAATATTTACAGCCTCCAAAGAATCATCTGCCACTCTTTTAGTACGATTACCCCAAGTTATTTTTCCACCGTAATAACCAAGTATAATCACATTGACCCCTGTTATAAGAACTATAAAATGGTACACAATCCCATCAAAAGAGTATTCGTATATGGAAGCTGGATTTGCATAATAGATATTGATTGCAATTACTCCTAAAATAAAAGTAATCACAGAAACAATCAGTTTTACTACAAAAGCTTTCGCTGTAGAAAAATCATAATTCACCCACCAGCTTAGTATCCCAGGCACCATAGCAACGCCACCCATTATAGTAGCTATAAATAAAGAATAAAAAACGATTACTTCATAACTTTCTTTTGGATTTAGTAAAAATAAAACATTTATCACCGCAGCAAAAAGATGCAAAGCAATAGGAAAATGTACTGTCATAGAATGAAGATGATATTGTTTATATAAACTTTTTATTTGTATTTTTAAAGATTTTGGAGTATCTTTTTTTGGTTTATCTTGAAATTTTTGTTGATTATTATTGTTTTGGCTCTGCTTTTTGTTGTTGAGTTCTTTTTTAGTATTTACACTTGCCTCATTTTCTTCCAATTTCCCCACAACAGGAAACCGCTTAAAAACTTCTTCCCCATGAGGTGCATGTGCAAGTGCTTCTGTCAAGTCCTCACCAGCTGTATGGATACCCTCATGGTCACCATTTTGCCAAAAATCACTTTGGGTCACATCATATACAACCCCTTTGTATGCAATGTATGCCTTGGTACCATTTGTGCCGTTGTACTGTTTTAACTCATTAAGTGTCATGAAAATATCCTTTTGTCTATGTTCATTGATTGTTTGTCTAAACTATTAATTTGTGATGTTCAACTCTCCATACGCTTTGTATAACTATTATAAATCATTTTATCTAAGATACATTAAAATATACTTAACAATAACAATAATAATTTATTATAATTATTAGTTAAAAAGATAGGATAAGTAGTTGCTTAATCCATAAGAAAAACTCATAGCAGAGGAATTTTTTATGATACCCTCACTCTTAATATTATGTGTACTCGCTTTACCCTTTGTATTACTTAGCTTTACCATCGTTATACAAATTACACCATCCTTCTGAGGCTATCGAACCCTCAACAAGTTTACACTCATTTGTTTTTGAAAGAAAGTGAACACAATTTTTACAGGTTTCACCATTTTTTGGGCTATCTTGATATGCAGATTGCTTTTTTGTACCTTTGGCAAAAGCCGCGGTCGTCATAAAGCCCATCAATCCTAGTGCTGCTAAAGATTTTAAAAGATCTCTTCTTGTTTCTAATTTCATTTATTTTCCTTTTTCGAAAAAATACCATCGTTTAAAAGCAACTACATAATCATATTTACATAATAAAACTTAACTAAAACTTAATTTTATTTAAGCTTTATGATTTATTGCAATAATTTAAGTATTGTAATATACACAATCAAGCAAGTTTTGATGAATATAAAACTATAATGTTTAAATTAATAATGTATTGCAATATTTTTATTTATTTTGAAATTCTTTTGATATTGTTTAAATTAAAATTTTGCATAATCCAAACAATTGTAATATAATAATAGAACGACAATACAAAGGGGTCTAGGATGAAAAATGTTTTGATTATTAATGGTCACAAGTACTATGAGGGAATATCTGAGGGTAAGTTAAATGGTGCATTTGTTCAAAAAGCAAAAGAGTTTTTTACTACCAATGGCTTTGAAGTAAAACTTACAGAGATAGATAAAGG
The DNA here is from genome assembly GCA_023229945.1 of Arcobacteraceae bacterium. GTDB lineage: Bacteria > Campylobacterota > Campylobacteria > Campylobacterales > Arcobacteraceae > UBA6211. The sequence goes on along the minus strand of JALNYH010000004.1, from coordinate 99,709 downwards.
GTATGATGTGCAAGAAGAGCTTGAAAAGTTTGCTTGGGCTGATTTTATCTTATTTCAATACCCAACAAACTGGATGGGAGTTCCGTGGATAGCAAAAAAATATATTGATGAGATATTCTCAGGTGGTGCAGGAACTATCACATATACAAATGATGGCAGAAGTAGACATGACTTATCCAAAAAATATGGTTCTGGTGGCTTAATGAATGACAAAAAATACATGTTGAGTATTACTTACAATTGTCCTAGTTGCGAGTTTGATAATAAAGATGGTTTTTTTGAAGGATTAAGTGTGGATCAAGCTAATTTTGCAGTACATAAAACATTCCAATTTTGTGGAGCTAAACAACTCCAAACATATTCTGTACATGATGTATTCAAAGGTGATTTAGATTTAGATTCAGAATTGAAAAAATTTGAAGCAACACTCCAGAGAAATTTTTTATAATTCAATAAGCATAAAAAATTAACTTTGATATACTCCAAAAGCTCTGATAAATAGCTCATTAGTTTATTATGACAGTAATGTCAAGAATGTATACAAAAACTTCTTATTGTAGTTATAAACGCCTACCTTGAATAACACGAATCAAAATTACAACAACTGCAATAACTAAGAGAACATGAATAAACCCACTCATTGTGTATGAGCTTACTAGACCAAGAACCCAAAGGATGATTAAGATGAGAGCAATACTTTCGAGCATTTTATTTTCCTTATTCGAAAAGATAAATTACAAATTCAGCATTTTCCACATACCTAAGTATAATTTAGTATAGTATATCACATTTAATAGAGAATACTATTAAATATAAAAATATACTTAAATATTATAAAATAAAAAAACAACACTCGCTCTTATTGTAAGTGACCGTTACATGACCGTTGATTTGATATAATCCCTAAAATTAATTATTAATTGGGATTATATTGTATAAATTAGGGAAAAATAATAGAAAATGGTTTATCTTTTCGTTATGTAACTTTTTTGTTGTTTCATGTTATGCCATAGAGCAAAATAATACTTTTGATGCTACAACAATACCTTTTGAAGAGTTATTACAAACTGATTATATACCTGCTAGTAAAATAGCTGAGCAGATAAGTAGTGCATCTTCGGCAGTATCTGTAGTAACTTCCCGTGAAATCAAATTATTCGGTTATAAAACTTTAGCAGATGTTCTCAATAGTATGCGTGGACTTCATACTTTCCAAGATTATGAATATACTTTTTTGGGTGGTCGTGGATATGGAGAACCTGGAGATTATACAGGTAGAATTGTTTTATTGATAGATGGTTATTTGGCAAATGATAGTTTTTATGGTCAGGCTTTTTTTGAAAATGATGGCTTATTAGATGTATCCTTGATTGAGAGAGTAGAGTATATACCTGGTGGAAGTTCAGCAGGTTACACAAGCAATGCCTTGCTAGGTGTTATAAATATAATAACAAAAAAAGGGAGTGATATAAACGGTACCAACATAGCTTATGGTTATGGCAGTCACAACACCAAAACTAGACGAGTTACTTTTGGGCATGTTTTGGATAATGGTGCGGATGTTCTTTTTTCTTTATCAGATTTGAATACTGCTGGAAGAGATTTTACTTATGGCTCAGGCGGTCAAAAAGTCTCAAATACCAATAATGATGCCAAAAATTATCGTATGTTTCTCAAAACATCTTATAAAAATCTCTCCTTAGAAGGTGCTTTGGTATCACATACAAAACAAAAACCTGCATATCCTAGTATGAATGTAGATACAAATCTTCCTCTCAAACATCAAGATAGAAACAGTTTTGTCCGTTTGAAGTATGACGCAGATATATCAAAAAATACAAAATTTTCTACATCGGTGTGGTATGGACAATATTTTTATGATTTCAAAGATTTCACTAATAGTTTTGAGCCGTTTGGTGTAAAGGCTAAGTGGTATGGGTATGATTTCAAGCTTATAGGAACATGGTTTGATAAACATACATTATCTATAGGGAGTGACTATCGTCATGATTATAGATTTAATGATTATATCATTTATGATGATGGGATAGACAACTATACATATACTCCCAAAAAAACATATAGTACATATATCTATGATGATTATGCTATGTTGGATAATTTGAATTTAAATTACGGTATTAGATATGAAAAAGTAAATACAAATACGCAAAAACTTATAAGTCCACAAATATCGCTTATATGGCAGGTTCAAAACAATACTTCTCTCAAACTCTCTACTAGTAAAACAAGTCGTCAACCGACTGTTTATGAATATGTGGAAAATAAAACAGAAAAAGCTAAAAAAACAGAATTTGTGATAGAACATACAATTGATGATACGAGACTCCTTGCATCTTTGTATCGTTATAGTATCTATGACCGTTTATTTTGGTATGATGTTTCTGATATAGACGCTAAAGGTTTTGAAACTGAAATAAATAAATATTTTGATAATGATGTATATCTAAAGGCTAGTTATACATATCAAAAAGCCTATGAAGTAGAGGATAAAAAATCATTAATAAATGTTCCTACCCATATGGCTAAGCTTCATTTATCAAGACCTCTTTTAGGTAAAAAACTCCAAAGCGGTCTTGAAGTTTTGTATCTAGGTTCAAGACTTGACTCAGAATATGATAAAGTTAAATCTCATATGGTAGTCAATCTAAACCTATTATCTCAAGATTGGATACAAAATATTAACTTGTCATTTAAAATCAATAATCTATTTGATAAAAAATACAAAGATATAATGTATACTAATTCTAGCGGTGAAAAGTATTATCCACAAGATGGGCGAACATTTTATTTGGAAATGGAATATAGATTTTGAAGAAGTTAATATTAATACCATTTATTGTTGCAATCTTTACAATACAAAATATACAAGCCAAAGCACTTCCAGAATATACTATAAAAGCAGCGTATTTATATAACTTTGCATTACTTACACAGTGGTCTTCATCAAACGAAAATCAATCTGATGAATTTAATCTTTGTTTCTACAAAGAGGATTTTGGGATAGCTTCAGATACTCTAAAAAACAAAATAATGCATGAGAAGAAAATAAAGGTTTCAAATATAAACTCCATAGAAGAGGCTCAAAAATGCCAAATGGTATTTATAAGAAAAGAAGAAAATATACAAGAGCTTCAGTTGGTTCAAACTCTTTCCCAATCACAAGTACTAATTGTAACTGATAATGAAAAGATAGAAAATTCACATATTACAATTTTATCAGAAAATACGAAACTGGTTTTTAATGTTAACCTGAAATATTTAAAACACACAAATTTAGCTGTGAGTTCACATCTCCTAAAATTAGCAAAAAAGATTATCCAATGAATCTATTTTCTAAATGGTTTGGTAATAAACCCATAGAACAAAAATTGATATTATCAAATTTAATAGTAATTATTTTGGTATCTATACCAGTTAATATTATTATGTTAACATATGAGTATTTTGCTTTGCGTAGTCATCTTATAGAAGAAATAAGAATCCAGTCATCTATAGTAGCTGAAAGTACAGCAGCTGCTGTGGCTTTTCATGATGAAAGTGCAGCTAGTGAAACTTTATCTATTTTTCGTGACTCACCATATTTACTTGAAGTTCATTTAGTATTACCTGATAATACTATTCTTCAAAGTTATTTCCCAACTAAAAAAACATTTATAGTCAAAGAATTTAAGGCATCCACATCAATAGAAGAGAGTTTTACATTTTCGACGATGACTATTAAAAAACCTATCTATTTACGCCAACAATTCGTAGGTTCAGTTATTATGGTCAATAGTCTATATATATTTTATTCTCGTTTAATATGGTATATTTTGATTGTTATGTTAGTTTTAGGAATAGGTTTTATTTTTGCAAGATTATTAGCAACTCGTATTAGCAAAATGATTGTGAAGCCTTTGAGTGAATTGACAGATTTGACTCAGAAAATAATGAGAGAAAAAGATTATTCAACTTCCATCACAATAAATAATACAGCAGATGAATTTGGAAGTCTTTCCCGTTCTTTTACAGAAATGATGTCACAAATTCATTCAAGAGATTTGAATCTTAAACATTTAGCATATTATGATAGAGTTACAAGTATCCCAAATCGTCACTTTTTTGAAGAAAGAATCTCACAATCTGTTGATAATGCTAAAAAACATAAAATAAATTGCTATTTATTGATGATAGATTTGGATGATTTCAAAATAGTAAATGATACACTAGGACATCATATTGGTGATTTATTATTAAAAAATGTAAGTAAAAAATTATCTACAATTTTAAGAAAAGATGATTCTATTTTTAGAATCGGAGGTGATGAATTTGCTATACTTATTGAGAATATAGAAGATAATAAATGTGTAAAGCAAATTGCACAAAAGATAATTAATGCCATATCTACTCCAGTTGAATTAGAAGGACACCAAGTAAAAGTAGGTGCAAGTATTGGTATTAGCTCATTCCCTACTTATTCCCATGATGTTATTACTCTTATGAGTACAGCAGACTCCGCTATGTATGTTGCAAAAGGAAAAGGTAAAAATAGCTTTAGTGTTTATCACAAATAAGCGTTAATATAAGTTATATAAATACATTTTTTGGATAAAACATTCTAAAAATAGTAAATACAACAAATAAAGCTAAACTTACTCTCAAATCAAATTCAAATCCTAAAACTAATGTTATCACAAAGTAGATAATACTTACTACAAAATACCAAAAAATAATCAAACAAAGAATAGTCCCAAAAGCTCTCAAAATTGTCCCAGTTGCATTACTCATGAATTTCCTTTAATTTACTTATAATTTCTTCTATTTGTCTTCTATGAATAAAAGTGTGCATATACATAAATATACTCCAATCAAAGTTGTTAAAACTCACAAACCAAGGGTGTTTTTTGGTAGCGATTGATTGTTTTTTTGGCAAAGTCTCAATCATATCAAAATATGTTTGGTAAAATACCAAAAACTTTTCCAAAGCCTCAGTTGAATTTTCAAAAGGTTTTACATCTTCTATTTTTATCTCTTGCGGTGGTACTGTTTCACTGCTAAGAGATTTTATAGTATCTTTGACCAAAGCTCCAGCTATGACTAAATGTTCCAAAACCATATCAATAGAAAATCTTCTACTATCATCTTCAATAGCAAATGTCCTATCTATTATAATCTGTTTTTGCATATCAATTTGTGATATATCTTTGGTAAGATTTGTGATAATAGAAACCTCTCTTTTTACCATAAAAAGTGCTATTTCCCAAGTGAAAAAAGTTCTTACAATAGGCACAAGTATCCTTTTTATAAAAACTCTTTCCATATTAGGAAGCCCAGTTCCTGCTTTTTGTAACTCCATATATATCCTTTGCATTAAAATCTAATTATATATCGATTAATATAAATAAAAGCTTAATATTAGAGTAATTACTCTAAAGTATTTTATGGTATAATTTCACCATGAAAAAAGAGAAAGTATCATTAACAAAAGAAAAAATCAAAAAAGTATCAATTGACCTTTTTAATTCAACTGAAACTTTAAGTATAACGACCAACCATATTGCCAAATCTTTGGGGATTTCTGTAGGAAACTTATACTATCATTACAAAAACAAAGAAGAGATAATTCGTGAGATTTATGCTCAAATGTCATCAGAATTTGAGTCATTAGATATGTTTAGTTCTATTATGGAGTCTTCTGAACCACTTGAAGAATTATCAAAGATGTTTGACAGTTTTGGTGAGCTTTTTTGGAAATATAGGTTTTTGATGAGAGATTCTGCATTACTTATGGCTTTGGATAAAGAGTTGAAAACAATGTTTATGATAAATCAAGAAAAAAGAATCCATCAAATACAAATGCTTCTTAGATTTTTGATTTCCAAACAAATCATCAAAAACATTTCAGAAGAAGAGATGAAAATGAGAGCAAAACTCAACTGGTTTATATCAGCTTATTGGCAAATTTTTGCATCAACTAGTGGTGAGCTTACCAAAGAGTCCATCAAAGAAGCAAAAGAAATTATATTCAAACTCCATTTAGAGCCTTTATTGCTTAAAAAAACGGATAATTAATGCTAGACTTTATACAATCATTTTTCCTAAACTTTTGGCAACTGCTAAATGTAATATCATTTTATATCATCTTAGGACTTTTGATAGCAAGTGTTATGAAACAATATATAAAAGATAGTTTTATCAAAACTCAACTAGGTGGAAATTCAAAACTATCTGTCTTCAAAGCTTCCCTTTTGGGTATTCCTCTGCCTCTATGTTCGTGTAGTGTCGTTCCCTTTGCTTTGAGTCTAAAAAAAAGTGGTGCAAATAAAAGCTCAATAACTTCATTTTTGATAAGTACCCCTGTAATTGGTGTAGATTCTATGCTTGCAAGTTACAGTGCTTTTGGATGGTTTTTTGCTATTTTTAGAGTAATAAGCTCTTTCATTACAGCTCTTATTGCAGGATTTATATCACTATTTTTTGAATCAAAAGAAAAAAAGAATATTAAATTTGTCTCTTTTAGCACCACCTTACCATCTTCAAAATTTGACTCACAAGATTGTGGATGCAAACCAACAAATACAAAAAATAAGAATTTTCTAAAAACCATCCTTGAATACGCTTTTTATAATCTTTTCAAAGATATAGCAAAACCGATGTTGCTAGGACTCATACTCGCATCATTTCTTATGAGTATATTACCTCAAGAACTTGATATATTTCTCACCCAAAATCTATTTTTATCATATATTTTCATGCTTGTTATCTCCATCCCACTATACATTTGTGCCACATCTTCTATACCTTTGGGAATTGCACTTATAATAGCAGGATTTAGCCCTGGAAGTGCATTTGTACTACTTAGTGCAGGACCTAGTACAAGTATGGTTACTATAGGAATTGTAAAGAAAATATTAGGACAAAGAGGACTATTGATTTATCTAGGAGTTATAATTTTAAGCACCATTACTTTTGCATTTATGATAGATATATTTTTTGCTGATTTAGTAGAGATTAATACTATCATAAGTGATGAAAATGATAGCCCCAGTATTGTATCAAATATAGCATCATTACTATTTCTAGCAATGCTATATAAATCAATGTTAAATGCTAAATGTTGAATGTTGAATGTTGAATGTTGAATGTTGAATGTTGAATGTTGAATGTTGAATGTTGAATGTTGAATGTTCAAAAAAATTGTATTTTAATTCAAAATTCAAAATTAATAATTCAAAATTAAAAAAACCTATTTCCCCAAACAAAACGAACTAAACATCTTATCAAGCATCTCATCATTATCATAAGGTCTTGAGATACTTGATATTTCTTTTATTGCTTCACTTACATGATGGCTAAAAAACTCCAACATTCCACTTTTAAGAGGGCTATATGCCATATTGATATGTTCTAGTGTTTTTGTTACTGCCAAAACTTGTCTTTTGGATATTAGCATCACTTCATCTTCAAAGTTTTTACTATTTAGTAAGTTTTCAAGGGCATCTATCAAAGGATTTATATCTACTTTTGTACTCAACGATATATGTTCATTTATTTTTGCCGTATCAAATTTATTTTCTAAATCGGACTTATTCAAAACTATAATTTTATCTTTGTCCGTACTATTTATAATCTCAAGGATTTTTTCATCTTCTGTGTCCAAATCTTTGCTATTATCAAAAAGTGCTACTATTATATCAGCTTCATTTATAGCATCTTTGGATCTTTGAATACCGATTTGCTCTATCTCATCACTAGCTTCTCTAATCCCAGCAGTATCTACTATTTTTATGATATGAGTACCTATTTTAATAGATTCTTCTATAGTATCTCTTGTAGTTCCTGCTATATCACTTACTATTGCTCTATCAAAGTTTAGAAGTTTATTTAAAAGTGAGCTTTTACCCACATTTGGCTTACCTACAATCGCTACCTTAAACCCACCAAGCAATCCTTCTCTTCTTTTACTACTCTCAACTGTATGAATAAGCTGTGCTTTTATATTATCAAGTTTGGATAAAATTTGCTCCAATATATCACTAGGCAAATCCTCATCCGCATAGTCTATTGTAACTTCACTATAAGCTAGTGCATAAAGCAACGATTCTCTAATATTTTCTACAAACTCTTTTAGCTCACCTTTTAGCTGGCGTGCTAGAAGTTTTACTTCACTAGCACTTTTTGACTCTATTAGTTTAGATATAGCCTCAGCTTGAGAAAGGTCAATTTTGCCATTTAAAAATGCTCTTTTACTATATTCTCCACCACTTGCAAGGCGTACAATACCACTTTTTAGTAGTTCATCAAGGACAAGTGAACTCACCCCTATACCACCGTGACATTGGATTTCTACAATATCTTCCCCAGTGAAAGAGTAGGGTGCTTTAAAATATATTACTATTGCATTATCAATTAGTGAGCCATCAAGTGAATGGATATTTTTTAGGTGTGCTGTTCTTGGAGTTATATTTGAAGTATTCGTGATGCAAGACAAAGCTTTTATAGCTTCGTCTCCGCTTATTCTGATGATACTGATAGAGCCTATGCCATTAGCTGTGGCAATAGCTACTATAGTATCGCTATTTGTTTCTAGGCTCATTTACTATTACATATTTATCACCTTTTGGTGATGTTTTTACTGCCACATATTTATCTGGGAATTCTTCTCTTAGTCTTTTGAGTGCAATATGAACCAAAATCCCATCAAGATATTTAGTTTTTCCATATCCAATTTCATTGATACTTTCTATTAAAGGCTCGAGATAGTTATGAATTGCAACTTCTTGATTTTGCAAAAACTCAGCAACTTCAAGTCTAAGCATAAGACCATATTTTTCTTGTATCCAGTTAAAAAGTATATATGAAAGAGCTTTATATCTATAACCTTCTTTACCAATAAGTAGTGCAGAATCCTCACCATTAAACTCGATATATACTGTCTCATCATCATATTTTGATACATTAATATTATCAATATTAAAACAAGTAGTTGCAAATAATTTATTTACATTCTCATTTATCTCTTCTATAACATTATCAACATTATGTTTGATTTTGATTTTATCAATAGTTGCATATTCTTCTTGTTTTGAATAAAATTTGCCAAATATATCTTCAGTTGGTTCTATTTTTGGGTCATTTGTAAAGTCATGTACAATAGGAGTTTCTTTTGCTTCAGTATGTTGTGTAGGTGTATTTGAGTTTTGAGAAATTTTATGAGAAACTTCTTCTATTCTAAACTCTTTTTTCTTGATTTTAGATTCTTTTCTTGCGTAGTTATTTGAGTTTTGGTCTTTTAATAATGCCACAATAATAGCATTTTTACTACCAAAGCCCAAAAATCCTTTTGATGGATGTTGGACTATTTCTATTTCAAGATTGGTAATAGATGTTTCTAAACTAGCAGATGCTTGTTCATAAGCTTCTTCTAAAGTTCGTGCTTCAAACTTTTTCATGAGCTGCCTTTCTTAGCTCTTTTGCTTTATCATATGTTCTATTTAGATAATATTGATGAGTTACAGTAAATACATTATTCACAAACCAGTAAAGTGTAAGACCCGCTGGGAACCACAAGAAGAAGAATGTAAACATAACAGGAAGATATTGGAATATCTTTCTTTGCATTTCATCTTGGATAGCATTTGGAGTGATTTTTTGTTGTAAATACATTGTTGCACCCATCAAAATAGGTAATATAAAATATGGATCCATTTCAGCTAAATCGTGTACCCATAAAAAGTCAGCACCTTTAAGTTCAATAGCATTTGCCAAAACTCTATATATTGCAAAAAATACTGGGATTTGGAGTATAATAGGTAGACACCCACCCATTGGGTTTGCCCCATGTTTTTTATAAAGTTCCATCATATGCATTGAAGCTTTTTGGCTATCACCTTTATATTTTTCTTGAACTTCTTTGATTTTAGGAGCTAAATCTTTTAGCTTCATCATAGAAACCATACCCTTATGAGCAAGAGGATATAGTACAAGTTTAATCAAAATTGTAGCAATTACAATAGTCCATCCCCAATGTCCTACCACACTATAAATATAATTCAACATTGTAAACATAGGTTTTGCTATAAATGTAAACCATCCATATTCTATAACATCAGTTAGTTCTGGATGAAGAGCTTTTAGTGTATCATATTCTTTTGGCCCCATATATCCATAAAGTTTTATATCATCACCAGCATTTATGAAAATTTGTGGATTTCCAGCATTATCAGGCATAAGTGATAGTGCCATACTCTTTTCAAAATTATATAAAACTGTAGCATAATATCTATCAAATGCTGAAGCTATTTTGATACCAACAAAGTTTGAAATACTTGATAAATCAGCATCTTCAACTATTGTCAAAGTATTATCATTGTTCTTAAGCAATACACCATGGTCCGCATATACATCAGCTAATATATCAGGTCTAAATCCTGGTGTGATAAAAAAGTCTTTACTATTTGTTGTACTTACATTTATTTCATATGTTCCATTTGGGTTAAATGTAATCACTTTTGTAAGTGTAGTATCAGTTAGTTCTTGTGTTAAAGTAATAGTTTGAGATTGTTTTGAAGCATCAATTTCACTAATATCAGCTACAACTGGAGTATTAAAAGCTTCTGTATTGATATTTCTATCAGAAAATCTAACCTCAAGTGGTTTTAGATTACTTGGATTAAATAGTTTTAGTTGCTTTCCAGATTCTGAAACATATTGAGTTTGAGATAATGTAACTTGAGAAAATCTACCTAAACTATCTATTTCAATTACATTTTTATCTGTTTTGATAGTAGCAATTATAGGTTCATTTGAAGTTGGTGCTGTATTAAATGTTGCACTTTGTGTCTGAGTTTGTGGAGCATCGTTTTGTACATTTACAGAAGTGGCTGTAGTTTGTTCTGTTCCTTGAGCTTTTTTTTCTGCTTCAATTTTTTGCTGTTGCATAGGTTGAATATATAAAAAGTCGTATGCTATAAAAAAAGCAAATGCTAATAATGTAGCAAAAAGTATTCTCTTCTGAGTCGTTGGTTTGTTGTTGTCCATATTCATTTATTTCTTTCCCAATTTTTGATTACATAAAAATATCCATCTCCTATTGGAACAAACCAATATTTGATAATTACTCTTTTATGCATTATTTTTTTGTTTTTGTGGTTAATTCTAACCTTCGGATAATCAAGACCACCACGAAAAAGTTGGTTGCATCTCAAAATCCTTGTAATTGTAAGATAAATTGCCTTAAAAAAAGAATTGTTTTCGAATTGCCATTTAGAATATTCTGAACAAGTAGGATAATATCTACAACTTCCGTGTGATAAAATAGAAAGATATTTTTGATAAAAATTTATGAGGAGGCTAAATACTTTTTTCATTAAGTAGTTTCATTCTTTTAAGAGCAAAAAGAAAATCTTTTTTTAAATCTTCATAGCCTTTTTGCTCTATAGTTTCTTTTGCGACAAAAACATATTGACCGCTTTTTATGTTATTGCAATATTCTAAAAATACCGCTTTTAATCTTCTTTTGGCACTATTTCGTTGAACTGCATTCCCAACTTTTTTGGATGCAACGAAACCATTTTTTAAAATTGTATCATTTTGAAAAAAAACTACAAAAGAAGTAGTGTGCCATTTTGTATTAGTTTTATAGACTTTATTAAACTCTTTTGTAGTTTTTAATCTATATTCACTACTTAAACAGTTAATTTTCTTCTACCTTTAGCTCTTCTTCTAGCAAGTACAGCTCTACCATTTTTTGTAGCCATTCTAGCTCTGAAACCATGTGTTCTCTTTTTAGGAGTATTGTGTGGTTGGAATGTTCTTTTCATAAGAAACCCTTTTTTATTTAAAATTTAGTGTGGGATTATATTTAAAATAAGCTTAAAATTGCATAAAGCGTGAGTCGTAAATCGTGATTAGTGATTAGTGAGTTGTAAAATGTAAGTCGTGAATTGAAAAAAATCTAATAATTGTATATCCATTGCGAAGCAATACATAAGTTATTAGTTATTAATTGTTAGTTTTTAGTTGTTAGTTATTAGTTGTTTAAAACCGACTATAGTCGGTTTTAAACTTGGTGTGGATTTGATTTGCTTCTTAGATTATCTTTCATAGATAAGTAGCTATTCAATGCCCCTATATAAGCTCTTCCGCTTGCAAGCATAGTATCAAGGCTCAATCCATGTCCTATCATTGGAGGATTGTCTGAGTTAAATGTTACTTTACAAATAACCTTTGCCAAAGCATCTTTACCTTCACTAACAGCTTTTACACTATAGTCATTTAGCTCACCCTTATATCCAGTGATTCTGTCTATTGTTTTGAATATTGCATCTATAGTACCATCCCCTACAGCTGCATCTTGTATCAATTCATCATTGAATTTTATACACACCGCAGCACTTGCCATTCCATTACTACAATCAGCAATTTGTAAAGAAATCAACTCATAAACTTTGTTTTTATTCAAAGATTCATCTGTAATCAATATAGATATATCATCATCAGTAATCTCTTTTTTCTTATCAGCTAAAACTTTAAATTTATCAAACGCGATTTGTACATCATCTTCGCTAATATCATCAAACCCTAATTGTTTTATTTTATCTTTAAATGCCGCACGACCTGAATGTTTGCCTAATACTATAGAGTTATTTTTATCAAGTCCAATATCACTTGGCTTCATAATCTCATAAGTTTCTTGACATTTCAACATTCCGTCTTGATGTATTCCACTTTCATGTGCAAAAGCATTTTTACCAACTATCGCTTTGTTTGGTTGAGGCTCAATACCCGTAATTGTAGCTACCAATTTACTTGTAGTATATATCTCTTTTGTATTAATACTTGTATATAACCCATCAAATAAATCTTTTCTAGTTTTAATAGCCATCACTATCTCTTCCATAGCCGCATTACCAGCTCGCTCACCCAAACCATTTATTGTACATTCTACTTGTCTAGCCCCTGCTGTAATTCCTGCTAATGTATTAGCCACACCTAATCCTAAGTCATTGTGGTTGTGTAATGATATTACAGCTCTTCCATTTATAAACTTGTGCAACTCAGCAACCATTGCTTTGATTTCATCAGGAAATCTATATCCCACAGTATCTGGCAAGTTGATAGTTTTTGCACCCGCACCTATGACTGCATCAATAACCTCTTTCATAAAAGACATTTCACTTCTTCCAGCATCTTCTAAGCTAAATTCTACATCATCCACAAATGTTTTTGCATAACTTACTGCTTCAATAGCTTTTTGGACTACTTTGTCAGGAGCCATTTTCAATTTATGTTCCATATGAATTTGGCTTGTTGCTATAAAAGTATGAATTCTTCTATTTTTTGCATTAGCAATTGCAAGTCCAGCTTGTTTGATATCATTTTCTGTAGCCCTTGCCAAAGAACATACTATGCTTTTATCAACAACATTTGCAATTTGACTTATCGCATCAAAATCCCCAGGACTAGCAGCTGCAAAACCAGCTTCTATCACATCAACTCCCAATTTTTGCAACTGAATAGCAATTTTTATTTTCTCTTCAGTATTCATAGAAGCACCAGGAGACTGCTCTCCATCTCTCAATGTTGTATCAAATATTATTATTCTATTATTATCTATATTATTCATTTTATCTCCGATATTAGATAGTAGTTTGTAGATGGTAGATAGTAGGTAAAATACAAAATCCCTAACTACAAACTACCATCTAACACCTATAAACTATTATTTTATTGCTATAATACTCTCCCCAGCCAATAGTTTATCACCTATCTTAACTGGTATTTTTATATTATTATCAATTTCAATTTTTGCAACACCTTGCAAAAAGAACCCAAATCTCTTACCTTTAGGGACTACTCCCGTATTATTAATTATTATATCAAATCTACATACTCCACTAAGGAGGTGGAGTTTGAGAGATTGGCAATCAAGAACTATTTGTTCATTTAAAAGTTTTCCAGTTTTTGTATTAGGATTCAGATGAATACCATGTCTAGTTGACTCAATCTCTATTTTTGTATCATCAGGTGATCTCAATAAATGAGCATCTAATAATGACACATCTACATATATAAAACTTTTACCATCTTTAGAGTCAATTGCTACTACTTTACCATCTATTGGCGAAGCAATCTCATTAGCTGATGTATATATTTCTCTTTCTGGATTTCTAAATATATATGCCATAAATATAAAAAGTAAAAATATCAAATTACCTATAATATCACATGATAATATAAATTTTAATACAAACCATATACCAGCAACTATAGCTAATGGTTTAAACCCTTCTTGTGCAATTATAAATTTATTTGACATTTTTACTCCCTTTTATTTTAGTTGTTAGTTATTAGATGGTAGGTGTTAGATGGTAGGTGTTAGATGGTAGTATTCTTCTCTACAAACTACAACCTAACACCTACAAACTACAAACTACAACCTACTTCAACGCTTCCGTATGAAGATCTTCATCTTCAAATACAACTCCACCATTGTCTTTGATAATCTCTCTTACTCTAACACCAGTGATTACTTCAATATCAAGTAATTCTTTGGTCATTTGCTCTATTGCTTCTTTATTTTTATTTAAAATTATTTTTACTTCTTCATATCTTTGAGTCAATGTATCTTTGATAAATGCATCAAGTTTTTGTGACATTCCATCACTATAATCTTTTGAGCTCATACCTCCACCTAAGAAGCCATTTTGTCTTTTTTCTAGTACCATAAGTCCAGCAAATTCACTCATACCATATACACTTGCCATAGATTTAAGTATATCAGTAGCTCGTTCAAGGTCATTTCCTGCACCTGTACTAATCTCACCGATAAATACTTCTTCTGCAGCTCTCCCACCTAGTAATACATCTACTTCAGCTATAAGCTCATGTCGTTGCATAAGATATTTATTTTCTTCTGGAGTATTCAAAGTATATCCCAAAGCCGCAAGACCTCTTGGGACAATAGAAACTTTGTTTACTTTTTTTGCCCCTTTTGTAACTTCAGCTATAAGTGCATGACCACTTTCATGATAAGCTACAATTTTTCTCTCTTTAGGAGAAATTCTTCTACTTTTTTTCTCTAAACCAGCGATTTGTCTCTCAACTGCTTCTTTGAAGTCAGTTTGTTCTACAACATCTTTATTATTTCTTCCAGCTAAAAGGGCTGCTTCATTTACTATATTTTTCAAATCTGCCCCTGCTAGTCCTGCTGTCATTCTAGCAACATCTACCAAATCTACATCTTTTGCAAGTACCACATCTTTGATGTGCACTTGAAGTATCTCTTTTCTACCTTCAAAGTCTGGTTTATCAACCAAAACTTGTCTATCAAATCTTCCTGGTCTAAGAAGTGCTGGGTCAAGAACTTCTGGTCTATTTGTAGCAGCTAGGACGATTACAGGTGCAACTTCAGTAGCAAAACCATCCATTTCAGCTAGAAGTTGATTTAGAGTTTGTTCTCTTTCATCGTTTCCACCCATCATACCAGCACTTGCTCTACTTTTACCAATAGCATCAATCTCATCTATAAATATAATAGCAGGTGCTACTTTTTTTGCTTGTTCAAAAAGGTCTCTCACACGACTAGCCCCAACACCCACAAACATCTCTATAAAGCTCGAACCTGATACTGATAAGAAATGTACATCAGCCTCACCAGCAACTGCTTTTGCAAGAAGTGTTTTACCTGTTCCTGGAGGGCCTACTAGTAGGATTCCTTTTGGTATTTGAGCACCTAGTTTGATATATCTATCAGGTGATCTTAAAAACTCAACTATTTCTTGAACTTCTTCTTTTGCTTCTTTATTTCCAGCCATATCTTCAAATTTTACTTTTGGCTTTTCTGTATCTATAAGTTTTTTTGAGTTCCCCATTCCAAGGATTCCTCCTCCACCCATATTTTTTTGCATACGAGATGCCAAAAACATCCAAATAGCAAAGAAAATAAATATAGGCAATACCCAACCAAAAAGCATATCAGCAAGTAAGTTTTCTTCACTCACACCTGTATAATTAACTTCTCTTTCTTCTAATATTGGTATCAATGTCTCATCAGGAACAATTCTTTTTGCACTATATGTAGTTTGTACTCCACCACTTGGCTTTGTAACAGCTCTAATCATTGTATTTCCAATACTTACATACTCAACTTGTCCAGATTTGATTAAATTTTTAACTTCAGAATATGAAGTGCTTTTTTGCTTAGTTTGAGCATATTGGTTCATATTGTTATTCGTTTGTGTCTCTTCTCCAAAAAAAGTTTTGAACAAAAAGATTGTTAAAACTGAAAATAAAACAAAAACCATCAAGGGGTTGTTATTGAAAAAATTATTGCCACCCCCATTTTTCTTTGGATCTTGGTTGTTGTTATTTTGATTAAAATTTCGCATATGTTAATTCTTTCCTTTCTTAAATACTATTGTTGTCCATTCATTTTTAGTTATTTGCTCAATTATTTCTAAATCACTAAATTTTTTTGTAACTTTATCAGCATATTTATCTAAAATACCTGATAGTATAAGTGTTGAGTTCTCATTTAAGCTATTTTTTAAATCATTAGCAATCATTATCAATACATCAGCTACAATATTAGCTACAACTATATCATATTTTTCTTTTGTTTTTGATATACTTCCAACCCAAGCTTTATCAGCATTTACGCTATTTAGCTCAAAATTTTTGACACTATTTTCTATTGATAGCTCATCCGTGTCACAAATATGACAAACAGCTCCAAGTTTTTTTGCTGCGATTGCCAATATACCACTTCCAGTACCAACATCTAGTAATGTATTTCCCTCTTTTACATATTTTGAAATAGCTTCCAAACAACTACTTGTTGTTTCATGATGTCCACTACCAAAAGCCAAAGCAGGGTCTATTTTGATATTTATTTTATCATTACTTGGTTCTTCCCAACTTGGATAAATATAAAACAATCCAGCACTCACAGGAGTGATACTATTCTTATATTTTGTAATCCAGTCTTCATTTTCTTTTATTTGTAATGTTAGCTCACAATTGATATCTTGGTCAAAAGCCATACTTAATTCTTTGCTAAATGCTTCAATCCCATCCATAATCTCTTGAAGCTCTTCTGTACTTCTAATTATGATACTATTATCTATTTCCTCGATAGCATCATCACTAATACTTAGTATCAAATCCAAAAAAAGTTCGTAATAACTACTTGGAGTTATTTTTAATTCATAATATGTTTGTTTCAATTTTGTACCTTATTTTAAATTATACAATAGAATTCAATAAATTAACACAACTACTTTACAGTTTAGATTGCGTAATTTGGCTTTTAAAAAATTTTTCTATTACATCTCTTAATTGCTTTGAATCAGTAATAGTATTTACTAAACTTCTAAATTCACTAGCTCCATTATAACCTTTTGAATAGTCATGTAAATGTTTTCTAAACATTACAACACCATATTCTTCATAAAACTCTACCATTTTATCAAAATGTTCTAAAATTACTTCTTTTTTTAACTCTAAATCAATATTTTGTTCATTATGTTTTATTTGATGAAAAATCCAAGGTTTACCAATAGCCCCACGACCTATCATTACACCATCTGCACCAGTATGTTCTAATACCCATTTGGCTTTGGTGTAATCCGTAATATCACCATTTGCAATAACTGGAATTTTTACACTCTCTTTTATGGCTTTTATTGCATCATAATCAACTGGTGCTTTATATGCACCTTTTCTAGTACGCCCATGTACCCACATCATATCTGCCCCAGCACCTTCGACTACTTTTGCAATTTCTACAGGAATTTTTTCATCAACTCCAATTCTTATCTTTGCAGTAGTATAACGCTTTTTAGAATGAAGTTTGATGGTGCTAAGTATTTCTTCAAGGCGTTTTAAATCCCCAAGTAAATTTGAGCCACTTCCATGATTAAAAACTTTCGGTGCGGGGCATCCACAGTTTAAATCAATTCCATCAATTCCATCAATATCGTTTAAAATCTCAACCGCAGCTTTGATAATAGCTGGGTCATTACCTGAAATCTGTACAATATATGGTGTTTCATTTGGAGATTTTGTAAGCATTTTAAATGTTTTTTTGGAGTTATAAACAAGTGCATTTGAGCTAATCATCTCACTTATAGTAACATCTGCACCAAATTTCTTGACAACAGATCTAAAAGGTAAGTCAGTATATCCAGCAAGTGGAGCAAGAACCATTAACGGATTTGAAAAATCTATTATATTTAATTCTTTTGTTTTCTCCACTTATTTAATCCACCTTTAATTAATTTAAACAAAGGCTATCTAATCTATAGTGTTTACCAGCACCTTTAAGATCTAATAATGCTTTAAATGGTAGATAGTCATTATTTGCACTATTGTGTAAAATTTCTCTTATACTATCAAGCATTTCGTATTCAAATAATATGTATAAATAAGCATAATTTGCATCTTCATTTTTTGTACTTAAATCTTCAAAAAGTTTTATTATCTCTTCAGGAGAAAAAGATTTTTTATATATTTTTGCTAGTCTTAGATAGTCATTTTTAGCAAATTCTAAAGGTGATACGATTTTAATGATTTCTTCACGAGATAAAGAAAAACTTTCTTTTTTCTCACTATCTTTTTCAAAAAGGTCAAATGCTAAATCTTTATTAAATTTTATTGAATCAAAATTCTTTCTTATTGTTGTAATAGATTTATTTTTAATTAAACTTTGTATTGATGCATCAACTGTTTTTTGAGTATAATTAGTGCTTTTTTTGATAACATCTAGAGCAAAATCACTATCAACTTTTAATTTATTTAAAAGATTCATTTCCATTATTGGAT
Organism: Arcobacteraceae bacterium; assembly: GCA_023229945.1. Classification (GTDB taxonomy): domain Bacteria; phylum Campylobacterota; class Campylobacteria; order Campylobacterales; family Arcobacteraceae; genus UBA6211. The sequence continues at coordinate 80,881 of JALNYH010000004.1, read as the reverse complement.
TTGTATTAGGGAGTTTCAATTCTTTACTAGGGACATATTCACCACTAGTGATTTTGTTGATTTTTGATACTACATCTTGAATTTCTTTGTTTGTTGTTGAAAACTCAGAATTTTGAGGTGCAACATCTAGCTGAGAAATAGTAGCTGATATTTCTTTTGCTTCAGTTGTCTTAAATGCATGGTTATATTCTTGTTTTTCAATTTTAGCTTTTAATAATTGTATGATATTATCAAAATCTTTTTTAAAAGCATTTTTTTCAAAATAGCTTTTCATACCATAGAATATCATATGTAAAAAAGACAATAAAAATAATATAACTACTGGTATTACTACCCAAACAGCTATTGGCAAAACAATTCCATAGTCAAAAAAAGCAATTCTATAGTCATTAGCATTTACACTAAAGACATAACCAGCTATAACTATAATCAACAGTAATGAGAAAAAGAAATATTTTTTTAACCCCATAATACAACCCCTTGTTTATTTTTTTGTTTGCGCGCTTAGATTTTTTTCTACAAGCTCACGACATACTATACAATATTTTGCAAATGGTTTAGCTTTTAATCTTCCTAATGATATCACATCATCACACATTTCACAAATACCATAAGTTCCATGTTGGATTCGAGCTAAAGCAGAATTGATCTCTTCAAGTTCAGCAACTTGTTGATTGATTATCAATCCTTCAGTATAGCTATCACTACTTACTTCAGCGTAATCAAACTCATCATTAACCTCTTGACTCTTCAGTGAATCAATATTTTGCTTTCCATTATCAATGTTTGTCTGTATTATATCTTTTCTTTCTAATAAAACAGCTTTCATTTCTTCTATTTGTTTTTTATTTGGCACAACATTTCCCTTATTAAAAAATTGGAACATTATATTCAAAAGTTTCTAAAAAAAAGATAAAGTAGATATTAGGTGTTAGAGGATAGTTTGTAGAGGGTAGTTTGTAGATGAAAGATAATACTTTTATTAGATTTTATTTATGATATGGGTGGTTGTTGTTGATACAAAGACCTCTAAATATTTGTTCAAATAATACAATATGTGCTATTTTATGAGCCATTGTAAGATTACTTAAACTTATAGTAGTGTCACATTTTTTCAAGAATTCTTGCTCAAATCCATATGCCCCACCTATGAAAAAATTGTAGCTAGTATGATTTGATAAAATTTTTGCTAACTCAAAACTATCTACACTTTTGCCGAGGACATCAAGAGCTATGTTATAGCCATTTTTTAGATATGGCTCATATGCCATACTGTAGCTAAGTTTTGCTTCATTTTCGTTATTTGAACTTTGGGCTTTACTGATTGTGTTGTTAAAAATCTGAATATCTTTTACATCAGCATATTTTTTTGACATTTTGATAAATTCTTCTATTAATTTATCATAAGAATCATTTGATTTTTTTTGAATAGAATAAATATTTATTTTCATAAAAGTCCACTTCCTATAACATGATAGTAAACATTTGGGATATTATCATCTTGTTTTATTCCACCAATAGCTGCAACTTTATGTTTCGATATTTTTGCAAGATATGGAAGTCTATCACCCAAAATTGTGCTTACATCTTTGGTATTAGTTCCTCTATAAGCTCCAAGACCAATATAATCTAAATTTAGTTGATTTGCTTCAAGGATTTCCATTTCATTATGAGTTGATAGTCCAAGTATTTTATTGCCAATTTTTTTGCGTATTAGTTTCACTGCTAGGTCATGATTTTTATTTATAGAAGTTAAATCTTCTTGACCAATATGAAGTCCATCACAAAATTGGACTAAATTGATTTCATCATTGATTATAATAGGGATATCTGTGTGTTGTTTTAAAAAAATTAGATTTTGTTTTTTTTGCTCAAATGAGTCTGATTTGTCTCTGTATTGTATAATAAGAGCATTATTTGAAGTGGCAACACTCAAAAACTCTGATAAAGAGATATTTTTCTTTATCAGAGTCTCAAAGTCACAAAGTGCATATAGTCTCATGATGCCTTTTGGGTCAACATCATTTTCAGAAGATTGCCAAGAGTTTGTTTCATTTCATTTCTTTCAACTATCATGTCAATTGAGCCATGTTTTAGTAAAAATTCAGAACTTTGGAAACCTTCAGGAAGATTAGCTCCAATTGTTTGCTTGATAACTCTAGCTCCAGCAAAACCTATCAAAGCACCAGGTTCAGCCATAATAATATCACCTAAGAATGCAAAAGAAGCACTAACCCCTCCAAAAGTTGGGTCTGTAAGGATTGAAATATATGGTAGTTTTGCAGAGTCTAGCTTTTTCAGAGCTGCAGAAGTTTTTGCCATTTGCATTAATGAAAAAGTACTTTCTTGCATTCTAGCTCCACCACTAGCACTTACTATAATAACAGGTTCTTTTTTTTCTAATGCTCGATTTACCGCACGAACTATTTTTTCACCCTCAACAGAGCCTAAACTTCCACCCATAAAAGAAAAATCAAATACTACAAGCTGAGTAGGAATTTCATTTATTGTACACTCACCACTTACAATTGAGCTTGTTCTTCCACTTTTTTGGAATGCTTCTTCAAGTCTCTTTTTATAGCTTTTTTTATCTACAAAGTTCAAAGGGTCAGTAGGTACTAAATCATTATCAAACTCTACAAAGCTATTTTCATCACAAATTAACTCAATTCTTTTTTTAGCACCAATTCTCATATGAAAATTACATTTTGGGCAAACATTATTCTGATTTTCTACTTCTTTGAAAAACATCAAACCCTCACAACTAGGACATTTAACCCAGTGACTAGGAGCTTCTTCTATTTTTGGAGCTTCTGTTTGCTTTTCAAATCTTAACTTATTAAATAAACTTTTTAAATCCATTCTTGCCTCCATAAATCTTCGATTTAAGGCTAACAAATAATTAACAATTAATAATGAATAACTATAGAATCAGCTTCGCTGATAATAATTGTGACTTAAGTCACTCCACAGTTATTAGTTATTAGTTATTAGTTATTAATTAACTAAACTTTTAAACATCTCAACGCTATCTAGTTTTTCCCAAGGATAGCTACTTTTTCCTACTTGACCGTGAGCTGCTACATCAGCATACAAAAATGTATCATCTGATGGTGTGTCAAGTCCGAATTTTTTAGTAATCCAATTTGGTGTAAGAGGGAAAGTATCCATTACAAACTGTGATAACTTCTCATCAGTGATACCTTTTATAGCTGTACTATAGGTATTTACTGTAATAGATACTGGTTTTGCAACACCTATAGCATAAGAAATTTGAACTATTGCTTTTTTAGCAAGTCCAGCTGCAACTATATTTTTTGCTATATATCTTGCTGCATAAAGTCCGCTTCTATCCACTTTAGTATAATCTTTACTACTTTGTGCTCCACCACCAATAGGTGCATATCCACCAAAACTATCAACTATAAGTTTTCGCCCAGTTAGTCCACTATCGTGTAAACTTGAATGACTTACATACTTACCAGTTGGGTTTATATGGATTATACAATCATTTTGATTATAAAGTTCTTTTGGTAGTCCACTATCATTGATAAGACCTCTTATAAGGTTTCTAACAGTATCAATATCCATGCTTGCAACACAAGGAGCTGATACTACAATAGTGTGTATTTTTTTAGGTGTTGCTAAGTCAAAATTTTCTTTTGTAATATAATCCATAGTAACTTGAGTTTTGATGTCAACACCTAGTTCATTTGGGTGATTTAGTGCATATTCATAAACTTTATCAGCCAAAAGTCTTGCATAAGTTATAGCACTTGGCATATAGTCTTCTGTTTCGCAATCAGCATAACCAAACATTATACCTTGATCCCCAGCTCCTATTTCACCATCACTTTGGTCAACACCTTGGTTTATATCAGGGCTTTGTCTATTTAATAATACTTGTACTTGAATATCTTGCGGGTGTAAACACTCTTCTTTAGTAAAATATCCATTTCCATCATAACCTATTTTTTTAAGAGCGTTTATTGCTATATTTTTATAATCTTCTACACTAACATTAGCTTTTGTAGTAACTTCTCCACCTATGATAACATGCTTTCCAGCAACAAAAACTTCACTTGCAATTCTACTTTTGCTATCTTGCATCAAAAGAGCATCTACTATGCTATCAGCTATAATATCTGCACACTTATCAGGGTGACCTGGGCTTACTACTTCACTTGTAAATAAATAACTACTTACGGCATTGTTTTCCATTGATTGTTTTCCATCCTTTTTTTTAATTGAAGGAGATTATATTTAAAAAAGACTTAAATATTGTTAATTTTATCGATGATTAGGTATAATTAAGCACCAATTATAAATATATTGGCACAAATAAGGATATGTTTATGGAGTTGTTTTTTTATATATTGATTGTTGTTGTACTGTTTATTATAATTGTGATTGCACTTAAAAAATACTATGAACAAAAAGCTAAAATTTTATTAAGTTTGAAAAATGGAATATGTCCAAGTTGTGGAGCATTTTCAGATGATGTTGGTCATGCTATCGAATATCAAATTTTAAATAATGGTGGTTGTAGCGGAGTTAGTGATATATTATACACTTGTATTAAATGCAACAAAACATATTTTGTACAAGAAAGAGCAGGTGGGTGTTGTGGAAGATAAAATTAAGGATAATTTATAATGTTTGGAATTCAAGAGATTAGAAAAATCTTTATACTTGTATTGTTCTTGGTTACTTTTGGGGTGTTATTAGATATTTTTCTTGTAGAAAGACCTACTATTATGACAGAAAATAAAAAATATGCAATTATTGATGATGACCAAAAAGAAAATGAAAATATGGCAAGAATTTTGTATATTTCTTTGGAGTTTAATTCTTTGATTGAAGATATAAATACTAAAAATATTACTTCAGAGCAACTACCATATTATAAACAAAGAATAGAAAATATTAAATATGTAATTGATAAAGATGATAATGACTTAAGTTGGAATGAAGGGGCAAAACAAGAATTAGATGCAATTTTTCTAAAACTCCAATCTCAAAGTAAAGAACTTAGTTTTGAAGAGCTTTATGAAAAATATATCTCTATTGAACATAAAGAATATTGTAAAGATAAAGACAAAGACTCTAAAGCATATTATTTGGCAAAAGATTTAGAAAAAATAAATCCAGAATTATCGATAAAATATTATAAATTATCACTTGAACTTAATACACAAGAAGTTGTCAAATGGGCTATTTTTGAAGCTATTGGGTATCAGTATTTGATATTGGAAGACTTTGAACAATCAATATACTGGTATGAATTAGCTACAAAAGAGGAAGAAGATATTTATAATTGTAATCTTGGATTGGCATATGAAGGGGCTAGTGATTATAAAATGGCTTTTGATATTTTTGAAAAAGGGTATAAACTTCATGATAGTTGTGCTACCCATCAGCTTGGAACTTATTACTACAATGGTATATTAGATGGTATTCAAGATAAAAATAAAGGTGGTCAGATTTGGCTAGAAGCTTATGAGCTTTATAAAAAATATGATTTGAATTATAATGCTGAAATCACTTATAATTTAGGTATTTATTACATGGATATATTGAAAAATTATGAAAAAGGGAGATATTTTTTCGCTATTTCTGCTTTATTGGGAGATAGGGATTCTCAAGATATTTTGATTAATGATTCAAAACTTTATTCCCTTGATATGTCAAAATATTTTCTTGATGAAATAGTAAAAAATAAAAAGTTTTTATATCAAGAACTAATATCAAGATATAGAATAATATATGATGAAAAAGCTTTTTTAGATAATCAAAATGAGTATGAAATAGATAATGTCAAAGTCTCTATTAATGAAAATAAAATTTTGTTATTATCAACTGATAAAGATAAATTAAGAGATGTTATAAAAAGTATGATAGATATAATTTATATAGACATATACAAAGAAGAAGCTAAAAATAAGTTTGAATATTTTGGCGAAGGAACTCAAATAAATATAAGAGGATTGAGCATAGATTTATCAAAAGAAGATAAGACTTTTGTATGTGAAATAAAGGCTTTAAAATAAACAAAAGCTCAGAAGTCTGTTACTCTACAGTAACAGACTTAGCAAGATTTCTTGGCATATCTACATCATTTCCTAGTCTTATAGAAATTTCTTGTGATAATAACTGTAAAGCTACAAGCATCTCAAAAAATTCTAGCATATAATGGTTTGTTGTATTGATTTGTATAAAATCATCTGCAAGTTCAAAAGGTAATGCACTGATTGAACAAATTGTACTATCTCTTGCACTTAGTTCTTCTACATTTGATTTAATTTTATCATATAGTAAATTTTGAGGCATTAGTGCTATGGTGAAAAGCTCAGGGTCAGCTAACGCAATAGGACCATGTTTCATCTCTCCTGCAGGATAGCCTTCAGCATGAAGATAGCTTATTTCTTTGAGTTTCAAGGCACCTTCTAGGGCAAGTGGATAAAATACATCACGACCTATAAAGAAAAACCCATGACCGTGAAGGTATCTTTTTGAAAGGCGTTTACATTTTTCGTGCATTATACTTTCTATTTTTAGGGCTTTTGGTATGGCTCTTAGTGTATGAAGTTCATTTTGTATTAGAGTATCGCTTAACGCTTTATTTTTTGTGCCAATATAAAGAGCCAACATCCAAAGAACTAGTGTTTGTGTTGAAAATGCTTTTGTACTAGCTACCCCTTTTTCTATTCCTGCACGAGTAAGAAGTGTCACATCGGCAAGTCTTGTGATAGAGCTATTATCTACATTACAAACAGCCAGAGTTTTAAGCCCAGCATTTTTTGCCATTTTAAGTGCTTCTAATGTATCTGCTGTTTCTCCACTTTGGCTGATAACAACAAAAAGAGTATTTTTAAGTAATAATGGCTCTTTATATCTGAACTCACTAGCTATTTCTATAGAACATCTCATTTTTCCAAGGCGTTCAATAAGATAGCTTCCTACCATACCAGCATGATAGCTAGTACCACAAGCACAAATTTTGATATCAAAGATATTATCAAAAAAACTATTTTCTATTTCATCAAAGTTCGTACCATTATCTTTTATACGCCCAAGCATACAATCACTTGCCACATCACTTTGTTCATAAATCTCTTTTTCCATAAAAAATCTAAAACCATTTTTTTGGGCTAGTTGTTTTGAAGTTTGAAGTTTATTCCATATTTGTTTTTTCTCATTATAAAAGCTAATATTATCTTGAGTTACTTCCCCAAAATCACCATCTTCAAGATATATTACTTCATTTGCATATCCAATAAGCGGTGCATCACTACTTGCAAAAAACATTTCATCAGAATTTTTACCTATTATCATAGGTGAGCCTGATTTTGCAAAAAAGATTTTGTTTTGCTCACTTTTAGTAATCAAAAGTATCGCATAAGCACCATGAAGTTCTTTTATAGTATTTTTAAAAGCTTGTGCAGAGTCATTTGTTTGCTCAAAGTGTTTTTCAAAAAGGTGTACAATTACTTCCGTATCTGTTTGGCTCAAAAATTCTACACCATTTGCTTGTAATGAAGTTTTTAATTCTTTGTAGTTTTCTATTATACCATTGTGTACTACGAAACTATAGTTTCCAAGATGTGGGTGAGCATTGATTTCAGTTGGTTTACCGTGTGTTGCCCATCTTGTGTGACCAATACCTGTACTAAATGTTGAATTTTGAATATTTAATGTTGAATTATTATTTAGCTTGTCTTCTAGGTTTACTAGTTTTCCTACAGCTTTAAAAACTTCTATACTGTCACATCCCAAAAGTGCAATCCCAGCACTATCATATCCACGATATTCAAGTTCTTTTAGTCCATCAATTAAAAATTTTTTTGTATCTTTTTGTCCTATATATCCAACTATTCCACACATTATTTATCCTTTTTTAATAGGGTTTTGAATTCATCAGCACTTATTGGTTTAGAGTAATAGTAGCCTTGATAATAATCACAACCTTCATTTTTCAAGAAATCAAGTTGTTCTTTTGTCTCTACACCTTCTGCTAGTACTTTTAGCCCTAGTGTTTTTGCCATTGAAATAATCGTTTTTGTAATTTGTACATCATCATTTTCCAATGGTACACCATCAATAAAGCTTTTGTCAATTTTGATTATATCAAGAGGAAGTTTTTTCAAATAACTTAGACTTGAATATCCAGTACCAAAATCATCTAATGATATCATAAAATTAGCATTTTTAAATTCTTCCAAACACTCAATTGCTTGAGCAATATCTTTGATGAAAATAGATTCTGTTACTTCAATTCCTATATTTACAGGGTTGATATCAAATTTTTGTAAGATTTCTTTAAAATCATTTATTAAAGTTAGTTTTGTCAACTCTAATGATGAAATATTTACTGATAATTTAAAATCTTTACCAATAAATGGTAACAAGTGTTTTAAATCCTCACAGCTTTGTTTGAGTACAAATTGGCTAATTCCAGATATTAAGCCTCTTTCTTCAGCAAATGTAATGAATTCTTTTGGTGATACCAATTCTGAACCATTTTGCCATCTAATCAAACTTTCAACTCCAAGTATTTTACCACTTGTCATATCAATTTGTGGTTGATATAACACTATAAATTGATTTTTTATAATAGCTTCTTTTAGTTGAGTAGAAAGTGTTAAATTTTTTCTAGCTTGTAGGGTAAGTGAATTGTTATAAAATCTAAATTGACCACGATCTTCTTTTTTTGCAAGATAAAGTGCTGCATCACTATATTGAAGTAACTCATGAGCATTTAGAGTATTATCAGGATAAAGTGAAATACCAAGTGTGGCACTTAAATAAATATATGATTCATTTGATAAATGCCAAGCTTTATTTATGGCTTTAATCAATTTATCAGCAATAATTGCACAATCTTCTTGATGTATTATATCTTCTACAACAATACAAAATTCATCACCACTAATTCTAGCAACAAAATCATACTCATCTGAATGAAGTTTCAACATATTTGCCACTAAAATAAGTAATTCATCCCCAATACTATGACCAAAACTATCATTTATATCTTTGAATCTATCTAGTCCTAATACGATAAGAGCTATTTTTGTTTTATTTCTATTTGCTTTTTTTATTGCAATATCTAGATGTTCATTGAGTACAATCTTATTTGGTAAGTTGGTTAGTATATCATGGTGAGCTATATAGTGAATTTTATCTTGCATTGCTTGTTTTTCAGTTATATCATAGAGTAAACAATGTGTAAATTTTTCTCCATTATATAAATCTTTAGAAACTTTTCCATTAACTTCTATTGTTCTTATACCATTATCTTTTGTTTTAAAATTGAATATTTTATTTTTTACTTCACCATTTGATAATAGTTCACCAAAAGAACATTGTAGATGTTCCAATTCGTCAGTTATAAAATTGCCTATAAAAGACCCAATAACTTCATCATATTGATATCCACTAAATTTAAGCCAAGCTCTGTTTACATCAATAAGAATCCCTTTTGAATCTAAGCTTTGATAAGGTAATGGAGCATTGTCAAATAAATTTTTAAATCTCATTTCACTTTCAATAATAGATTTTTGCATATTTTTCAGTTGAGTAATATCTTCTTTGATAGCTACAAAGTGAGTAATATCACCATTAGAATCTATAATGGGAGTAATTGAAAGTTTTTCATTATATAAACTCCCATCTCTTCTTTTATTTACAACTTCACCTTTCCAGCTTTTTTTGGAAAGTATAGTACTCCATAAGATTTCATAAAATTCACCAGTTTGAATACCAGATTTTGTCAAATGATTTGGTTTTTTTCCTAAAATATCTTTTATTTTGTATCCAGTGAGTTCTTCGAAAGCATGATTACACCATCTAATAATTGCATCTTTATCTGTTATAACAACAGCATTTGCTGATGATTTAAGAGCAATATCTAGTAGTTTTAATTCTTCATCTTGTTTTTTTATAATATCAAGTTCATAATTTTTTTGAGAAAGTGTATGTGTCAAAAGTTCAATTTTTTTACTTTGCATTGATTTTAATACATCATGTCTAGTGATAATCCCTGCAAGTGAGCCATCATTATTTACGACAACCAATCTTCTAATTTTAAGTTCTTCCATCAAATTAACACTATAAGATAAAGAATCTGTTGTATTTACAGTACTCAAAGGTGATGACATAACATCTTTTAATATCATCATATTTTTGCTTTGTTTTGCGTATTGAACCATATCTCTTTCTGTTATGATTCCAATAGGTAGGTTTGAGTCATCTACAATAACAAGACAACTAATATGATAATGCATCATAGTAGCCGCAGCATCACTTAAAGTATATTCAGAAGTCATAGTAATGACATCTTTTATCATAACATCAGCAGTTGTTTTTAGTTTTATTAATACATCCGTATCAAGATATTTTAAAAAGTTGCTTTGTGTTGCAATTCCTTTGATTTTTTTATCATCATCAACTGCAATTATATGACGGCAATGTTTGTCTTGCATGATTTCAAATGCTTTATAGATTTCAATTTCTTCATTTATTACAAATAATTCTTGAGAGTTTAAAAAATCTTTTGCGGTTAAATTATCTATATTCATACCAGTAGCAACAACTTTGATAGCATCAAATTCTGTAAAAATACCAATAGGATGCTTTTTGCTATCAGTTACTATGATAGAACTTATTTTATTTTCTTGCATAGTAGAAAGAAGTGATGAAATTAAATCATGTTTACTTGCAATTTTAACATTAGTAGATATTATATGTTTTAGTTTCATGGTTGCCTTTATTTGGAGTGACTAAGTAACTAAGAGACTGAGAAACTAAGCTTTTTATTTCTCAGTCCCTCAGTTTCTCAGTCTTAATGAACTCAGGCGTATGTCTGTACTCACTTTGTTCGCACAAAGACATCGCCGTGCGGAGCTGTTGTGCTTGCACTCTCTTTGAGAAAAATGTGAAGCAGTTCACCTTTTCGTTACGCTCCTCTCTCAGTCTCTCAGTCTCTTAGTCTCTTAGTCTCTTAGTCTCTTCCTAATGTAAAAAATGTCTAACACCTGTAAAATACAAGCTCATGCCATATTCATCAGCAGCTTGTATCACTTCATCGTCTCTTACGCTTCCACCTGGTTCTATTACGCATTTGACACCAGCTTTTTGAGCTTCGTCTATACTATCTCTAAATGGGAAAAACGCTTCACTAGCCAAACATGCTCCACTTACATCAAGACCCATGTCAGTTGCTTTTCTAAGTGCTGCTTTTGCTGCATCAACTCTTGAAGTCATACCCATACCAACAGCTACCATAGCAGAGTTTTTCACATAAACTACACAGTTTGATTTTGTCAAAGATGCTATCTTATAAGCAATCTCCAAATCTTTCATTTCCCCAGATGAGGCACTTAATTTTGATACTTGTTTTGCATTTTTTACTTCGTCAACGCCAACCTTATCAGCGTCTTGAAGTACAAATCCACCATCAACAATTTTGAAGTTTATCTCATCGTTTGCCATTTCAAGCTTTTTCGTACCTTGGCTAAATAGTTTGATTCTTTGTTTTCTACTTAGTTCTTCTACTGCTTCAGATGTGAAGTCCGCTGCAAATACAACTTCTAGGAAAATTTCGTTCATTTTTTTTGCAAGGTCAAGCTCAACGATACCATTTACCGCTACAACACCACCAAATGCACTTACTGGGTCACATTTAAGAGCTTCCGTGTAACTTTCTAGCAATGTATCTTTGATAGCAAAACCACAAGGATTTCCATGTTTTACTATTGCGATTGCATTGTCATCTCCAAACGCACTTGCTATTTTTGCAGCTCCACTAATATCACCCATATTATTGAAGCTTGGCTCACCTTTGATTACTTTGAATTTATTTGAAAAGTGCTTGTCAAACTCATACAATGCCCCTTTTTGATGAGGGTTTTCACCATATCTTGTATCAAATACTTTATTTCCTACTATAAAAGTTTTGTCACCAAAACCATTTTTAAATCTTTTGTTCATATAGTTTGCTATCATAGAGTCATAACTAGCTGTATGTTCATAAGCTTTTATCATCAAATCTCTTCTAAATTCGATAGTATTTGTATTGTTTTTGAGATTTTGTAAAACCAAATCATAGTCAGCCACATCAGTGATGATTATCACGCTATCAAAATTCTTCGCAGCACTTCTAACCATAGCAGGTCCACCAATATCTATATTTTCTATAATTTCTTCGAAATCATCAGTTTTTTCGATAGTTGCTTTGAATGGATATAGATTTACACACACCAAATCAATCCCCTCAATTCCTAGCTCTTTTGCTTGGTCTAAGTGTGATTGTTTGTCGCGTCTGTGAAGAATCCCACCGTGAATATAAGGGTTTAGTGTTTTTACACGACCTTCAAAACACTCTGGAAATTTAGTAACTTCATTGGCTTCAATTACAGCTATATTATTATCTTTTAAAGTTTTGTATGTTCCACCAGTTGATATTATCTCAAAACCAAGCCCCACAAGCTCTTTTGCAAAATTTACAACACCACTTTTATCACTTACACTTATTAATGCTCTTTTCTTACTCACTTACTATACCTTTGAATCTATTTTATCAATTAATTTGTATGATTATATCCAAAAGTAGATTAATGTAAATTTTAATAAAAATTAAATTACACTAGCTAATATGTGTATTTGTATTTAAAGTATTTACATTTCAAACAAAGGTTAGTTACTGGTTGATTGTCGAATTATCTAATATATATTGCCCATATTCCATATAGCCTTCTTTTGTCGGATGAATTGAGTCTGCAAACATATTTGGTTTTAAATATCCTAATTTTTCTGTACCATTTGTTGACCATTTCACATAATCAATCAATTCTACATCTTGTGTTTTAAGCCAATTATTAGTTTTTATTATTTCTTTCTCTATCTTTTGAGGTATATTTTTGTATCCCCCAATATTAGCCATAATCAATTTAATATTGTCAGCTTTACATTTTTGAATAATCCATAAAAAATTTGGCTTTACATCTTCAAATTTATAACCTTTTCTAAAATCATTGACTCCAACATGTATATATACTATATCTGGATTTTCTGTTGCAACATTAATATCCCAGTTTTCTTTTATATAAAAAGTAGTTTTATCTGGTATACCATTGTTTAATACTTTTGCTTTCGTACCTTGTTCAATAGCAAAAGAAATTTGTCCATATTCATTTTTTTTCGTTAAATCTTTTTTTGGATAAAGTCTTGATTTGGTTAGTTTATACCCTTGAGATATTGAATCTCCTATAACTAAAATAGTTTTTTCTTTTTTAGAAATTATATTTTTATTATCATTAGAACTTAATTGAGTGCCACCCCCCCCTAACATTATCAACATCACTACTAGTAGTAGAGATTTAATTCGTGAATTGATTTTAGATATTGTACATTGATGGTATCTGGTAGAAGATATGTATTTCCCTAAATTTCCCATAAATTTTTTTTTCAATTTTATGCCTTTACTTTATTTAATACACTTTAATGAAGTTTATTTTATTACAAATAATATTACCTATAATAACTTTTCAGTTTTTATAATTATTTTTAGTTATACTATAATAAGCCACTTTCGTGACTTATTACTTATAGATCTTGTTCTACTACTTCTTTAAATCTATTGAAATATACTTTACTTAATCCTGATAAATCAGCTACTACATCATTTATCTTGATTTTATCTCCGCCAATAGTACCTATTTTTGATACTTTGATACCTATTTCGTTTGCAAGTGCTTCAAAAGCGTTTTTGTTGCTAGGAGTTACTTCAACTATAGCTCGGCTTAGTGTTTCACTAAATAAATCATTACCAGAAGTTAAATCTACTTTTACATCTACACCTTTGCCACCAATACAAGCCATTTTTGATAAACTCACAGCTAGTCCGCCTACACCTATATCTTTAGCAGATTTTAGTAAGCCTTTTTCGTTTGCTTTGATTATCAAATCCCAAAGTTTCATCTCTTTATCAAAGTCAACTTCAGGGTGAACTCCGCCTACTATTCCGTAAAACTTTTTCATATACAGTGAGCCACCAAATTCGCTTTTTGTGTCACCTATGATATAAAGTTTGTTTCCATCAGTTGTAAGTTTGCTTGGTAGTACTTTGTTAGCGTCGCTATTTACCCCAACCATACAAATAGTAGGAGTAGGGAATATACTCACACCGTTTGTTTCATTGTATAGTGATACATTTCCACCAGTTACAGGAGTATTAAGTGCCAAACAAGCATCTTTTATACCTTCACAACACTCTTTAAACTGCCACATAACCTCAGGATTTTGTGGGTTACCAAAGTTTAGGTTGTCGGTAATTGCTAGAGGTCTAGCACCACTTGTAGCTACATTTCTACCACTTTGCATAACAGCTGCTGCAGCTCCAAGTTTTGGGTTGATATAACAAAATCTTGTATTACAATCACTACTCATGGCAATCGCACGACCTGTTTCTTTTACTCTGATTACACTTGCATCAAGACTTCCAGGACCTTTTATAGTGTTTGTTTGTACCATTGAGTCAAATTGTGTATAAATCCAGCTTTTATCAACTACTTCAATATCACTCATAAGTGCATCATATGCCTCTTGATTTGAAATATTTTTATTCATTTTTACATCAGCAACACTCTCTAAATAAACAGGTTTTGCTATAGGGCGATCAAGTACTGGTGCTTCTTCACTTACAGGTTGTACTGGAATTTCAGCACATTTTTCACCATGCCAAAATAGCTCCATATTACCAGTAGCTGTAACTTCACCAATCACAGCAACATCAAGTTCCCATTTTTCAAATATATCAATAATAGCTTGTTCACACCCTTTTTTTGCACAAATAAGCATTCTTTCTTGTGATTCACTTAGCATGAAATCATAAGGAGTCATTCCTTCTTCTCTTGCTGGTACTTTGTCAAGGTGCATTATCATACCGCTACCACTTCGTCCAGCCATTTCAAATGAACTTGAAGTGAGTCCAGCTGCTCCCATATCTTGGATACCTATGATTAAGTCAGTTTTAAACAGCTCCAAACAAGCCTCAAGTAAAAGTTTTTCAGTAAATGGGTCACCTACTTGAACAGTTGGTCTTTTACTAGCACTATCATCATCAAATGAAGCACTACTCATGACCGCCCCACCTAGTCCATCACGACCTGTTTTACTTCCCACATACATTACAGGATTGCCTATACCCTCAGCCTTACCATAAAAAATCTCATCACTTTTTGCAAGCCCTAAAGTAAACGCATTTACAAGGTTGTTCCCTGCATAACAATCCTCAAAAGATGTCTCTCCACCAACAGTAGGAACACCCATACAGTTACCGTATCCACCAATTCCAGCAACAACACCTCTTAAAAGGTATCTATGTTTTTTCGCTGTTTCACTATCACCATCAATTGAAGCAAATCTGATAGAATTTAAACTAGCAACTGGACGAGCACCCATAGTAAATACATCTCTCAAAATTCCACCAACTCCAGTAGCAGCACCTTGATAAGGCTCTATAAAGCTTGGGTGGTTGTGTGATTCCATTTTAAATACAGCTGCATAACCATCACCTATATCAATAACACCTGCATTTTCTCCTGGACCTTGTATAACCCATGGAGCTGATACTGGAAAACCTCTTAAATATTTTTTACTTGATTTATATGAACAATGTTCACTCCACATAGCAGAAAAGATACCGATTTCTACTACATTTGGATCACGACCTAAGATTTTTTGAATATGTGTTAAATCTTCAAGACTAAGTTTATGTGCTAATGCTATTTCTTCTAAGGATTGTGGCTTTTGCATTTGTTGACCTTCTTACTATTTATTTTCTAAAATTTCTATTGATTTGATTGTGTCACCTTGACCTATAGCATCAAGTGCTATAAAACTATCTTTATCATTTTTTTCAATTCCACCAAATACAGTGTGAACTCCATCAAGATGAGGACATGGTACAAAACATATAAAGAATTGACTTCCACCAGTGTTTTTACCAGCATGAGCCATAGACAAACTTCCTCTTTTATGAACTTGTTTATCAGCTCCTGTTTCACATTTGATTGACCATCCTGGTCCGCCATTTCCTCTACCGTTTGGACATCCACCTTGAGCCATAAATCCAGGTATTACTCTGTGAAATTTAAGACCATTATAAAAGCCATCATTTGCTAATGTTGCAAAGTTTGCCACAGCTATAGGAGTCTCTTTTGGAAATAATTTAACCCAAATAACACCATGGTCAGTTGTAATTTTTGCATATTGAAACTTAGCCATTGTAGCTTCGTCTATTGTGTACTCTTTAAGATCTTTTCCAAATCCAAACATATAAGTCCTTAATTTTTTATTTTGAAATTTTTGGTATTATACAAAAAAGTTGTTTAAAATTAGATGTTTGGAATTATATATAGGAATTTGTAACACTACTTAAGTGATTGTATTGTAAAATACCACCTATTTTTAATATATAACCAAGGTCTTAAATTGTTTAAAAAAATATTTATATTTACATTATGTAGTTTAGCTTTATATGCTTCACAAAGAGATTTTTCTTTTCATAAAATGCAAGGAGAACCGAATGCCCCAACACTACTTGTAATTGGTGGAGTTCATGGTGATGAACCTGGAGGATATTTTGCCCCTGTACTTATGCTAAAACATTATGATATCAAAAAAGGCTCAGTTTATGTTGTGCCAAATCTAAACTTTGACAGTATAGTAGAACATCGCCGTGGAAAATATGGTGATATGAACAGAAAATTTGCTGATATTCAAGCTAATGACCCAGATTTTAGACATGTTGAGAGAATAAAAGAGCTTATAACTTTGCCAGAAGTTGCGTTTGTATCAAACTTACATGATGGAAGAGGATTTTACAGACATAAATGGGAAAGTGCAATTTTCAACCCATCAGCTTGGGGACAGTCATACATTATAGACCAACACAAAATAGAAAATGTTGAGTTTGGAAATCTTGATGAAATCACAGCTAATATGGAATCTATCTTAAATAAAGATTTACACGAAAATCATCATACTTTTAATGTAAAGAATACAGAAACAAAAGAAGTAGATGAAGCTATGCAAAGATCACTTACATACTATGCAGTAACAAATCAAAAACCTGCAATTGCGGTAGAAACAAGCAAAAATATAACTGAACTTGATTTGAAAGTAATATATCAACTTCGTTCTTTTGAGGCACTTATGCAAGTTATGGGAATAGAATATACCAAAAATATTGAATTAACTCGTGATGATGTTCAAAAAAGTTTGAGTGAATATGGAACAATAAAATTAAATGATAAATTTACTATAGAACTAAGTGATACAAAATTTGCGACAAGATTCGTACCTATGAAAAAAGAAGATAATATAATAGAATTTTCACATCCATTAGGTTCTGTTATCAAAAGAGATAAGTATTATGATATTCAAATAGGACACTTGAGAGTAGGGACTATTTATCCACAGTATTTTGACTTTAATTGTGATGTCAATTCAGCCAAACTAGATATTGATGGAGAAGTCAAAGAGATTAAATTTGGTGAAATAGTTGATGTTCAAAACAACTTCAATGTTTTATCTCAAAAAGGTATTAGGGTCAATGTTATTGGATTTGTTACAAAAAACAAAGTTAGCCAAGATGATATCACTGTAAAAAAAGGTGATATTATAGAACGATTTGCTATGGATAATCAAAATAAAACATTTAGAATAGAGTTTTATGATGGTAATAGCTTTTGTGGTATGATTGGTGTTAGGTTTCAATAATTCAACAATCCAAGAGTTAAATACTCTTGGCAAAAACAAAACACCATTTTTAGTAGTAATCAGCTTTGACAAAAGTGAAATTGATATTATTCCTAATCCTTATAATAACGAAAATATCCAATTTTGTATTGATGGTGAAGAAAAAAGTTTAGTAGTAAAAAAATTTGATTATATAAAGCCAATAGATTTTAAAGAGTATAAAGTCCAATTTGATAAAATTATCCAACACATTAAAGATGGTAATACATATCTAATAAACCTCACAGCCCCAACAAAGATTCAAACTAATTTCTCTTTAAATGAAATTTACGACAATTCAAGTGCTAAATTTAAGCTATACTACAAAGATAAATTCGTATGTTTTTCACCAGAGAGATTTATAAAAATTTGTGGTAATAAAATATATACATACCCTATGAAAGGCACTATTGATGCTTCCGTCAAAGATGCCAAGAATAAGCTTCTAAATAACCCAAAAGAACTAGCAGAGCATACAATGGTAGTAGATTTGTTGAGAAATGATTTATCTATAGTATCATCTAATGTAAGAGTTACAAATTTTAGGTATATAGACAAAATTAGTGCTGGAGAGAAGCAATTGTATCAAATAAGTTCTGAAATTGTTGGTGATATGGAAGAAAATTGGTATGAAAATATAGGCTCAATATTGGATGAGTTGTTACCAGCTGGCTCTATAACAGGTGCTCCAAAACGAAGCACAGTACGAATAATCCAAGATGTTGAAGAATATGATAGAGGCTTTTTTACAGGAGTTTTTGGATATTTTGATGGTATTTCTTTTGACAGTGGGGTTATGATACGATTTCTTCAAAAAAATGATGATGGGAATATGGTATATAAAAGTGGTGGAGGCATTACCCTTGACAGTAATGTATCACAAGAATATGAAGAACTTATATCAAAGGTATATTTAGCATGAATGACCCAATAGTATCTAAAGAGCAAATTTATTTTGAAACTATAAAGTGTAAAAATAATACAATATACAACCTAGATTATCATAATCACAGATTCAATACTACAAGAAAAGAGATATTTGGAAATGATGATTTTATTGATTTGAAAGATTTTATAAAAGTTCCAACAAAAGAGCTTTTAAAATGTAAAGTTAATTATGCTCATAGTATAATAGACATACAATTTGATAAGTATAAAAAACGAGATATAAAAAAGTTTAAATTAGTTTTTGATGATGCTATAGAGTATAAATATAAATCTTCATCAAGAGATAAAATAAATAAACTTTTTGATAAAAAAGAAGATTGCGATGAAGTCATAATAGTAAAAAATAATCTCATTACAGATACAAGTATTGCAAATATTGCTATAATGTATAATAATATTTGGCTTACTCCAAAAACCCCTTTATTAAGTGGTACTACAAGACAAAGGTATCTAGACAATGGAGTATTACAAATGGCTGATATAAGTGTTGAGATGCTTTTAGTTGCACAAAAAATAGCACTTTTAAACGCTATGATAGATTTTGATATAATTGAAGAAATAATAATACATACAGGAGATAAAAAATGATAGTAGATTTAATAAATAATACAAGTTATCAAAAAATTGTAACGGTTCAGATTCGAGAAATTATAAAATTTTTGGTTGAACACTCAAATGAGTTTGGAATAACTGCAAATATCAAAGGAGTATCATTTAATCCAGAATTACCAAGTGTAATTAGTGCAAAATTAGCACCATTTCCAATGTTTGTATTGGCTAATTATAGCTTTGAATCTTTAAATGTATATGATGATTATTTGGAGTTTGAAGCTGGGTTTGGGAAAGAAAATTTCGGTAGTGTTATAAAAATACCATTAAAAGCAATTTTTCAAATAGTTGTAGATGAGTCTATACTATATCTAAACCCAGTAGCGACATTGAATAATATATTTGAAAATACCAACAATATAGCAAAGTCAAAAAGTAAACTTACCCTTGCAAGTAAAAAATTATAACTTTTTACTTGGCTGAGAATTTGACCAATGCACTTCCCCAAGTAAGTCCACCACCAAAAGCATCTAGTAATATAGTCATACCATTTTTAAGTCTTCCATCTTCATAACATTCATTTATTGCCATAGGTATACTAGCTGAAGAAGTATTACCATATTTTTCTACAGTTAGAACTTTTTGAGAATCTTCAAAACCAAGAGCATCACCTACAGCTTTGATAATTCTATAGTTTGCTTGATGTGGAATAAATAAATCTATGTCACTATTTTGAAATTGATTTTTTGCCATTATTTTTTGAACATCAGATGTAAGAGTTTTTACTGCAACTTTAAAAGTTTCATTCCCTTTCATTTGCATAAAATGTTTTTCACTATCAACTCCTGGAGTCATAAGAAAATCACCATATGCTCCATCTGCACTACAGCTTACATCTATTATTGCTTCTTCTTTATTAGAAGTTGCACTTATTATTGCTGCTCCAGCACCATCACCAAATAGCATACAAGTTGTTCTATCTGTATAGTCAACTATAGAGCTAAGTTTTTCAGCACCAATAATAAGGACATTCTTTTTCATCCCTGATTCAATAAAAGCTTTTGCGATAGAAAGTGCATAAACAAAACCAGTACATGCAGCACTTATATCCAATGCCATAACGCCATTTAATCCAAGCTTATCACCAATAATACATGCAGTAGAAGGCATACAATAAAAATCTGGTGAAATGGTAGCACATACTATTAAATCAATTTCACTTTTTTCAATTCCAGCTCTTTGAATAGCTATTGTTGAGGCTTTTACTGCCAAATCACTACAAAGTTCATCTTCACTTGCAATTCGTCTTTGTTTAATACCTGTTCTTTTTGTAATCCACTCATCACTTGTATCCATTCTTTGGATAAACCAGTCATTATCTCTTATTTGAGAAGGCATATAAGCGCCTATAGAACGAAAAGAAGCATATATCATTAACTTATTCCTGAATATTTGTAGAACTATTACTATTTGAATAGTGTGCTAATTTTTCTTCAATATGAAGGTTCAAATTAGAATTTGCTGCGGCAATTGCTTGAAAAATTGCATTTTTGACAGCTTTTGCATTACTTTTGCCATGAGATATAATTACAGGAGATTTTACACCAAGAAGTGGTGCTCCACCATATTCTGCATAATCAACACGAAGTTTTAGATTTTTGAAAACTTTTCTCATCAAAACAGCACCGAGTATTGCAATAAGAGATCTTTTTAGATTTTTTTTGATAATTTGAGTGATAGTATCTGCTACACCTTCAGCAGTTTTAAGCATAATATTACCAACAAATCCATCACAAACTACAACATCAACTGTTCCTTTGAAGATATCATTACCTTCAACATTCCCAGCAAAGTTAGGAAGTTTTGATATAAGTTTGAAAGCTGCTTTTGTAGTTTCATTACCTTTTGATTCTTCTTCTCCATTGCTCAATATTCCAAGTAATGGCTCGTCAATGTTTAACACATCACGAGCATAAGCTTGACCCATTATAGCAAATTCAAAAAGATTTTTTGGTTCACAATCAACATTTGCACCCACATCTAATACTAATACATTTTGAGCATCACTTGTAGGCATCAATGTTGCAATAGCAGGGCGACTTACACCTTTTAATCTTCCAATTCTTAGTGTTGCTAAACTCATACTAGCTCCACTATGTCCAGCACTCACAACAGCTTGTGCTACACCTTCACGAACAAGTTCAATTGCTTTATAAATAGAACTTTCTTTTCGTTTAAGTGCGTCAGTTGCACCATCTTTCATGTCAATAACATCAGAAGACTCTAGGAATTCTACTCTATTGTGTAAAGATTTAGGAATAAAATGAATAATTTCATCTTTTTTCCCAACAGCTATTGCGGAAAATTGAATATTAGTACGAAGAGCATCAACTAGGCCCTCCATAATAGGTGCAGGTCCGAAATCCCCACCCATTGCATCGATTGCAATCTTAATCATTAGTTTTTATATTCACCTGTAGTTGGGTTTACATTATGAGGCATTCTCCATGTTCCATCACTGTCTTTTACTGGTCTTTTTAATGTAATTTTATAGTGAGTTCTTCTTTTTGCACTTCTTGTATGACTCACTCTTCTTTTTGGTACTGCCATTGGTTATCCTTTTATTTTTTAAAATTCTTTTTCTAAAATTTGATTATCTTTTAGACATTCGTCACAAATATGATAATCACTTCTTATAGATTCTAATTCACTATTTAAAATTTCATTAAAATCTATACTTCCACTTAATACTTCAACTACATCTAAATCTATATCATCTTCTTTTGGTGAATAAATGCCATCACAAATCAAAAGTTCAATAGGCTCATCTATAGCCAAATCAATATCTTTACCACATCTAGAACATATGATATCTAGTTTTCCACTAATGTTAGCTTCTACTTTAACTAATTCTTGTGGTATTTTACAAAAAGTTCCCTCAAAATTTACTAAATTGTAACTAATTTGGAAATCTTTTTTGCTAAATGGTACTTTTTTAAACTCTATTTGCATAGTTATTAACAAATTTCTCTTTTTGAAAAGAAAAATTCAATCTCAATTTTTGCATTTTCTAAAGAATCACTTCCGTGAACTGCATTAGCATCTATACTTTCTGCAAAATCTGCTCTTATTGTTCCAGCAGCTGCTTCTTTTGGATTAGTTGCACCCATAAGGTCTCTATGTGTTAATACCGCATTTTCGCCTTCAAGAACACTAACAACAACAGGTCCACTAATCATAAACTCTACTAAGTCTTTGAAAAAAGGTCTTTGTGCGTGAACTGCATAAAAAGCTTCAGCATCAGCTTGACTTAATTGCATTTTTCTAGTAGCTGCGATTCTTAATCCACTTGTTTCGAATCTATCAAGTATTTTACCAACTACACCTTTAGCCACTGCATCAGGCTTGATTATAGACAATGTTTGTTCCATTTTCTTCTCCATCTTTTATGTTTTCTTTTTGAGTCGCGGATTATACCCAAAAAATAAAAAAAAGGCAAGAGGTAAAAAACCTCTTGCCTTTTTGGATGTAATTTAAACTAAAAATTAATCTTGAATACAAGGTTCTCCATCAACAGCACCTGCAGTTTTTGGGCTATCCCATACAATACAACCCTCAGTTGGACATGCTTCTGCACACGCTGGAGTATCATGATGTCCTGCACACTCTACACATTTATCTGAGAATACATAATAAATATCTTCACCTGTTGGATTCTCATCATTATCTACGATAGCTTCTGTTGGACACTCGTCTAGACATGCGTCACAGCTTATACATAAATCAGTTATTTTTACTGCCATTTTATTCTCCTAAAGTTTAATGTGTATAACTTTAGCAAATCTAAAATAAAAAACACTTTAAAGTATCTTTAAATATGACTTTATTTTGCTAACTTTGTCTAATTTTTCCCAATTAAACTCTTCACACTCTCTTCCAAAGTGTCCATATACTGATGTTTTTTTATAAATAGGTCTTAGTAGGTCAAGTTCTTTGATAATACCTGATGGACTAAGAGGAAATATATTTTTGACACATTCTTCAATTAATTCTTCTTTTATGGTAGATGTATTGTGTGTATTTACCATTATTGAAATTGGCTCAGATAAACCTATAGCGTATGAAATTTGTATTGATGCTTTTGTACATGCACCAGAAGCTACTAGGTTTTTGGCTATATATCTTGCCATATAAGCACCACTTCTATCTACTTTTGTAGGGTCTTTACCACTAAAAGCACCACCTCCATGGGGAGAGCTTCCTCCATATGTATCTACTATAATCTTTCGTCCAGTTAGCCCAGTGTCTCCAGCTGGTCCTCCTATTACAAATCTTCCAGTTGGGTTGATATGTATGATAGTTTTATCATCCAAAAGCTCTTTTGGGATTATTGGTTTGATAACATCTTCAATAATATCTTCTTTTAGTACATCCATAGGAACATCATTTGAGTGTTGAGCAGATACTACTATAGTATGGACTCTTTTGATTTTATTACCATCGTATTCTACAGTAACTTGAGTTTTGCCATCAGGTCTAAGGTATGCTAATGTTCCATTTTTTCTCACAGATGAGAGTTGAGATGCAAGTTTATGTGATAGCATAATAGCAAGTGGCATAAATTCTGGTGTTTCATCACAAGCATAACCAAACATCATACCTTGATCCCCAGCTCCAAGCTCACCACCTTCATGATCAACTCCTTGAGCAATATCAGGACTTTGTTCACCTACACCATTTAGTACTCCAGCACTTCTATAATCAAAGCCAAAACTAGCATCTGTGTAGCCAATTTCTCTTATTACATCTCTTGCAATTTCAGCTAATGGGGCATATGTTTCTGTTTTGATTTCTCCACCAATGATACAATAACCATTTGATAACATAACCTCGCATGCAACTCTAGCTTTTGGGTCTCTTGCAATTATATAGTCTAATATCGCATCACTTATTTGATCAGCCATCTTATCAGGATGACCTTCTGTTACAGATTCACTTGTAAATAAATAGTTTTTAGTCATAATCTCTCCAATTGTCTATATTTTATAACATTTGGTAGATTGTATCGTATTTGGTTTTAAATGATGTTTATAAAATTCAATTTCTTTAAAGTTATTCTTTTGGTATTGTAACACTATTTATTAGTGTCATATGTTTTAATCATTAGATTTATATATTCTATTACACTATGTATTGAATAATCATCATATGTATTACCCCATGCAGGCATATCATTTTTAGCTGTTCCCCAATGTTTACTACCATATTTTGTGAATAAAAATTTTTGTTCATATGTTAATAGAGTTTTTGTTAAATCATAAGGTAAGAGATTGCCATTTGAGGCTTGGACAGCAACTCCATCAGCTTTGCCATTAGGACCGTGACAATGTATACATCTTTTTAAATATATTTTTTTACCATTAGATAATACTTCTTCTTTTGATTTATCTGTAGGTATTTTTTGAGATTTTTCATAAAGTTCTTTTGCTATTTTATAATTTATATTGAGTGAGGTATGAATATATGCTACTATATCTTTGACTTCATCGTCTGTGTATATATATTCAAAACCTATCATATTACCAGTCAAAGAACCATAGTGAGCAGAGCCTTTTTTTGTGACTAAATACATTTGCTCTTCACTAAGTAATGATAGTCTTAAATCTCTTGGATGGAGGGGAAATGATTTACTATATTCTTCAATTTTTTCGATATGACAAGAAGCACAACTATTGTTGAAAAGATTTTCACCTTTTTTTATATCTTTTGTTTTTTCATAACCGCTAGAAAATGCAGTTGATAAAAATAAGCAAAATATTAAACTACCATATTTAGTCAAATTTTTCATGGATTTATACTCCATTTGTTTATTGTGGAAAAACTGTTGGGATTTTAATATCTATATCAGGTGATTCTAGTGCTTTCATAAATTCTACTAAAAATTCTATCTCTTTTTTTGTTAAATTTAATTTATGCATGGCTGTAGAATAGTTTCTTACATTATGATTTTCTCCACCTTTAGCACAAACATCTGTAGCAGAAAATAAATCATATATGCTTCCATTATGAAAATATGGAGCAGTTTTGGTTACATCTCTTAATGTAGGTGTTTTAAATGTACCAAACCAAGCATCTCTTTCTTTTACATTAAATCTACCAGTATCATCAGTATTTAGTCCAATATTGTGAAAACTTCCATCAGTGTAATTGAATCCATCATGACAGTTTAAACATTTTCCTTTATCTGAGCTAAATATTTTCCAACCTTCGAGAGCTTCAGGAGTAATAGAATTTTTATCGCCTTTTATATATTTATCAAAAGGTGCATCGCTTGAGATTATTGTTCTCTCAAATGAAGCAAGAGCTTTGGCTAGTGTATCTTTAGTAATACCTTCGTTTGGATATGCTTTATCAAATAGCTCCACATAGCCTTGGATACTGTTTAGTCTTGACAATGCTTCATCTAAAGAGAGATTCATTTCTACATTAGATTGAATTGGACCTAGTGCTTGTTCTTCTAGAGTTTTTACTCGACCATCCCAAAATTGATGATGTTGATAAGCGGCATTTAAAATACCAGGTGTATTTCTACTTCCAATTGCCCCTTCATCGCCCACTGCCAAAGGCATACTATCTTGCCATCCAGCTTTTGGATTGTGACAAGTTGCACAAGATATGTCATTGTTTTTTGATAATCGAACATCAAAAAATAATAACTTACCAAGTTCTACTCTTTCTAGTGTTGGAACATTGTTTTGTGGATATGGAACTTCTATTGGTCTCAAAAATTTTGACATATCAGAACTAGCTACAAGGCTAGATTCTATACACAAAATAAGAGTAGCAAAAGTAAATACTTTTCTCATCAAAGACCTTTTATATAAATATTTAAAATGCTATCATTATGTGACTTTTGTGTAACTTAATAGGGTGTATAAAATTAGGTGGTAGGTTTTAGGTAGTAGGTGGTAGTATTGATTGGTATGTATTTTTCTACAACCTATCAACTACCATCTACAAACTAATTTATTTTTTAAGAACTTTTGCTACAGCTTTGCCAATATCTGCTGGGCTTACTACTACAGTAACTCCAGCAGCTTCTAGTGCAGCCATTTTTTCTGCAGCTGTTCCAGCGCCACCGCTGATAATAGCTCCAGCATGTCCCATTCTTTTACCCTTTGGTGCAGTTTGACCAGCGATAAATGCAACTACTGGTTTTTTGATATTTTCTTTGATAAAGTGAGCAGCTTGGATTTCTAAATCTCCACCTATTTCACCTATCATTACTATTGCATGAGTTTCAGGGTCTGCTTCAAACATAGGAAGAAGTTGTTTGTATGAAAGACCAATTATTGGGTCTCCTCCAATTCCTACAGCTGTTGTGATACCAAAACCTTCACTACATACTTGGTTTGCACTTTCGTATGTTAAAGTTCCAGATTTACTGATAAGTCCAACATTTCCTTTTTTGAATATAAAGCCTGGCATAATACCTATTTTACACTCATCTGCAGTGATGATACCAGGACAGTTTGGTCCAATTGTCATCATATTTGTTTTTTTGGCATAGTGTTTTGCCATCATCATATCTTTTACTGGAGCACCTTCAGTTATAATAACTGCTAGTGTAATACCAGCATCAGCAGCTTCCATAACAGCATCAGCAACAAAAGCAGGTGGAACAAATATCATAGATACAGTTGCATTTGTAGCTTTTACAGCTTCGCTTACTGTGTTGAATACAGGTTGTCCTAAATGCTCAGTTCCACCTTTTCCAGGAGTAACACCACCAACTATTTTTGTACCATAAGCCATACATTGTTCTGCATGAAAAGAACCTTCTTTTCCTGTAAAGCCTTGTACGATTACTTTTGTATCTTTATTTACTAAAATAGACATTTTTACTCCTTACTTTGCCGCAGCTTCAACAGCTTTTCTAGCACCATCTTCTAAATCAGATGCTGCAATGATATTTGAAATACCAGCGTTGTTTAAAATTTCTATAGCTTGTGCAGCATTTGTACCATCAAGTCTTACAATTACAGGAACATCCACTTTTGTAAGTTTTGTAGCTTCTAATATACCATTTGCAACTCTATCACATCTAACTATTCCACCAAAAATATTTACAAATATTGATTTAACATTTTTGTCTTTTAAAATGATTTCAAAACCTTTTGCTACAGTTTCAGGACTTGCTGAACCTCCAACATCAAGGAAGTTTGCAGGAGTTCCACCAACATAATTGATAGTATCCATAGTTCCCATAGCAAGACCTGCTCCATTTACCATACATCCTACTGTTCCATCTAGTTTGATATAACTTAAGCCATAGTTTCCAGCTTCTATTTCAGTTGCTTCTTCTTCACTCAAATCTCTCATTTCAGAAATAGAATTTTGTCTATAAAGTGCATTGTTATCAAAGCCCATTTTTGCATCAAGTGCTATGAATTTTCCATCACCAGTTTTGATTAGAGGGTTGATTTCTATCATTTCAGCATCATTATCCATATATACTTTGTATAGTGCAGTAGCAAATTTTATAAATGATGTGATTTCTTCTTTTGGAAGACCTAGACCAAAAGCTAGTTCTCTACCATGGAAACCTTGGAAACCAATAGTTGGATCAATCGCAACTTTTACTATTTTTTCTGGGCTATTGTGAGCAACTTCTTCAATCTCCATACCACCTTCAGTAGAAGCCATCATTACAGGCATCTCTAAAGCTCTATCTAAAACCATTCCAAGATAATATTCAGCTTTGATATCAGCACCTTCTTCAATATAAACTTTTTGTACAAGTTTACCTTCTGGTCCTGTTTGGTGAGTTACAAGTGTCATACCTAGTATTTGAGAAGCTAGTTCTTTTACTTCAGCAGTACTTTTTGCTAGTTTTACACCACCACCAAGTCCTCTTCCGCCTGCATGAATTTGAGCTTTTACAACCCAAATATTTCCACCTAACTCTTGAGCAGCCTTTACCGCTTCATCAGGAGTGTAAGCTATGTGTCCTCTAGGAGTAGGAACACCATATTTTTTAAATAATTCTTTTGCCTGATATTCATGAATATTCATTATCTTTTCCTTATCTTGAAATTCTTTTAAAAATATACCAATATGTAACTTATTTCTACTTTATTTCGTATTGACTTCTACCGATTTGATATAAATCGTTACCTTTTGTATCATTGATTACTGTCACTGGAAAGTCTTTTACTTCCAGTTTTCTTATAGCTTCTGGACCTAGTTCTGGGTACGCTATCACTTCAGCACTTATGATTTTTTTGCCAAGCAATGCACCCGCTCCACCAGTTGCTCCAAAATAAACACCTTTGTATTCTACACAAGCATTTATTACATCTGCGTTTCTTTTTCCTTTGCCTATCATCCCACGAGAGCCGTGTTTGAGAAGGGTAGGGGAATAAGTATCCATTCTATAACTAGTAGTTGGACCAGCACTTCCTATAGGCTCACCTGGCTTTGGAGGAGTTGGTCCTACGAAATAAATAATACTTCCATCCAAATCAAAAGGCAGTTCTTTCCCTTCATTTATGAGGTCAACTAGTCTTTTGTGTGCTGCATCTCTAGCTGTATAAATAGTACCACTAAGATATACAATATCACCACTGTTTAGTTTGGTAACATCTTCTTCTTTAAGTGGGGTTGTTAAATAATATGTTTGACTCATTTAGTTTCCTTTTAGAAACTGAGAAACTAAGAAACTAAGAAACTAAGCTAAAAAAACTCAGTCACTCAGTCACTCAGTCACTCAGTCACTTTTATATTACGATATGTGTATGTCTTGAACTATGGCACTGTACATTAACTGAAACTGGCAATGAAGCGATATGACAAGGGTTTGCTTCTATATGAACAGCTAGAACTGTTTGTGTTCCACCCATTCCCATAGCACCAATTCCTAGTTTGTTTAGTTCAACTAAAATTTGTTTTTCAAATTCATTCATCTCTTCATCATCATTTGTTGTACCGATTTCTCTAAAAAGAGCATGTTTACTTGACATTGCAGCTTTTTCAAAAGTACCACCAATTCCAACACCTACTATAATAGGAGGACATGGATTTGGACCAGCATCGCTAATGACTTGTTTTACAAATTTTAATACACCATCTTTTCCAGCAGCTGGAGCCAAAACTGTAGCACGGCTTACATTTTCACTTCCACCACCTTTTGCAGCGTATTCAATATCTATAGTATCACCTGGAACTAAATCAAAGTGTACAATAGCTGGAAGGTTGTATCCTATTTTATCTTTTAGATTTGCTCTACTAAAAGGCTCACAAGTACTAGCTCTTAAATATGCATCTGTGTATCCTTGTGCAGTTCCAAGATTGAAAGCATCTCTAAAGCTTCCACCTTTTAGCTTCACATCTTCTCCAACTTTTACGAAAAATACAGCAAGTCCTGTATCTTGACAAAGTGGTCTTTTCTCGTTTTTTGCAATATCTGCATTTTCAAGAAGTTGTCTTAAAACTTCACGACTAACTTCTGATTTTTCATTATCATAAGCCTTTTGGATAGCTTTATACGCATCTTGTGGCAAAATAGTACCACATTGCACTATCATGTCTCTTACAGCTTGTACTAGTGTATCAAATTCTATTTCTCTCATATATAACTACTTCTTTTCAAAAAATTTGTGTTTGTGAAGTGCATCAAAAAGCTCTTGAACACTAGCAACTGATTTCGCAAATCTTCCAGCTTGTTCTTCATTTAGGTTTGCTTCTATTACCTTTTCTGCTCCACCAGCTCCTAGCATAACTGGAACGCCGCTTACTATATCACTATATCCATATTCACCCTCAAGCATAACAGCACATGGATAAATTTGTTTTGTATCTTTTAATATAGCTTCAACCATAATTGATGTTGCTTTTGCAGGTGCATAATATGCTGAACCTGTTTGTAAATATTTTACAATTTCTGCTCCACCATTTTTTGTTTTTGCTACGATTTCATCAATCTCATCCCAAGTAAGCAAATCAGTCAAAGGAACACCAGCAACTGTAGAAAATCTAGGAAGTGGTACCATATCATCACCATGTCCACCCATTACAGAAGCTCTTATTTGTCCAGCACCATAACCTAATTTTTCATATATAAAGTGAGCCATTCTTGCACTATCAAGAATTCCTGCCATTCCAACAACTCTATTTCTAGTCCAACCACTTTCTCTTAATGCAACATAAACCATAGCATCCAAAGGGTTAGTTACTGGTACAATGATAGCATCAGGTGCGTATTTGACAATATCAGCAACTACTTCTCTCATAACTTGAGCATTGATAAGCAGTAAGTCATCTCTACTCATACCTGGTAATCTTGGACTTCCAGCTGTGATAACAACAACATCACTTCCTGCTATATCGCTAGCTTGTGTAGCAGCAGTTACTATTGTATGAGTTCTAGCAGCATTAGCAGCTTGGCTCATATCAAGTGCCATACCTTTTGCTCTTTCTACTTTATTGTCTCTTAAGACTACTTCATGAGCTAGTCCATTCATAGCCAATATATACGCTACAGTTGAGCCAACATTCCCAGCACCTATAATTGTTACTTTTTTACCTCTCATTTGTATCCTTTTATGCGTAGTTTATCAAACCCACAAAAGGTTAAGGCTAAGTTTAGTTCTAAGGCTAACTAGTACTAAACTTAATCTTAACCATTTTTCTGTGGGTGTGGGATTAGAAAAGTTTCTAATCCCAATAATATCGAAAATTTGTTTAGAATAATAAATTATTCAATCATCTGTCATTAAATTGCGTCAATTATGTTGTTTAAAGTAGCACTTGGTCTCATAGCTACAGATGCTTTTTTAGGATCTGGTCTAAAATATCCACCAATATCTTGTGCTTTACCTTGAGAAGCAATCAATTCTGCATTGATTTTTTCTTCATTCTCTTTAAGTTCAGCGTATACTTTACTAAATCTTGATTTCAAATCAGCATCATCATTTTGATTTGCTAAAGCTTCAGCCCAATATAAACCTAAATAGAAGTGACTTCCTCTATTATCTATGCTTCCAATTTTTCTTGCAGGAGATTTGTCTTCTACAAGGAATTTGTCATTTGCTAAATCTAAAGTTTTTGCTAAAACAGCTGCTTTTTTGTTATCAAATGTATTTGCAAGGTGCTCTAAACTTACTTGTAATGCTAAAAACTCACCAAGTGAATCCCATCTTAAATATCCCTCTTCTTGGAATTGTTGAACATGCTTAGGAGCAGAACCACCAGCACCTGTTTCAAATAATCCACCACCATTTAATAATGGTACAATTGAAAGCATTTTAGCACTTGTTCCAAGCTCTAAAATTGGGAAAAGGTCTGTTAAATAGTCTCTTAAAACATTTCCTGTTGCAGAAATTGTATCTTGACCTTTTCTGATTCTTTCCAAAGAATAAGCCATAGCTTTTTCAGGTGCAAGAATTTCTATTGTCAAACCATTTGTATCGTGATCTTTTAGATAAGTATTTACTTTTGCAATAATTTGTGCATCATGACCTCTATTGTTGTCTAACCAAAATACAACTGGAGTATTTGATAATCTAGCTCTTGTAACTGCAAGTTTAACCCAGTCTTTGATAGCTATATCTCTAGTTCTTGACATTCTCCATATATCACCAGCTTCTACATCATGAGACATTAAAATATTTCCATTTGCATCAACTACTCTTACAGTTCCATCTGATGGAATTTCAAAAGTTGTTGGGTGTGAACCATATTCTTCAGCTTTTTGAGCCATAAGTCCAACATTTGGAACAGTTCCCATTGTTGTAACATCAAGTTTACCATTTTTCTTACAATCTTCCATGATTTCTGCATACATAGTTGCATAACATCTATCAGGAATTACAGCCAAACAATCTTGTACTTTACCTTCACTATTCCACATTTTACCACCATCTCTAACAACAACTGGCATAGAAGCATCAATAATAACATCATTTGGAACATGTAAGTTTGTGATACCTTTGTCACTATCAACCATAGCGATACTTGGTCTTTTTGAATAAACTGCCATTATATCAGCTTCGATTTCAGCTTTTTTATCTGCTGGTAATTTTGCAATTCTTGCGTATACATCACCAAGACCATTTTTAACATTTACACCGATTTCTTTAAATGTAGCTGCATGTTTTTCAAATACATCTTTGTAAAATACTGTAACGAAATGACCAAACATAATAGGGTCAGATACTTTCATCATAGTTGCTTTCAAGTGTACTGAATAAAGTAAACCATCTTTTCCAGCTTCAGCAATAGATTCTTCGATAAATGTTCTTAAAGCTCTAACGCTCATAAATGTACCATCAAGAACTTCACCATCAGTTGATTTTAAACCATCTTTTAAAGTTACAACAGTTCCATCTTTTTTTGCAAGCTCTATTTTGAATGCTCCACCTTTTTCAACACAAACTGATTTCTCATTTCCATAAAAATCACCACTATTCATGTGTAAAACATGAGCTTTAGAATTTTCTGAGAAATCTCTTAATTTATGAGGGTTTCTTTTTGCATAATTTTTAACAGGTACTGCACATCTTCTGTCACTATTTCCTTCTCTAAGTACTGGATTAACAGCAGACCCTAAACATTTTGAATAAGCTTCAGCAATTGCTTTTTCTATATCGTTTGCTGGATTTTCTGGATAATCTGGTAACTTGTAACCTTTTGCTTGAAGCTCTTTTATTGTAGCTTGAAGTTGTGGTAAAGAAGCACTAATATTTGGTAATTTGATAATGTTTGCTTCTTTTGTAAGTGTTAAATCTCCAAGTTCTGCAAGATAATCAGGTATTCTTTGTTCAGCTGGTAAAAATTCACTTAAATTTGCTATAACTCTTCCACTTAAAGAGATATCTCTAGTTTCTACAACTACACCTGCAGCTTTTGTAAAACCGTTTACTATTGGTAATAATGAGTATGTAGCTAGTGCTGGTGCCTCATCAATTTCAGTCCATATTATTTTCGTTTCAGTTGCCATTTTTTTGTTTCTCCTAAAGTTTTTTATTGGATAATCAAATAGTAGCATTTTATTTTAGAGTGTAGTATAAAGTTACACTTATTAGTACAAAAAAAGAGTTAGTGTGTTACAAATTTTCACATAGCATTATTTGATATTTTCAAAAAGTGACTTTATATCGATAGGCTTTGAGGGTTCACTTAATACAGAAGGTTCTATTTGGTTTTTGGTGTGAATTTTTGGTATTGATGCTGTAGGTGTTGGTTTGGATACTTTTGCAATAGATTCTTGAGACTTTGTATAATTAATATTATCAAGATGGTCTTTGTAAGTTTTGCTAAATATATGTGTTGTTGTAGTTTTATCCCTTACAAAATATAAAAAGTCAGTATTTTTTGGTTTAATTGCTGAGAGTAGGGCATTTAAAGATATGTTACAAATTGGATGTTCTGGTAAACCTTTGAATTTATAAGTATTGTAAGAGCTTTCATCTTCTTTGATAATTGTTGGGGTAATGTTTCTTTTTGAAAATTCTCCATATTTCAAAGTTCCATCCATTTGAAGAGGCATTCCTTTTGATAGTCTATTATAAATAACGCTTGCAACAAGAGGCATTTCTTGATCATTGGCTGCTTCTTTTTGAATAATTGAGGCAACTGTTACATATTTATACCAATGTTCTTTGTTGTAGTTTCCAAATATTTTGTTGCTAACTTCTGCATATTTTCTTTGGGTATGGCTTATTAGATAATAAATTAAATATTGTTCATCCATTCCTACTGGAATATGATATGTTTCAGCTAAAATATTCCCATCATCTTTGACTTTTAGCGTGTCATAGGTACTTATTAATAGCTCATATGATAAGTTGAATTCTGAACTAATATTGTGAAAAAAATCATAATATGTTTCACCTGGAATTAATGTAACACTTTTCATGGCAGCTTTTGAAGTAGTTAATTTATATAAAAAGTCTGCTTTTGTCATTTTGTTGGTTTGTAAATCTATCCAGCCACTTTGAGGATATCCCAAAAATATCCTCAAAAATCCAATATCTACAGCATTTAACTCATAGCCACTTTTAGATAAATATGATATAATGCTGTTCGTCGAGCCTTGAGGAATCATTATCACTCTTGATGAATAAACATTTATTGTTAGATAAAACAACATTGATATTATAAATACGAAAGTAAGTTCAAATATGAAAAAACTATTAATCGCTATATTTCTTATATTTTTTATGATGGGTGCCTTTTTTGTACAACTTAAATATTTTGGCGTAAGTATAGACAATTTTAGGTTTAATTCTTATTATATGGAAAAGTTTTATATTAAATTAGATGAAAAACTAATTGTTCAAGCAAAAAAGATTGAAATTCCTAAACAAGTGAGCAAAGAAACTACCCCATCATTTGATATTAGACAAACTGTTCATTATATTTTTGAAGTATTGAAGTATTTTGATAAAATTGAAGTTAATAGTTTATCTATTGGAGAAGAATTTTTCTCAATATCATATAATAAAGAAGTTTTATACTTTGATAATAATAGTATAAATTTATCTGCGAAGGCATCTTTGAATGGAAATTTAGTACAACTTGACCTTTATTCGTTGTTTTTCAAACAATATGACGCATTGAGTGTTGGTACTTTAAAAATAGATTTAAAAAAAGAAGAATTAACTTATATGGGAGATTTTTCATATCAAGATTTTATAGGTGAAATGAATTTTAGTGCAAATAAAGAGTATGTTGACTTTTTCTTAACTACATCAAAATTTCAAAATATAAAATTTGTAAAAAACTTTGTTTCGTTGCATCCAATTATAGAAAAGTGGATGTATGATAGTGTATTTGGTGACTATAAACTAGAATATTTAAAAGGGAGAATTGATTTAGCAAGTTCTAAACTTTTGGTTGATACTTTGGAAGGACGAGCTAATGTACAAAACGCCAAAATTAGATTTCATGATGATTTGGATTTTGTAAATACTGATGCGGTAAATGTTTTTTATAAAAATCAAAAACTTTCATTTGAATTGATAAATCCAATTTATAAAGATATTTCTATAAATGGTAGTTTTGTAGAAATATCTGATATGTTGGGTGCAGTACCTTATATTGTAATAAATATCAAAACAAACCATATTTTAGAAAAAAAAATATTAAACATATTAAAAGCATACAAAATTGATATTCCAATAGTTCAAAAAAGTGGAAATACTGAAGCTAGTGTAATGATAAAAGTTTATTTAAAAACTGGAGAAGTTGAAGCAAATGGTGAATTTGAGGTTAAGAATTCTTTAGTGAGTATTGAAGAATTAGATTTTTTTGCCAAAAAAGGTTTGGTTGAGCTAAAAAATACAATTGTAGAAATAAAAGATCTTGAAGCTTCTATGGATGATTTTTTGGATATTAGTGGTGATATGAGCATTGATACATCTAAGAAAATGATTTATGGTAATGGCGTAATAGAAAAATTCATTATTAAAAACGAAAAAGATGAGTTTTTGCATATCAAAAATCATCAATCAAAGTTTTCTTATGATATGAAAGAAAAAATCTTAAATTTGGATGATTTGTCTTTTGCCCTACAACAAAAAGATGGTTTTTTGGATATTACATTGAATAATATGGTTATATTAAAGCCTTATTTAAAGAGTATTGATTTATCAAATGTATATCATGGTGTTTTGATGTTGAAGATGTATAACCCAAAAGATATTGAATTTAAAACAAATATTACATTTAATGAGTCTATTTTATCAAAAAACAATCAAAGTGTGACTAATTTTATTTTTGATGGGTCATATAAAAATGATACTTTAAAGATGAAAAATTATAATGATTCTATATTTTTTAAAATGGAAAAAAATACAATTGATTTAGACTTGAATGGATATGATGTTTTGTATAAAAATGATGAAGATAATAGTAAATCGGAATTTGACATCAATGTAAAATCAAAAAATGGAAATATCTTTTATAATACAACACAAGTTTTATCTGATAGTTTTGATTTAACTAAAACAAAAGATAGTGTATTATTTGAATCTAAATATTTAGATAGTAGTTTGCAAATTACTCAAAATAAAACACAATCTACTATCAAAGGTGATAATTTAAATGATAAATTTATAAATACATTTTTGGGTAAAAAAATTATAGAAAATGGAATAGTATCTTTAGATTTACACACTTCTCAATCTGATAAGAATATTTTTCAAGGTGAAATTCATTTGACTGATACAAATTTACAAAATATTGCATTTTTAAACAATTTACTCACTTTTGTGGAAACTTCGCCAGCTATTATAAATCCTCTTTTTGCTATACCTTCTGCATATAGAGCTATTAAAGATGGGATAGGATATGATGGATATATGGTAAAAAATGGTATTTTAAAAGTTACTTATGATACAAATTTGGATGTATTGAATATTTATGAGGGTTATTTGAAAGGTTCTAGGTCAGATTTAGCAGGTAGCATACAAATTGATAGAAAAAATAAAATGATAGATGGCAATGTGAGTGTTATTATATTAAAAGATTATACAAATGTTGTAAAATATATACCAGTTGTTGGATATATACTTCTTGGTGATGATAAAAGTGTAGCAATTAGTACCAAAATAAGTGGTGACTTGGATGATCCAAAAGTAGAAACTTTTGCTACTACTGATGCTATAAAAGGGACTGGAAATATCTTAAAAAGGATAATTACTTCACCTTTGAAGATATTTGAACAGTAAAAAATATATTGTTATTCATTTCTAAGTACATCTAAGACATCTATTTTTGTAGCTTTATAAGCTGGGTAAAGTGATGCTAGATATACTATGGAAAAAGAGCCTATGATAATCATAGCGAAATCACTAAATGCCAGTTCTAGAGGTAGTTTGGATGTGCCATATACATCAATAGGCAATGATATGATGTCAAATGTATCCAAAATAAATAACCCACTAAAACCAAAAATTACGCCTACAAAAATACCACTAACACCAATAATCATCCCAAGTCTTAAAAACATTGATTTTATCTCTTTTTGTGAAACACCCATTGATAAAAGTAATGCAATCTCTTTTCTTCTACTCATGACGGTCATAAGAAGTGAACTGATAATATTTAAAGATGCAATTAAGATAATAAGCATCAAAACAACAAACAATGCTTTCTTCTCAAGTTCCATTGCTGCAAAGAAATTTCCATTTTGTTGCCACCATCCAACTACTCCTACATCAAAAGGCAATGAGTTTTTAAGAGTATTTATATCTTCAATAGGGTTGTTAGAAAATATATGGATTCCATCATAAATTGAAGAATCTCTTCCTAATATTGACGAAAGGGCTTCAATTGAGGTGTACATATATGCTTGGTCATAGGCATTTAGTCCTGATTTAAAACTACTTGCTATGTCAAATCTTTTTATTTTTGGCATCATTGAAAAACCACTAGGGGTGATATTGGTAAAATAAAGTGTAATTCTTTCATTTCCAGAAGCACCAATGGACTCTTTGATACCATTACCTAATATAATATCAAAAGTACTTAGTGATAAGTTCTTGATAGATTCTGCATAGATAGAATTGACCAAAATTTCTTTTTGACTATCTACTCCAAAAATTACACCACCAGCCATTTTTTTGTTGTATTCTACGATAGCTTGAGTTGATATAAAAGGTGAAAATATAAAATCAGGAAATTTTTTTTCAAGTTCTCTGACTAATGAATATGTAACACTATTGTCCATTTTTGGGTATATTGTAAGAGGGTAATTCATAGTAAAAAGTTTTTTTTCAAACTCTTTTTGTGTACCATTCATTATTGCCATGGTCAACATCAACACCATAATCCCAACAGCAACACCAAAAAAAGCCAAAATCCCACTTATACTAATAAATGGGTTTGTTTTATCAAATCTCAGATATTTGAGAACTATATAATTGATAAGTTTTGTATTCATTATTGTTATTTCGCTAATATTCCTCTTTTAGGTCCACTAACACCACAACATTGTTTATATTTTTTGCCACTCCCACACGGACATATCTCATTTCTTGCAACTTTTTTTTCAAATGCAACTGAAGATTCTGTATTTGTAATAGAATTCTTTGCACTATTTTCCATATCATGAACAATATTTTCAAGTACTTCTCTTTCTTTTTCTTCACCTTTTAGTCTAAGCGTAAATAATACTTTGATGATTTCATGTTTTACGGAAGCGATAAGCTCCATAAACATATTGTAGCTTTCTTTTTTGTATTCTACTAGAGGGTCTTTTTGGTTGTATCCACGAAGTCCGATACCAGTTTTTAGTGTATCCATAGAGTATAAATGCTCTCTCCATGAACTATCAATGATTTGAAGATAAAGAATTCTTTCTATTTCACTCTTTTGGTCAGGTGCAGCTATACTCATTTTGTTATTATAAGCATTTGTCAATATTTCAATTAGTTTTGCTTCCAAGTTTGTATAATCTTCACTTTGGATATCTGCAAGTTTTAAATCCAAGTTTAGCTCTTCTTTAAGTTTTAGTAAAATTCCATCATAATTAAATTCTTCAGAATTTAATCCATCTATAATATCAAAACTTGATAATGTTGATTGGACATATTCTGTTATATTGTCTGCAATTTTTTGCGTAATTTCAAAGTTTGGATTTAGAAGTTCGTTTCTAAATTGGTATATGACTTTTCTTTGTTTGTTGGCAACATCATCATATTCAAGTAAGTGTTTTCTACTTTCAAAGTGTAGTCCTTCTACCTTTTTTTGAGCATTTTCAATAGCACGAGTAACCATTTTGGATTCTATATGTTCACCCTCTTGAATACCTATTTTTTCCATAATAGTTTTGATTCTATCACTTCCAAAGATTCTAAGAAGACTATCTTCAAGACTTAGATAAAATTGAGATTCACCAATATCACCTTGTCTTCCACTTCTACCTCGAAGCTGGTTGTCAATTCTTCTACTTTCGTGTCTTTCTGTTCCTATGATAGCCAGTCCACCAAGAGCTTTTATCTCATCACTTATTTTGATATCTACCCCACGACCAGCCATATTTGTAGCAATAGTAACTGCACCTTTGTTACCAGCTTCTAATATGATTTGTGCTTCTTTATCATGTTGTTTTGCATTTAGTACAGTATGAGGTATTTTTTCTTTTTTTAATAGAGAATTTAAAAGTTCACTTTTTTCAATACTTGCTGTTCCTACAAGAACTGGTTGTC
Organism: Arcobacteraceae bacterium; assembly: GCA_023229945.1. Taxonomy (GTDB): domain Bacteria; phylum Campylobacterota; class Campylobacteria; order Campylobacterales; family Arcobacteraceae; genus UBA6211. Next base: position 41,369 of record JALNYH010000004.1, on the reverse strand, counting down.
CCTTTTCGTGAAGTTCTTTGATTCTTTTGCAAACTGCTTCAAATTTTTCTCTTTCGCTTTTGAATACTAAATCATTTTTATCTACTCTTGTAACTTCTAGGTTTGTTGGTATTGATACAACATCAAGATTATAAATCTCTGCAAATTCAGTAGCTTCAGTTTGTGCAGTTCCTGTCATACCTGAAAGTTTTTCATACATTCTAAAATAATTTTGGAATGTAATATCAGCTAGAGTTTGAGATTCATCTTGGATTTTTACACCTTCTTTAGCTTCTAATGCTTGGTGTAGTCCATCACTAAATCTTCTCCCTTCACTAAGTCGCCCAGTAAATTCATCTACGATAATGACAGAATTGTCTTTTACAACATAATCAACATCTTTTACAAATAAATAGTTGGATTTCAAAGCTTGGTCAAGATAATGTGAAAGTTTTGCATTTTCAATAGAATATAAATTTTCTACATCAAATAATTTTTCTGCATTTTTGATACCTTGTTCGGTAAGTAAAACAACTTTGTTTTTTTCATCTACAATAAAATCACCTGTAGTAATTACAGGCTCATCAGCTCTTTTTGGCTCTGTTTTTTCACCTCGTTCTAATTTTTGTGCAACATCGTTTGCTTGTTCATAATGGTTGCTTTTTCTATTTGTTGGACCACTTATAATCAAAGGAGTTCTAGCCTCATCTATCAAAATAGAGTCAACTTCATCAACTATTACAAAATGATGTTCTCTTTGAACCTTTTCATCCAAACTATACTTCATATTGTCTCTTAAGTAATCAAAGCCAAACTCATTGTTTGTACCATATAAAATATCACAATTGTATTGTTCTTTTTTTAGTTTCTCATCATACATACCGCTAGTAATAACACCTACACTATATCCCAAGAAATTATAAAGAGGTTCTAGTTCTTTCGCATCACGAGAAGCTAGATAATCATTGACAGTTACTACATGAACACCTTTTCCATTCATAGCATTGAGGGCAACTGCAAGAGTTGCTACAAGAGTTTTACCTTCACCAGTTTTCATCTCTGCTATTCTACCATCATGTAAAACCATACCACCGATTAGCTGAACATCATGGTGTCTCATATTGAGAATTCTTTTTGAAGCTTCTCTTGTTATTGCAAAGGCATCAATTAATACATCATCAAAAGTACTTATTTTCTCTTTTATCTTAGTTTTTAACTCATCAAACTTTTGTTTTAGTTCTTCATCACTCAAACTTGAATAAATTTTCTCTTTCTCATTTATTTGTAGAACTATTTTTCCGTATTTTTTGATTTCTTTATCATTCTTTGTGCCAAAAATCTTACTTAAAAAATTTATCATTTAATTAATCCCTTTTATGGTAATATACTCATTGTAGACACCATTTTACTGGTGAAAACTTTGTTTTATTGATTATACACAAAATTAATTTAAAGGAAGGTAACTTGAAATCTTTTATAATATTGAGTTTATTTTTTTCATTTTTATTCTCTTTTGATAAGGTGACGACTTTTAACTCTGACTTTATTCAAACTATCAATAACCCAACAGGTCAGAAAATAGAATATAATGGAACCATATATATAAATGGGAATTCTAAAATAGCTTGGTTTTATAAAACACCTATGTCTAAAGAAATATATATTTTGGATAGTGAAGTGACTATTATAGAACCTGATTTGGAGCAAGTGATAGTTACAAAGCATAATGTTCAATTAGATTTATTTGCTATATTATCTCAAGCCTTGGAAAAAAAGAAAAACTTTTCACATAAAATTGATAAGCAAACTTTTGATATTGAAGTGGATAAAAATGGCAAGATAAAAACTATTAATTATTTGGATGAGTTTGAAAATAAAGTACAAATTTCTTTTAATAACACTTTATACAATAATAAAATAGAAGATAAAGTATATGAATTTGTAATCCCTTATAATTATGATATTATGTACAAATAAGTATAATCTATGATTATCCTTTTAAGCTTGTTCAAGATATAATAACGCAAAGGTATAATAGATAATAGCTTGTTTTTATAAACAAGAGGAAAGTCCGAGCTGCAGTGAAGCAAGGTTCTATTTAACGAATAGCTAGAGTAATCTAAGGGATAGTGCAACAGAAAGTAAACAGCCACTTTATGTGGTGATGGTGAAACGGTGGGGTAAGAGCCTACCAGTGCTTTGAGTAATCATCGCAGCTATGTAAACCCAACCTGCAGCAAGAAGAGTATGGTAAAAGCTTCACAATTTTGCTCTTCGCATGAATGTCTAAGTGATTAGACAGCTAGATAAATTATTATCAAATACAGAACTCGGCTTACAATTATACCTTTTTTCATTTTTTAAGGCTTTATATTAAATGATTCAATTATTGATTATGAATAATTCCAAACTTCAAAGAGATAAACTTAAAAGTTTTATTTCAAATTATAAACAATATCAAATAACAATCACTGATTATTTGCATGGATTAAAATTGATAGGCAATGGAGATACATTTGATATATGTGTTTATTTTGTAGATCCTGAAAATCCAAAATATCGTGATAAGATTTATAATACTTTAACCCAAATCAATCAAAACCAAAAAATCATAGAAGTACAAAATGAAGATTCACAATGTTTATTTGATTATTCATGTCAAGAGTGTTTGAGTAGAAATATTTTGACACTAAAAGAGCCTTTGAAAATTGATAATTTGATAGATTATATTGATAATTTTGATCAAACAATATGTCAAGTTTTATCAAAAAATAACATCACGAATAATCTAAATCATATATATTATTTTCGACATCTCAATCAAGAGCAACTAGACAAACTAAAAGCTAATTGTATTGTCAAAAAATACAAACCTGAAAATATAATATTTTATAGTAATGAAGAGATTAAATATTTTTACTTTTTGTTAACTGGCAGTGTCAAACAATTTTATGTACAAAATGATGGTAATAGCATAATTTTAAAGAAAATCATTATTCCATCATTTATTTGTGAGGCTGAGTCTTATGGAAAAGAGTATTTTACTTCAAATCTAGAATCAATTAGTGATTGTTCTATATTGTGTATTGAAAAAAACTTTTTTATAGATATGATAAAAGGAGATTATAAATTATCACTTTTGATGTTTTCTTCATTGTCTTCGCAATTGCTTGAAATGCAAACTAAGGCTATTAATAACGCATTGACAAAAGCTCATTTTAAAATAGCACTAAGAATTTATGAAAAACCTTGTATTTTACACTCTATAACAAAAAAAGATTTTGCAGATGAGCTTAATATGGCTCAAGAAACATTATCTCGAGGTTTGACAAAACTAAAAAGTTTGAATATTCTAAATTCAAAAGATGAGATAATAGATTATGCTAAATTGGAAGAATTTATATTTAGTTTTACTGATATTTAGTTATTTCTTGTAGTATTTATTGGTATAGTTGTAGTAAAGATGTAAGAAAAACTCTTGATATCTCTACTACAAAAATTTGATTAAATTTATTGTTCTTTTGCTATACACTCTTCAAATTTTTCATCACATTTTTTTTCACATTCACTGATTAAAATATCATCTAGTTTGTCACATTCTTTTTGGCATTCATAAAACTCTTTTTCACAAGGACTCAATTCTTCTTCTTGGCTAAATATTGGTTTAAAGTCTTCTTGTGCTACTACCGATATACTAAGTGTTGCGAAACAAATTGCAACTAAAATCTTTTTCAATTTAATCTCCTGATTTTTTCTGGAATTATACTACAAAATTTATACTTTTGTGTACAAATTTAGAGTGAATTTTGTAGAAAAAAATTTTTATTTTTTTTGGATGCAAAAAACAAAAAAAGTAGTATAATTTCGAAAAATATCAACTGGAGAAAAAGCGTGTCAACTTTGACAATAAAAGAGATTCCCTTAAAGCATTTTGATTTGAGAGCTAAAGAAATGATGAAAAATTATCTTAGGCTTATTAATGTAGATATTAGTGATTATACATTTGCCCAAAACTACATTTGGCTGAGTAACGCAAGTGGGTTTTATAGTATAATCGATGATACTTTTTGTCTTTTTATACTCAATGGTGGTGAAATATCTATGCTTTTACCTCCTCTTGGAAAAAAAGAAAATGTACATAGAGCAATTTTGAGTTGTTTTGAAATAATGAATACACACAATAGCAATAAATATTCTTCAAAAATAGAGTATGTTCACGAAGAAATCCTTGAAGGGTTTGTAAACTATCTTGAAGAAGGGACTGTAATATTTGAAGCATTGCAAGATTTCTTGATAGAGAAAAAACTAGTTGATTATATTTATAAGATTGATGATTTGATTGATTTAAAAGGAGATGCTTATAAGTCTAAAAGAAATGAAATAAATAAGTTTAAAAACGCATACCCAAATCATAAAATAGAGATTTTAGAAAAAGAAAAACATGGTGAGAAAATGGTCTCATTGTTTAATAAATGGGTAAGTGATAGAACTAAATATATGCTAAAAGAAGAGGTTGAGAACTTTATGGATGGTATATATTTTGAAAGATTTGCTATTAAAAGACTTATTAATGACTATGACAAACTTGACTTAATAGGTATTGTTATATATATTGATGATGAGTTAAAAGGATTTACAGTAGGTGAGAGAATAAATGATGCAACATCAAGTGTAATTTTGGAAAAAACAGATTTTGAAGTGCTTGGATGTGCTCAGTTTATATTTAGAGAGTTTTCAAAACTTCTTAAAAGTGAATATGGAAGTAGCTTTGTAAATGTAGGTGATGATATGGGATTTGAAAATCTTAAAAAAGTAAAAATGTCATATCGTCCTGATAAGCTCGTACCAAAATATACAATATATCAAAAATGATAAGATTAGCCACAAAAAAAGATATACCAAATCTTTTGGAAATAGAATATAGTGTATTTAGTGAGTTTGATTTTAGACTCAGTAAAGAAAACTTTATCTATCATCAAAATAAAAATCATATATATCTTGTATACGAAGAAGATTTGATTTGTGGCTATATTTTGTTTTTGGAATATAAAAATTCTTTACGGATTTATTCAATAGCAATCAAAGATAAATATTCAAAAAAAGGGTATGGTACAATGCTTGTGGAGTTTTTGATAAATCTTGCAAAACAAAAAACTAAAAATTTGATATTAGAAGTAAAAGACGATAACCAAAAAGCAATAAATTTGTACAATAAATTGGGATTTATTGCTAAAAAAACTTTGTATCAATACTATTTAGATGGTAAAGATGGTATTAAAATGGTATTAAGGTTAAAATAGCTTGTTTTTTAAGAAAAATTTATCATACTTGAATAAATCCTATGATAAAATTTGTGTAGAGCTTGAAGTTTTGCTTTGGGCTTGAAGAATGAAAAGCATAAGCTTTTTTAAAACAAGGAGTCTACGATGAATACAAGTATAGTAGGAAGACACATAGAATTAACAGATGCTATAAAAGAGCATATAAATTCTTCTATTGAAGCATTTACAAAATATAACCTTGATATTATATCGGTTAATTCAATAGTATCACAAGAATCAAAAAACGGTAAAATTGGATTTACTTTTGAATTTACTATAAACATAGCTCATCTTGATACGGTTGTAATAAAACAAAAAGATAAAGATTTATATAGTGCTATAGATATAGCAGTAGATCGTGCTAGCAAGTTTTTAAGAAGACATCATGATAAAGTAGCAGGTCATAAAGCTACAAAACTTTCTGAAGTTGTATTATCTGAAGTTGAAGATGAGATAGCAAAAGAACTTGAAAAACTTGAAAATGAGATAGTTCCAGTTAAGCTAAAATCATACAAACCTTTAGATATTGAAGAGGCTTTGGATGCACTTAAATCAAATGATGATATGTTCAAAGTTTTTTATGATAAAGATAATAATTTAAGGGTTTTATACAAACTTAAAACTCAAGGTCAATTTGGACTTTATTAATCTACTTATAAACCCCATTAATTTGGGGTTTATAACTTCCTCCCTTAACTCAAATAATTTCTCAAAAATTTAGCCACATCTTTGCTTTTTGTGATAGTAGTATAAATAATATTAATTGATGTTGTTAATACTAAAAATATGATTTTTTATTAAAGTTATTGATTATATTTATTTTATTTTTGTATATAGAAAGTATATTTATGCTATAATTATAAAATTTAAATTATTAAATAATGAGCAATGAGGTGTTATTTGAATAATATGTTACATATACTTTTTGGGTTATATATTGTGTTTTTCTCTAGTTTATCGTTTGCATATGAAAATATCATTATACCAATTCCACAAACTTTGGAATATGACAAAGCAAAAGCTACTTTAGGTGAGAAACTATTTTTTGATACTATTTTGTCCAAAGACAATACAATTTCGTGCTTTAGTTGTCATAATATTTTTACAAATGGAGCAGATACAAAAAAAGTTTCTACTGGAATCAATAATCAAAGTGGAATAACTAATGTACCAACACTTTTTAATGCTATATTTAATTTTAGACAAAATTGGAATGGAAGTGCCAAAACTCTTGCCAATCAAGCTAAGGGTCCTATAACAAATCCTATTGAAATGGGGCATAATTTTAAAGAATTAATTAGTATTTTGGAACAATCATCATACAATCAAGAATTTAAAATGATATTTGGTGATGGTATTACAGAGGATAACTTAGTAGATGTTTTAGCGGAGTTTCAAAAAAGGCTTATTACTCCTAATTCACAATTGGATAAATATCTAATGGGAGATGAAAATGCTCTAACACAAGATCAAAAAGATGGGTATGAGCTTTTTAAATCAAAAGGGTGTATATCTTGTCACAATGGTATAAATATTGGAGGACAGTTGTATAGTAGATTTGGTATGATTAAGTTGATAAATAATGAGAATTTTGGTTTATATAATGTAACAAAAGAAGAAGAAGATAGATTTTATTTCAAAGTTCCTAGTCTTAGAAATGTAGAATTGACTCCGCCATATTTTCATGATGGTAGTGCTGATAATTTATTTAGTGCTGTAGAAATCATGCTAAGATATCAAGTAGGTCGTGATACTAGCAGTAAAGAGATATTAAAAATTGTAGAATTCTTGAAATCATTGAATGGGGAGATAGCTTATGTTAAATAAGTTTTTACCACGGATTTATAATATTAAATTTTGGATATTGGCATTTTTCTTGATAATATTGATTTCATCATATATTTATATTCAAGAAATTAAACAAAAAATCTATCTTTATTCTCATCACAATAATCAGATAAATAAATTGATAGAGTTAAATAGTTATATCAACGACTTCGTCAATCAGAAAATAGGGTTAGTTGTGTTTGATGATATAGCTACTAAAATCAACTCTTTTGAAACTATTTTAGAATATTTAATTGACGATGGCAAAATCAATGAATTAGATAAAAGTTATATAAACAAATTGACTAATATACAAAAAATTTATAGCAACAAAAAGTTGCAAATTGAACGACTGAAATCAAGTAAAGCTTTTGCATACAATGCATTGACATATATTTCTGATAATAATGATTTGGGCTATTTAGCTTTGAATAATGATAACAGGAAAAGAATCGATTTTATAAAATTGAAGTTTGCAAATTTATCATTTGGAGGAGATGATTTAACTCAAATCAAAAATGAAATTGATTCATTGCAAAGTTTGGGGATTGAAGATAAGTATATAAAAAATTTTATAAAAGTATCCAATGCTTTATTGTCATATTATTCACAGATAAATTTAGCTATGCATAGACTTAATAATATAGATATTGATTCAAACTTGAAAAATGTAAAAGATTATTTAACCCAAGTTATGTAATATTCTTGGAAAAGAACAAGAAAAGGAAAAAGGTAGTACTGAGAAAATACTACCTTTTTGGGAGAACAGATTTTATGTTTTAGAAATTAACTACAAATTCTAAATAACCATTTTTTCTATCAGTTTTATCTGCCATAGGTGTTCCTATATGCATACCAGAACCACTATATTTATAGTCCATATCCATATATCCTACTTTAACATGAGCGTTTCTGTCTATATTTTTGATAAAATAAATATCAGTTACATTTCCTCTAGTTGCAAGTTTGTTTAGTGGGTCTAAACTTCCTCCTGTCATAGAAAACCAGTTTTTGCTACCATGATTGTACTCTAAACCGATTTTACCAAAACCAACATCATATCTAGCACCAAGCCAGTATGAATTTCCTGAACCATTGATTAATCCAAAATCATAATCTTTAAGTCCATCACCTGTCATATCTATTTCAACAGTTTTATTATTTGGTTTACCTTTACTATGAGCATAGTGAGCAAATAAATCTAAACCGCTATTTTGGATATTTGATGCTTCAAATAAAATACCATACCATGCTAAATCACCAACATTGTTTGATGGACTATTCGCTACATTACTATCAGCTACAACATCTTTTGCAGTTGCATAGCTTAATTGAACTAAAGAATCATTTAGTCCAGGGAGTGAACTTTCTGCAAATACACCATAAACATTATTGTCTTTTAGGCTATTATTCATACCAGTTGCATTTTCATAAGATTCGTTTTCTACACCTTTTCCGAAAGCAACTCTAAATGCACTATTTTCTAGTCCAGTTACTTTTGATAAAGGCATTGTAGCAACTATACCATCAGCAGCACCATCAAATATAAGGGCATCATAAGTACCTTTTCTTACGCTATTTTCAGCAAATTGCCAACTAGGTCCATCAGAACTTGGTTGTCTTCCTATTGTAAGAATTACAGGTACTGTACCACTTAAAGCTGTCCAGTCAATATATGCTCTTTCCATAAAAAGACCACTAGAGTTTGCTATTCTTCCTTCTTTAGAATCATAGCTACTGTACATATTTGTGTAGTTATTACCCCAGTTTTTGTATGCAGTAAGTCTTCCTGTAAACTTTAGAACATCACTAATATCTGATTTTAGATTTAAGTTTAGTTTTGTAGTAAATAATCTATCAGTTTCATTACTATTAGCCATAGCTGAATTTTTTGTTTCTACACTATCAAATCTTGTTCTAAATGTAAGACCAAATTTGATTTTATCAGTTAAAACAGCAGTTTCTACATTATCTAAAATATCCGTTGTATCATTTTTAAATGATTTTAATTCACTTTTTAGTTCTGCAAGTTGTTTTTCAAGCAGTGCTACTTTTGCTTCCAAGTCGCTATTTGCACTTAATGTCATATTACCAATAAGTAAACTCGCAACTACTAAACTCAATTTCTTCATATTTTCTCCTTTTTTTACATACCCGCAGCTTCTGGTGTATTTGAATCAGCTGCATGCTTAATCAAATAATCCAACAAAGCGTTTTTTTCATCAGCACTTAACCCAGCAAAAGGTTCTCTGTCTTGAGACGCAGCTCTTTCCCACTGTGCACTAGCTTTACTGGATGCACTAACCCCTAATTTATTTGCTATTGCTTTACCATCAGCAGCACATAAATAAGAGATACTAAATAACATTAAAAAGAAAGTCATTTTTTTTAACATACATATATCCTTTTATTAATAATTCATAGCATAAAAGCTATTTGTAAATTATGTTTGAATGTCATAATTTACAAATAGCTTTTATTTTATGATATTATCTATTAAGCAGTTTTACCAATAAAATCTTTTTTCATAACATCTGATACTAGTTCTTTTGCTATGCTATCTGTTTGAATAGCAATTTCTTTTGTTTGACTTGCAATTGAAGCATTTTCTTGTGTTTGTCTGTCAAGTTTAGTTATTGCATCATTTATTTGAGTGATACCAGCTTCTTGTTCTTTGCTAGCGTTTGCAATTTCACTAATCATAGTAGTTGTTTGATGTATATTACTAAGTAATTCATCATATCCTTTAATCATTTCATTACTGATATTCTTACCTTGATTAGCTTTAGTTGTAGCATTTTCTACTAGGTTTTTTATCTCTTTAGCAGCTTCAGCACTTCTTGAAGCTAGATTTCTAACTTCTGCAGCAACGACAGCAAATCCTTTTCCAGCTTCTCCTGCAGTTGCAGCTTCAACTGCAGCATTAAGAGATAGAATATTTGTTTGGAATGCTATTTGGTCTATTACTGTGATAGCTTCATTTATGGCACTAACTTGAGTAGTAATGTCGTCCATTGCACTTGCTGTATTTTTTGCTAATTCTTGACCTTTTTTTGCAGAAGAGCTAACTTCTGAAGAATAATTTGCCATTTGAACAACATTAGAAGAGTTATTTACTATAGTACTTGTAATCTCTTCCAAAGCTGCTGAAGTTTCTTCTAGAGCTGCTGCTGTTTGGTTTGAGTTTCTATTTAATATATCAACATTAGCGACTAAAGTATTAGATGTCTTATCCAATGTAGTACCAATATTGAGTGATTGTTTAAGGAGGTTTGAAATCTCATCAGTTAAAAAGTTTACATTTTTTATTAGCTCAGATATATCACCTTCAATATTTTTATTTGATACTTTTGAAGTAAATTTATATTTAGCAAATTCTGCCAATACTTTTTGTACACTATCAATATTTGATTTAGTTGATCTAATCATACTATTTAAACTGTCTTTTAAGGCTATTAATTGTGGATTGTGTGGATTTGAAGATATTTGAATATTTAAGTAGCCATTATTTACTTTTTGTACAGTTTCTAATGCTTCTTTAACTGTTATATCATCTTCTTGTAAACCTTGCTCAATATCTTTAATATTTTTATTTACGATTTCTGCCATGTTAGCAAATTCATCTTTTGTATTGATTTCTATATACTTTGAAGAAGGTATTTCTTTATTTAGAAATGAGAAGAATGATTGAAGCCCATCGTTTAATGAATCTAGGGAATTCATCACTGATTTTGATATAGCATATACCGTAAAAGTCAACCCAACAATACTTAAAGCAATAAATAGCAATATAAGTGTATTGGAACTACTAATTTGAGTCTCAATATTAACTTCTCCTGTTTTAATACTGCTTTCTAATCTTTCGTTGGCAATAGCTACTAAAGCTGAGATTTCTTGGTCTAGTAAACCACCAACTTTTTGTAACCCTTCTAATGCCAAAATCCCATCTTCTAATGAATATTCAAACTCTTCAAAAACACCACCTGCTATTGCTGTAAAACCATTGAATCTAACTTTTAAACTATCTATTGCTTCAATAAGTTGTTTATCGTTTGATGATTTTATAATTTCTTCAAGAAGAGTTAATTTATCTTCAATATTTTTTTTGAGTTCTATGAAGTGTTTAGTGTTGTTATTTTTTGTTATAGCTGACAACAAAATATCTTTATTGTATGAAATTATTAAAAAATTTACATCATTTGACAACTCTGCAAAAGAAAGCTCTTTAGCTACATTAGAATTCGTTATTTTATTTATACCTTGAATACTATTAAATGAATAAAAAATAATTCCTATTGAAACAACAAAAGTTGAAATTATTGAAAACAAGACAAAAATAAATTTTTGCTTCACTGTGAGACTAGGTATCATTAAACTTCTCCTATATGGTTATGTATATTTTATAAATTAAATATATTTTATAAAACAATTAATATAATAATAAGATATTACAGATTAAATGAAGCTTAATTATTGTTTTTTTTTATAAATAATACATGTCAAATCACATTATTATAACATTTTTGTAACACAATAGATACAAAATATGAGGCTCTTAAGAGAATAAGCCTATCAATAATTATTATTATATACAAATAATTTTCGTTTTTTTTTAAATAAAATAGACTCAAAAGAACAATATAATTTATGCAATATTAAATGCTTAATTTCATTTAATATTCATTTTATCATTTTAAATTATACTTAAAAAAATATATATGGCAATCAGGTAATATGAAGAAATAAAATAGCATTTAATCAAAATTTAAAAACATAATTATTTATTGAATAATGCTAATTTTATTTTTTTTCTTTTAGCTCTTTTTCTCTGTGGTTGATGACATCTCTTAAATCTTCATTATTTTTTAGACTTTGTGCTAATCTATCTTGATAAGAAAGTATCACTTTTTCTTTTTCTAGCAGTTCATTTTCTTTTACTTTTAATGAATATTGCATACTATCAAATCTGATTTTAAATGTTTTTAATGCTTCAACTGCTTTGTTTTCACTTTCTCTAGCTTTCTTTGCAATTTGCTGATTTTGCATCATACTTGATTCGAGTTGTTTTTCATAAGATGAGATTTGAGAAAGCAATCTAGCATTTTTTTCTCTTTGTTTATGTAGCGTCTCAAAAATCATCTCTTGATTATCAAACATATTCAATTTTGCATTTAGTGTATGTATTTCATAACGCATATGCTCAATAGTTTCTTCATATGCACACATCAATGATTTGTGTTCAATTAAATTTTTGATTACTTTTTGCTTAAAAGTTCTTTTTTCTATCTCAATATCTGTAGTAAGAAATCTTATACCCATATAGCCTTTTAGTTTTTTGTTATCATCACAAAAAACTGGGAAAATAGTCGCTTCTACATAATAAGCATTGCCATTTTTTGCACGATTTTTTACTTTGCCTTTCCATGTATTTCCAGACTTGATAGTATCCCACAAATCTTTGAATGCACTTGATGGCATATCTGGATGTCTCAAAATATTATGAGGTCGCCCAATAAGTTCTTCTTTTGAATATCCACTTATTTCACAAAATATATCATTTACACTCGTAATAATTCCTTTTGGGTCTGTACTGGAAATAATAGCAACTTGATCAACGATATTGATATATTGACAAAGTGATTTTTGTTGATTGATGATTTTGCGTTCTTGATAGATATGTCCGCATAACTCTTTGATATGGGTCATTAGATTTTCTACAATAATTGGTTTTAAAATATAGTGAGAAACACCAAGTTTGATAGCTTCTAGCATATATTTAGATTCATTATGAGCAGTCAAAAGGATAAAAGGGATATTTTGATTTATTTCTTTGATTTCTTTTATCATCACAAGCCCATTTTTATTTGGCATATTAATATCTGAAATTATAAGTGTAATTTCTTTTGTTGTATTGAAATCATCAATAAATATTTGATAACCTTCATTTGCATTCTTTGCTGTTATTATTTTTTTAAAGAATCTTGATAATATTTCAGATAAAGATTCCCTTGCTTGGTCATCATCTTCAACATATAATATAGTGACTTCTTTAAAAAAATTATTATCAAACATTAAATATCTCTTTCATTGATTATTTTATAAAGAATTATAATGACTATCGTCTTATATTATACTTAATATTCATATACTAATCATCTTAATCACATTTAATATATACTTTTATGTCTAAAATATAACATAATATAAATTTAAGTATAAATTAGATAATATTTCTGATTGTGATATTTATTAGTTATTTATTTTTATTACATATATTATTTTATTTTTAATTCTAATTAAGAGGTTTGTTATGGAAAAAAAATTAGTTGACCAAATGTATAAATTTGTATTAATACCAAAAGAGTCTCTAAAAAGTGGACAAAGTTATCCTTATAATATTTATAGAAAAACAGATGAAAAAATATTTGATTTGTTGTTGAAAAAAAGTGAAGTTTTTAATAAAAGTATTCAATGCTTTTTTCTTGATGAAAAACAAACAAAAATATATATAATGGAAGAAGATAAAGATTTATATCATGAATATATACAAAAACATATAACTGATATTTTAAATGATGAACAGATTAATTTGGATATAAAATCTTCTCTTATCAAAGATATTGCTAGTGAGACTATGTATGATTTATTTGAAAGTGAGGTTAATAGTAAAAATTTACAAAAAGTTGATAAAATCTTAGATAATTCTATACAGCTTATCTTAAGTGATAAAAATGCTATGTATTCTATGCTCAAAGTAACATCATATGACTATTATACATATACTCATTGTGTTGATGTTGCTACATATGCTATAGGTTTCGGTAGTTATTTGAATCTAGATAAACAAGAATTGGCAATACTTGGTAAAGCAGCGATGTTACATGATATTGGTAAAAAACTTATTCCTTATACAATCATAGGGAAAAAAGAAAAACTAACTCATGAAGAATTTGAAATGGTAAAAGAACATCCTCAATTAAGTGTAAAAGTATTACGAGAGTGCGGTGAAACCGATGAAAGACTTATAAAACTTGTTTTACAACATCATGAGAAGTGTGATGGAAGTGGTTATCCTTTTGGTCTTGTGGAGGATGAGATTGAATACTTAGCTCAAATAATTGCAGTATGTGATGTTTTTAATGCTCTTACAACAAGAAGAACTTATAAAAATAGAATGCCATCTTTTGAGGCGTTTAAAATTATGTGTGAAATGAAAGGTCATTTAAGCAATAGCTTATTAAAAAAGTTTATTAACTTTATGGGATGTAATACTCAAGATTTTGATTATAGATAGTCTTTAAACAGATGGGATAAAACTTCAAGATAAGCATGATTAAGTTATATTTTAATCAACTTCAATATGAAGCAACATTTCAGGATGTATTGCACATTGAACTTTAAAGTGAGTTTTAGCTTTAATATTTATTAATGTATCTTCACCACTTTTTTGCATGCCACTATCAAACTCATTTTGGTAGTCATCTGTGTAAGCATTGTGTGCAAATGAATCAGAGTTTTTTAATCTTATTGTATCACCAACTTTTACATTTAAAGTAGATGGAATAAATTTTCTACCTAATTGATCCACTACATGCTCAGATGCTAATAAAGGTGTAAATAATACACCACTTAATATCGCACTTAATAAAGCTATTTCTGCCATTTTAAAACCTTTGTTTTAATCTATTATAATTCTTCCATTTAGGAATTACAAAAAGACTTTTCTCTATATTTTAATAGAAGTAATACTACAATAAGTTTACTTATGAACATATAATAAAGAATATATATAATATACGATAATTATTAATAAATTTTATCTGATTAATTGTAGGGATATCTACTTCTTCGAATTTTTATTTTTTTCGAATTTTTTTGTTAGGTTGTTTTATAGTATATTTTGTTTTTTTTAATTTTTCTATAAGTTCAGTGGCTACTTTGTACATATTTGATATTACTAAAGCGTTGTGTATATTGCCTGCTTGTTTGACTTCAAGTCGTGTGCTATCGTATTTACTTAGTAGTTGAATATAGTCGATTTGCTTAAGATAAGGGAATATATCAATTGATTTTTCTTCTTCTAGTATCCATTCACTTAAAAGTGCAATTACAAGCTGTTCTGGTATCCAGTTTTCACCAGATTTTAAAGAAATTTCTATTTGTCGCACTATAGAATCATAATAGTGCAATAATGGAAGTTCTTTTTTTATAAGATATATCATAGCACTATTTTGTTTTGGAGTATTTGCAAACTGTCTTAATGTAGATGAGCTAATAATAGTATCTTGTAGATTTGATAAAAGAGTTTTGAGAATATTATATATTTCACTTTGGTCATCTTGTGAGCCAATTTGGATACTAATTGCCCCAGAGTCAATATCTCTAAAAAACTGTTCTAGAGTAGTTCTAATAAAAACCAATAATGCTTCAGTTTTGACATCTCGTAGTAGTAATGGCTTTATTCTATTTGGGGGTGATGATATAAACATTTCTTCTAATTCTCATAAACCTCTAAATTTCTTCTTTTTTGAGTTTTTTATATAATGCTTCATGAACTTCTATTTCTTCACGACTTGCTTTTCTTCTACAAGATAAATATCCATTATTTCCATCATAGCTTTGAAAAGGATAAACAGTAGCATAAACCCAATAATAATCCCCATTTCTACATTTATTTTTGACATAACCATCCCAAGTTTTACCTTGTTTTATAGTATCCCACAGTTGTTTGAAAGCAATTTTAGGCATGTCTTGATGTCTTACAATGTTATGATTTGTGCGTATCAATTCATCCAAATCATATCCAGCGATTTTACAAAAATCATCATTAGCAAAATTTATAATCCCTTTTTCATCGGTTTCACTAACCAAAAAAGCATAATCATCTAGTATTATTTCTTTTGACACAATAACTCTCCTTAATTTTTATATTCTAACTATGTTTAAAATTTCTTTGTTTTAGCACTTTGTAGTAATGACTGAGACAACTCTAATACTTCATTGGCAATAGAAGAAACTTTGTCAGCTTCACTAGCATTTTCTTGAGTTACACGGTCAAGCATATTCACTGAATCATTGATTTGCAGTATTCCAGTTTCTTGTTCTTTACTAGCATTGCTTACATCACCTATTAATGAAATAGTTTTTGTAATATGAGAATTTAATTCTTCATACCCTCTAATCATCTCAGTACTTATAGATTTACCTTGGTTTGCTTTATTTGTAGCATTTTCAACTATAGCTTTGATTTCTTTTGCAGCTTCTGCACTTCTTGAAGCTAGATTTCTTACCTCTGCGGCAACGACCGCAAATCCTTTTCCAGCCTCACCTGCAGTTGCAGCTTCAACTGCAGCATTTAGTGAAAGTATATTTGTCTGAAATGCAATTTGATCAATTACAGCTATTGCTTCGTTTATTGCATTGACTTGAGCATTAATTTCATCCATTGAAGTTGCTGTTTGAGATGCGAGTGCTTGACCTTTGCTTACTGCTGTTTTTACATTTTGACCCAAAGTTGCCATAGCTGTAGTATTTGAGGCATTATTTTTTGTAATACTTGTGATTTCTTCAACCGCAGCTGCCGTTTGTTCTAGTGATGCTGCTTGTTCATTTGCACGGTGTGCAAGATTTTGTGTAGCTTGAGCCATATGTTGAGAGTTTGTTTCAAGAATTTGTCCATTATGTAGATTTTCTTTTGCATTCTGAGCCAAAGTATCACCTAGTTTATTTACGCCTTCCATTAGTTCTTTCATTTGTGCTTTCAATCTTGGGTGTACTTTTATTCTTTTTGTAAAATCATCATTTGTATAACTAGTTACTGTTTGATTTAATTCTTTTATATTTTTATCCATTATATGAAGCATATGATTTAGTGTTTTTCTAAGAGTTTTAATCATAGGATTGTGTGTATCAGCTACTACGGTATAGCTATATATACCTTGTTCTAATTTATCTGCAACCAAAACTGTTTCACCCATTACTTTCATATCTTCTTTGAGTTTGATATCATATTTTGATGCTGTCTCATTAAGCATTTTTAGCATATCTGCTATTTCATCTTTTCCATAAATTATTGCTGGTGTATATTTATTTGTTTCAAAAGAGACAAATTTTAAGAAATTATCAAAATATTTTTTAAACCTAGAGGCTCTTTGCTTTGCTGATTGTATAAACATATGATTTATAATTATAAATAATACTGCAAAAATAATATTTAAAACTATCAGTGTATTTAAGCTATCATGAAATAAATAGCCAACTATAGCAATAAGCATAAATCCGAATTGTGCCACGAATTGGTTGAAGTGGAACTTTGTTTCTGTTGATAACGAGTTGATAAACTTGTACATTATATGAGACCTTTCTTTGAATTACTTTTTAAAAGTAATAATTCTAATTTGACAATTATAACAATTCTGTAATTATAAGTAATGTTCTCTTAATAATTACTTAAAGTTCATATAATATTTTATATATGTAGTGATTTGATAGTAATTAAACTTTCTGATTAATTCATAGAAAAGACTCCGAATCAAATTCGGAGTCAAAGTATTTTGGTTATTATGATACTGTAGCTTGAATTGAGAATATAAGTCTTAAAATGCTTCCCATTCTGTATCTTTTGATCCATGGCTTGATACAATTGGTTTTATTTTGGTTGCAGTTGGTGTACAACAACTACCTGAATGTGTATGTGATGAACTTATTGGTTTTGCAATAGGTTTTTTCACTACATGTTTGGATGCACTTTTTACATCTTTAGTATGAGATATTTGATGTATAGAGTGTTTTGTTGTTTCTTCTTTTATAGCTTTCCCATTATCAATTTTGACTTGATTAAGTCCTTTAAATACACCAATTGTAGCATGTTCAATTTCTTGAGATATTTTTTTGAGCTCATGATTTGTTGCATTTAGCGCTGATTTATCCATATATTCTTTTACTTTTTGGTGAACAGTCAAGTGATTATTCATAAATTCTTGCCATGAAGATGTTTTTGTAAATGGTTTATTGGCTCTTAGTTGCTCATCTACCCATTTACCTAAAGCACAACTATGATGATCTGTAACTGTTACAGCTTTTCTATCATCAAGTTTGTGAAAGTTTGTCATTTTAAATCTAATATGGTCATTTTTTAGTTTTGCAGTTTGGAAAACCAATTCTACATCACTTACTTGTTGTCTAGCTTCAGGTTTGAATTTTGCTCTACTAGCTGCTGTGACAAGGTCATTTGATAGTTTTGAAACTTCTTGAACAAGATCACTTATTTTTGAAGCTTCTGCTGCATTTTGTTGTGTAGCTTGATCTAGCTCTGTTACTGCATCATTGATTTGTTCTAATCCTTCTTGTTGTTCTTTTGACGCATTTGCAATGTCATTTATCAAATGAACTGTACTTTGAATGTTTTGATTTAATGCTTGATAACCTTTTATCATATCATTACTGATAGATTTACCTTGATTTGCTTTACTTGTAGCATTTTCAACAATTGCTTTTATCTCACGAGCAGCATCAGCACTTCTTGAAGCTAGATTTCTAACCTCTCCAGCAACCACTGCAAATCCTTTTCCCGCCTCTCCTGCAGTTGCAGCTTCAACTGCAGCGTTAAGGGAAAGAATATTTGTTTGGAATGCGATTTGGTCAATTACTGTGATAGCATCATTGATTAGATTTACCTGAGTATTGATTTCTTCCATAGATAATGCTGTTTGATTTGCCAAGTTTTGACCAATGTCTACAGAATTATTTAGCTCTTTAGAATTTATCAAGATTTTATTTATGTTTTCATTATTATTGATAATAGTACTAGTAATTTCTTCTAGCGCAGCTGCAGTTTCTTCTAGTGAAGCTGCTTGTTCGTTGCTAGATCTTGCCAAGTTATTTGATGTTTCTTCAAGTATATCTGTATCTATATTTAGTTTTTCACCAGCATTTACTATCATACCAATTAGTTCAGAGACATTGTTTCCTATAAGCATAGTAGATGCTACTAAAGATCCAAAACTTCCGTTCATGTTTTCATTTGCTTTAGGGTCATAAACATAATTAAAATCACTTTCACCATATCTTACAAGAGTATCTACGACTAGTTGTATTTGCTGATTTGTACCGGTTACTAGTTGATTTACTTTATCTTTGATACTATTTGTCATAGGGTTAGATGAAGTACCTTTGATTGTATAAAAATAAAAGCCATTATCAACTTTTTCTATAATATCATCTATTTCAGCTATAAGTTTATTGTCTTGTTCTATTTCTTTTACAGTTTTGTCTATAGCATTATTAACTTCATTTGCCATTTGACCAAATTCATCTTGGCTATTTAGCTCTATATGTGATATAGTTGATGTTTGTCTATTGATAAAGGCGAAGAACCCATCTAGTCCAACTGAAACTTTTGTTAGTGAGCTTATGATACTATTTATTGTTGTAAAAGTTAATATTGCCCCAACAATAATAGAGACTAAAATAGCAATAACTACAATAATTAGGAAAAAATGCGCAGTTGAATTTGCATTATCAATCATATTTGTTGTATTAGTTAGATTTGTAGAAGTTAGTTCATCCATTGTTGCACCCATTGCATTTGATATAGGCACCATACTAGCTACTGCTTTTCTATATTCTTCAAATAAATTTTTTTGTATTTGAGAATCTGAATTATTGATAAGTTTGCTAATAATTCCATCTAGAGTAACATAAATATTTCTCCAAGCCTTATATTCATCATTGAGCTTTGCTACAGCTTGTCTTCCTTTTTCACTAGCTCTTGGAAGATTGACAAACTTTTCAAAGTTTTCTTCTATTATTTTCCAACTTTTAGCTCTTTGTGATGCTATATCTTGGAAATTAGAACTTGCAGAATAATTGTTTTCAAAAGCATAAACATTTAAAGTCTGTGCTCTTATTACCATTCTTTCTCTATTTAAATTTGATAAGTATACTACACCAGGTATTCTATCTTCTCCTACCTTTGTCATATCACTTTCCCAAGAAGATGTTGCTTTAAATGCAATTGCTCCTACCACAATAATACCTATTAGCAAAACAGATGCCAATAAAATTAACCTATTTTTTACGCTCATTAAAATCCCCCTATGATTTATACATGTAATGTCATATCATAATTTTTAGTATGCAAAAATAATTCCTTAAAGAGTAATCTAAATACAATTAAAAGATTTATATTACAAACATAAAGTAATTATGAATATAAAGTACGGGATTTTATATAAAACAAACTTTGAGTAAGCTTAAAAAATTATTAATAATCGCTTAAACTTATTATTTTAATAAGTAAAAATTATATTAAAAGTTATTCTTCAACTTGTTCTAAATCAAAAAGTATAATGGCTAGGCAAATAAAAGCTAATGAAATCTCCATTTTTTGGCATCTTATATCAAAATATCAATATATGTATGTAATGTATCCAAATCTGTTTTTTCTACAAATTTTTCAACACCAATTTTTTGTAATTCTTTTGTAACCGAATCAGTAGCCATACTTGAATTTACTATGATAGGAATATGATTATAAAGTTGATTTGATTTGATTGCTTTTGAGACTTCATAACCATCAATTATAGGCATTTCTAAATCAGTAATAACCAAAGCTATATTATCTAAGTCTATTTGTTGAAGTCTATCAAGTAATTCTTTTCCATTATTAAACATTTCATAATTAGCATTGATTGCATCAAAAAAATCAATCAAAATATCTCTTGCTATTTGACTATCTTCTGCTACAAGAATTAGTTTATTACTTTTTATAGGCATTGCGTGAAATTTATCAATATCATCTTTGTCACATCTAAATCCTATATCTTGCAATAGTTGTTCAGCATTGAAAACTACACAATATTCATCTTTATTATTCACTTTTACATAAGTAGTAAAACTTGTTTTTATATTTTCATCTTGTGAATATTTAAGCTCTTTTGTGGTTTTTTCTACAATATCTAACATTTGTGTTACTAATATCCCTATTTTTCTTCTGTTAAATTCACAATATATAATAAGTTTATATTCTTCCATTGGACGAGGTTTATTACCAAGCCAAATATCAAGATTGACTAGCGTAATAGGCTCACCTCTTATTGTGGCTATTCCGCTTATTATCATATTATCATTTGGCACATCATTTATACTTACATCTTGTGCTATTATAAAAGCTTTAATTTTTGCGATATTGATAGCATAGATATTTTTTGTGCCAGTATAAAATACAGCCAATTGATGCCTTGTATTTTCTGTAGTATTCTGATTCTGAGTTGATAAATTCATTTTATCACCTTATTATTTGATTGTTTAATTTTGCATTTTCAAGAATACTTTTTACATCTAGTATAAGACCTATACTTCCGTTTCCTCTGACTGTAGCACCACTAATTCCTAATACTTTTTTGTAGTTAATTTCTATTGGTTTGACTACAATTTGTTGTTGTTGCAAAAACTCATCTACAAATAATGCAGCTTTTTGGTTGTTTGCTTTGACTAGTATCAATATCCCTTTTGTAAAATCCTTAGTAGATGGCTCTAAGTCAAGATATTTATAAAGTTTGAGAATAGGTATAAATTCTTCTCTAAGCATCAATAGTTGTGAGCTACCATCTCCTACAATTTTGATCATTTCTTTGGTTGGTTGTAGTGATTCTATTATAGAATTTGTAGGCAAAATAAATATATTCTCACCAACTCTTACATTCAAACCATCAAGAATAGATAGAGTAAGAGGCATAATAAGAGTGAGCTTTGTCCCTTCATCTATATTTGAAGATATTTCAACTCTTCCATTTAGCTTTTCTACAATATATTTTATTTTATTGATAGTCAAGTCATCACTTTCCATATCTTCTTCAGTTATATTTTGAGCATCTAAATCCATAGATTCTACATCAATACCTTTACCATCATCTTGTATTGTGATATAAATTTGCTCATTTATTTGCTCTGCTGACACACAAATATATCCACATTCATTTTTCCCTTTTGCTATTCTAACATCTGGTGATTCAATACCATGTATGACAGCATTTGCAATAATACTTTTGAGTGGTAGATTTAGAGTTTCAATCATAGATTTGTCTATATTTGTCTCTTCACCTTTTAATATAAGGTTTACCAATTTATTATGTTGAGTTGATTCGTTTGTAATAATTGATTGATAGCTATCAAAAATAGTTTTGATTTTGACCATTCTTATATCCATAGCATAATCTTGAAGCTCTTTGATATGTCTTTGAAATAAAGTAGTTTTTTCCAATAATTCTTTTTTTTCATCGCTAGTTGGTAGGTTTTCTATAGATTGTGACATCATGGAATTTGTGATTACCATATCACCAACTTTATTGAGCAGTTTTTCTAACTTATCTAAATCAACTGTTACTGTTGTACTTTTCATAAAATCTCCAGTTTTATAGTATAAAAGATGCTTTATTTAATGTATCTGTTATCTTTTGTTTTAAAATATCTTTATTAAAAGGTTTTACTACATAATTTGTAACTCCAGCTTTTAATGCTTCAATTACATCTTCTTTTGAACCTTCCGTTGTTATCATAATAATAGGAATTTGTTTATTTGACTTGGATATAGTTCTAGTTTTTCTTACAAGCTCCAGTCCACTCATAATAGGCATATTCCAATCTGTCAAAAGTAAATTGTACTTATGTTGACATAGGAGATTCCAAGCTTTCGCACCATCGGGAGCTTCATAAATATTATCTTTTGTATATCCCATTTCCATCAATACATTATTTAATATCTTTCTGATAGTTGAACTATCATCGACAATAAGAATTTTCATGACTTGAACTACCTATATTATAATTTGATTTGACATTATAACATACTTTAATTAAACTAATATAAATAAAATATGAATTATATGCAAAATAAGATATTTTTTATCTATGAAATAACTTTTATAAGAAGAATTTTTAAGTAATTTTAATATAATTTTAAGTTTATATTAGATAATATTTATAAAAGCTTTATTACTTGTTCATTATAATTATACTTAAAATTTAATAAATGTATTCTTAAGTTGAAAAAAGAGGGGAAAAATGACAAAAAGATACTTGCAACAAACATATAAATTCTTACCAATTAAAAAAGATATATTGAAATATGGCGAAAGTTATCCTTATAGTATATATAGAAAAACTGACGATAAAATTTTTGATTTATTATTGACAAAAAGTACAGTATTTAATAAAAGTTTGCAATGTTTTTCTCTTGACCAAAAACAATCAGATATATACATATTGGATTCAGACAAAAGTTTATATCAAGGTTATATACAAAAACATATTAAAACTTTACTTGAAGATAGAAATATAAGTTTAGATGTAAAATCATCTCTGATAAAAGAAATTGCTTCTGAAACTATTAATGATTTGTTTCAAAGTGACCTAACTTCAGAAAATTTGCAAAAGGTCAATAGTATACTTAATCATTCTATACAGCTTATCTTAAGTGATAAAAAAGCTATGTATTCTATGCTCAAAGTAACATCATATGACTATTATACATATACACATTGCGTAGATGTAGCTACATATGCTATAGGCTTTGGTAGTTTTTTGAAGTTAGATTTAGAAGAGTTAGAGTTACTTGGTAAAGCAGCTATGCTTCATGATATTGGCAAAAAATTGATTCCCCACGATATTATTAGTAAAGATAGTCGTCTAACACAACAAGAATTTGAACAAGTAAAAAATCATTCTATGCTTGGAGCTAAATTATTACAAGAGTGTGGTGAAAATCAAAGATTGATAAATTTAGTTATGCAACATCATGAGAAATGTGATGGTAGTGGCTATCCACTCAATCTTAAAGAAAAAGAAATTGATAATCTTGCTAAAATAATATCAATATGTGATGTTTTTAATGCACTGACTACAAGAAGAGTATATAAAGAAAGAATGTCATCATTTGATGCTTTTAAAATAATGTTTGAAGATATGAAAAATCATTTTAGTAAACAATATTTAATGAAGTTCTTAACTTTCATGGGGTGTACAAAGGAAGATTTTAATTAAATCTAATAACTTATTGTTTGTATATAATCATTTTAGATTAAAATTTTCGAATAAAGATATTAGATTTGTAGATTGTCCTTAATAATTAACTTTTCAAAATCGAATTTGTTGACTGGTTTGCTTTTTAGAAAACCTTGATACAAATCGCATCCAACTGTAGCTAAAAAATCAAGTTGTTCCTGATTTTCTACACCTTCAGCTATAGTTTTATATCCCATAGATTTAGCCATGGCAATAATAGTCTTTACTATAGTAATAGAATCTTTATCTGATGGTAATTCATCAATAAAACTTTTGTCAATTTTTAGTATGTCAATTGGAAATTTTTTTAAGTATGCAAGTGAAGAATATCCTGTACCAAAATCATCAATTGCTAGTTTTACCCCCAATGCTTTGATTTTATATAAAGTAAAAATAACTCTAGAAGGGTCTTCCATCATACCACTTTCTGTAATCTCAAGTTCCAATTGACTTGGAGGATAATTTGTGGCTACTAATATTTCTCTAATATGGTCAACTATATCATCATGTAAAATTTGTTGCATAGAAAGATTTACACTCAATATCAAATCATTACCATTTTCTAACCATTTCTTAGCACTCAAACAAGCTTCTAGTAATACCCAATGACCTATTTTATAAATACATCCTACATCCTCAGCAAGAGGTATAAAAGAAGCTGGAGATACAATAACACCATCTTTATTTATCCATCTTACAAGTGCTTCCATACCTTTGATTTGACCTGTAAGTATGTCAACTTGTGGTTGATAATAAACTTCAAGTTCATGATTATCTACTACTTGACGAAGTTTCATTTCCAGTTCTAGTTTTTCTTTTGCTTTTGTGGTGAGTATATTTTCATAAAATCTAAAGCTACCTTTTTGTTGAGCCTTTGCATTTCTGAGTGCAATATCAGCAAAATCTATGAGGTCTTCAGCAGTTGCAAATCCATAAGGTATGACAGATATTCCAATACTAAGACTCAAATATAATTCAAAACCATTTTTTAAAATAACTAAATGCTTAAACTCTTCCATAACTCTTGATACAATCATTATTAAGTCTTCTTTGTTGTTTAGGTACTCAAGAATTACCCCAAATTCATCTCCACCAAATCTACTTAATAAATCATTATCAAATCTACCTATCAAATCTTCTTTTCTGAAAAAATTACGAAGTTTTTCTGCAACTATTTTCAAAACTTCATCACCTATTTCATGACCTAAGCTATTGTTGATATTTCCAAAATCATCTATATCTATTTTGAGGACACTCAAAAATTTGCCTGCTATATCTCTTTTTAATAAAATTTGTTTTAAATATGATTTAAATAAATATTGAGTTGAAAGTCCTGTAAGCTGATCATAATTTGTTATATTTTCTATTCTAGATTCATAAAGTTTTTCTTGAGTAATATCTTTACAAAATATCATAATAAAGTTATTGTTGTCAAAATTTAGTAAGCTAATGGAAATATTTACATTAATAAAACTACCATTTTTGATTTTGAATTTTGTTTCAAATGTTGTATGTTCATATTGTTCTAAATTATCAATACCTTGTTGTGTATAAAAAGGTGTTGTAATCATATCTAAATCAGATATTTTTAAGTTAGTTAGTTCTTGTTCAGAGTAACCCAATCTAATAAGGGCTTGTTGATTGAAATGAATAATATCTAAACTAATTGGGTCTATTATGATTATGGTATCTGGGCTTAAATCAAAAATAGTTTTAAATTTTATTTGTTCATTGTATTGAGCGTGTTTAAATAAATCACTTCCAGTAACAATACCTTCTAATAAGTTATCATCATTTACTACTATTAAATGTTTTTTACCACTTGCTAATAGTTTTTTATAGCTATTATGCACTGATTCATCTAAAGTTACAGTAACTATATCTTTACTGATTATATCAATTAAATTAATATTTTCTTTTGATTTGTATATTGATACAGCATTAATTACCTCTAAATATGTGCATATACCTATTGGTTCTTTATTTTTTTCTATTATTACAGATGATATTTGATATTTTTGCATCAAATTTAAAACTTCTTCAAAAGTTGACTCAGATGAAGCCGTAATTAAATTGGTTGTCATAATATCTTTAATTTGTAGCACTTTATTCACATATATTCCTATACTCATATGCTGTTTCTAAAAAATTCATAAAACGATTATATTGAAAATACTCTTAAAACTAGATAAGAAAAGTATAAACAAGTATAAATTAAAAAATTATAATAATTGTACTCTTAATTAAATTTAAAAACTCTTAATTTATCTTATAAAATATTGATTGTTAATATATTTATTGTAATTTAGTAGAAAGTGATTATGTTAGAATGTAAGACTAAGGCTCTATGAAAAGTGATTCATAGAGTCTTAAAGAAGTAATTATTTTTTTGCTTCAGGGTTAAACGAGTTGTATATAAACTTAGACATATCAAGAGGTCTGATAATATATCCTTCTTTTTCAAATGCTCTTATGTTATGCTCCATATCTATATGTTCGCCACTGCTACTACCATTGATTGAAAGTTCACCTTGTAAATCAAGTATTGTGATATTTAAATCAATAATACTTTGATGATCCAAAGAAGGACCTTTTTTTACTGGATTACCTTCACCATTCATACCATGACATTCTGAACATTTTTTGACATAAATAGTCTCTTGATTTGTTTCTACTGCTAGAGCAGATGAAGCCAAAATACCTGCTACGATACATGCCGATGTTAGATTTAAGATTTTCATAATGATTCCTTTGTTTTAAGATTTATTGTTTTTGTTTTACTGTAACTATGACAGCACCTCTGACTTGACCACTAACAAAATCAATAGCTTTATCGTTTGGATATTTACTTTTGATTAGTTCTTGTACTTGTATGTCCACTCCTTTTTGTGCTCCATGGCAAGATTTACAACTTTTATTTGACATTGTAGATGGAAAATAAATCTTGTATTCTCCGTCATTATTTAGTTGCACTATTTCACTAGGAAGATAAGCATTTGATTTTTCGATAAGCTCAAATGCTTCCAAAATCTTGACTTCATCTTCTGAAGGATAAGATTTTGGGTTTCTGTTTTTTAAACTCACCCTTTTGAGTGAGATATTTTCTCCTAAACTTTTACTTAACTCTTCAATCTTTGAATAAGATTCATTTACACAAAATTTTGCACCAGCGTAGATTCCTTTATCAGAAATTCTAGTTTTTACATTTGTAGACATCATTTCATGTAGCTTATGTAAAGCATTAGAAGCTTCTTTTACTGCTAAATCTTTAGCACTTTCATTCGCAAATAACATTTCACACAAAAGAAGAGTAAGTAATAGTTTTTTCATTGTTTAAGCCTTATGTTCAATATGTTCGTCATCAAGGTTGAAAGCTTTTGTACCGATATAATACAATAGCATACAAAGCCCAAGACCACCTAGAGAAATCATAATTTCTGTACTTGATGGAAAATATTCCACCCATGTAGGAACAAGTTGATATTCTGTAGTTTTCAATGTTTGCAGTGGTTTTAGCTGAGTATCATGAACAAGATTGTATCTCATAAAAAACACTCCTACCATACCACTGATTGAAGCCCAAAACATTCCTACTACATTTGAACCACTACTTTTTAGGATGATAAATAGTGGTATCACCATAGCAAGTATTACTTCAGCCCAAAAAGTCCAGCTTTGAAGTATATGAACTGCAACTTCAGCACGATTTGGCATACCACCATATACATCTGTTAGCATTTTCCATGTCACAAAAAATATCAATATTGATATAAGAAGTCCTTGGATTTTTGCTAGATTTGTAAGCATCTTTTTACCACTTTCAGTAAAGTTCAGCTTATATCTAAATCCATACATTATAAATGCCAAGAATATACCTGTAATAAATGCTGTCAATATGAAATATGTTGGATAAAACACACCATTTGATATAGTTCTAGCATTTAAAAATCCAAATACTCCACCAAGATTTGAGTGAGCTGCAAGACCTACTAAAAGCCCAGTAAGACCAAAAATTCTAGCCATTTTCATATCGTGTTTTAGCAAAAATACAAACTCTATAACCATAAATGTAAGATAAAGTCCATAAAGTGTACCCATCCACCAAATCGCACTTGTAAACCCTGGTGTAAGAACATTGTATATTAGCATAGTGACTGGATGACCTATCTCAAAAGCAATCACAGCAAATCCAGCAACTATAGTAACAATTGAGCCAAAAATAGCTCTTTTTGAAATCTCAATATAATCTTTGAATCCAAATACATCACCAAGTGAGCCAACTATACAAAGTCCAGTGGAGCTAACCACAAAAAAGATATATACTGCTATCAAAAGCCCCCATGGGTGTTCTCTAGTGACATTATAAGCATGATGACCATGTATAAGATATGTAACTACTCCTATAGCAAACATTGCCAAAAATGTTACTATTATTGCAGCCAATAATAAATTGGTTGCGGTTTTTTCAAATGATAAAATACTCTTTAGAGATATTTTATTTACAGGTATTGTTGTAATAAATTCTTTAATACTCATTTTATTTCCTTATACTAGATAAAATAGTTTTGGTTTTGTACCAAGGTGAGCTTTAAGAGTGAAATGCTCTCTTTGTCTCAAAACTTGACTTATTTCACTATTTGGGTCATCCAAGTCTCCAAAAATTCTTACTTTTGTCGGACATGTATTTTGACAAGCTGTTGTTGTCTCACCTCTTGCTATCCTTGTATCTGTACAAAATGTACATTTATCTACAGTCATAGTTCTATCATCTACATATCTAGCATCATAAGGACAAGCATTCATACAATAGCTACATAAAATACATTTATCAGGATCTACTTTGACATCTCCATTTTCCCCATAATAAGTAGCATTTGTAGGACATACATCTTGACAAGGTGCATCTTCACAATGTTGACATTGACTAGGATAAAAAGTCTGTGAAGCTATACTCAAATGTGGATATTCACCTTCTACTTCTTTAACACCTACCCAAATTCTATGCTTATCTGCACCAAGCAATACACCATTTTCTTCTTTACAAGCTGTTTCACAAGCTTTGCAATTGATACAATTTTTATAATCTAGTGCCATACCATATCTTGCCATCGTTATACCTTTTTGATTTCTACATCAGTTTCATGCATAGCAGCAGCACCATAAACAGGCTCCATCGTATCTTCGATTACTGCATTATCATTTCCACCGTTTTTATATGCCCATGTAAGAGCTGAACTTTCTTGACCAAAACCATGTATAAAAAACAGTTGATCAGGTGCTATTTTTTCTGTAGGATAAGCTTTGAGTCTAGTTTTTCCAATTTTTGAACTAACTTCTATCATATCTCCAAAGTTAATACCTTTTTGGGTAGCTACTTTTTTGTTTATCCAGATGAAGTTTTCTCTCATTAAGTCATTTAACATAGAGTTATTTGTACTACCACTTTGAGTATATTGTGCATGTCTACCTGTAAGAAGTCTGAATTTATCACTTGAAGTTTGGTAATTGTATTCATCTTTCCATATAGGCATAGAGTCAACTCCATTTTTTGATAAAGTATCAATTTTACATTCAACTTTATTTGAAGGTGTTTTTGGTCTACCTTCATTTACACGATAAGATCTTTTGTTTTTTGGATAATACTCAAATTCATTAGCTGAAAGTTGTTTGAAGTACGCATCCATATTTGGGTAATAAACACCATGTTTTTCTAGCTTTTCTTTTGCATCTGGATAGTCACTTACCGCATGAGCATTACACTCTTCTTGAGAGTGTTTGAATGGTATTGTTATATCAAATTCAGCATAAAGTTCTTCTTCGCTAGATTCTTCAAGTAAAGATTGGACTTCCATATCATGTTTTTTTGATATGTCAAAAAGAGGTTTTGAAATCTTTTTTGTTAGACCGTGAAGGATTTCCATTATAGGTTTACTTTCAAACATAGGGTCTATTACTTTGTTTCTTACTGCAATAGATGGTTCAGTACCACCAAAAGTTTTGATAGGGTCAGTTCTCTCCAAATAAGTACACTCAGGAAGTACAACATCAGCGTACATTACAGTATCACTTGGCATTGTATCTATACAAACCAAGAATTCCATTTTTTTGAGCATTTCTATAGTTTTTGCACTATTTGGCATATTCATTACAGGATTGTGTTTGTAACAAAACATTCCTCTTACTTTATATGGTTGTTTGTCATCAAGAAAATTGTTTCTCCAGCTTATCCAAGAACCTCCACCACTTACTATTGCACAGTCTTGATAACCCGCTTCGCCACTTTTTGCTTGTAGTTTTTTGATTACTGCTCTTGAAGCTGCATTGTCATACATAGGAGATACTTCATCGTGACCTTTGATTTTGAGTGTACTTCCAAAAACAAGTCCACCTTCACAATCAATTCCACCACCTAATCCTTGGAATATAGCCATAGCTCGTCTAAGTTGAAAATCATTTTTTGCAAAAGTACTTCTTCTTCCAGGATAATATATAGATTTTGGAGCATATTGCATAAACTCTCTAGCAATTGTATAAATATCTTTAGCAGAAATACCAGTAATCTCTTCAGCCCACTCAGGTGTATATTTGTTGTCCAAAATACTTGCTTTGTATTCTTCAAAACCATTGAAATTGTTTTCAACATATTCTTTATTGTATAAATCTTCAGTGATTACTACATAAGTAAGAGCTAGTACAAAAGCCAAATCTGTTCCAGGTTTTATTGGTAGCCATTTATCAGATTTTGCTGCAGTATTTGTAAATCTAGGGTCTATACAGATAAGTTTTGCACCATTTTTATTTGATTTTACATTTTTAAACAAATCCATAGTATCAGGTGTCACTATAGCTTCAGCACGATTAGCACCTGCTAGGATAATATATCTTGCATTTTCAAAGTCAGATTGAGGATACGCACCAAGAGTTAAACCATAAGCAGATGCAACAGTTTGAAGACAGATTGATGAATGGTTGAGCCAGTTTGAAGAACCAAAAGCTTGATAAAAAGTTTTGAAAGTATGTTCAGCCATACCTTCCCCTGCACAGAACAAAAATGATGATCTATTGTCTTCTTCTTCATCCAATATTTTGATAGTTTTTTCTTTTATATACTCATAGGCTTCATCCCATGTCACTCTTTTAAACTTACCTTCGCCTTTTTCTCCCACTCTTATCATAGGAAATTTCAATCTATCTGGATCATAAAGTGCCTGAATACCAGCATTTCCTCTAGCACAAAGCATATTTCTTGATTTTGGAAAATATGGATTTGGATCTAGCTTGGTCACAATCCCATCTTCAACTCTCGCAATCGCTGCACATTTATTAACACACATTTCACAAAGAGTTGGTACTAAGCGATCTACCTTGTCTCCAGTCTTAGTAGTTAATTTTAGTTCACCTTGTTTGTCTTTTGAAAAAAGACTAGTTGTAGTAGCTGTACTACCTATTATAGTAAGAGCAACTGTTCCTTGAAGAAATTTTCTTCTGGAAATCTCTATATCCATAAAACCTCCTTTTTATTAAGTCTTTGTTTAGCCCATATTCATAATAGTAAATTATTATAAATATAAGTAAACCTTGCATCAGAAAATGATACATAAGCAAACCTTAACTGGAAATAAATATTGTGTATATTAAACGACAATGTGGAGTTTTAATCTGATATCATTTGTATTTGATAGTTAGACTATTAGTATCTTAATAAAATACCAAAAATATAAACTTATAAAAATATTTTATTTGTATTTAAGTTATATCATATAAAACTTATTTTAGAATGTATTGATTGATTATTTAAAAGTCAGGATTAATAATATTATAATTTCATATTATAATAAGGGAGGCAAATGAATCCTTTTATATATCAGAGTTGTTGTAGTGGTGATAGTTTCTGTTATAGAACAGAAGAATTAAAACAAATCAATAAAATGATAACTCAGCGAGAGAATATTTTCATATATTCTAAAAGAAAGTTTGGTAAAACATCACTGATTAAAGAGTTTTTTCATAAAAGTATAGATAAAAATAGATATTTTACTTTTTACTTTGATCTTTTTGGTGTTACTAATTTTGTGGATTTTATAAAAAATGTATATAAACATATAGCACTCAACCTTCCAGAAGATTATCATTTGAGGTTGAAGCATCTAAAAGAGCTTTTTATAAGGGTAAACTTTACAGCTGTAATCAAAGACAATGGAGATTTGGAATTTAATCCCATATTAAATAGTTATAATTTAGATGAATTGTTTGCAGATATTTATAGAGGTCTTGAAAAGCTATCTTTACAAAGTGGTAAAAAAATAGTGATTGCTTTTGATGAATTTCAACAAATCTCCTGTTTAAAAGAAGTCAAAGGAGATATTCTCTTAAGAAAATATATAGATAAATATCCTGATATAAGATATATTTTTACAGGATTAAAAAGACATCTTTTATCTGATATTTTTTCCAAAAAAAATTCACCATTTTATAATATTTCTGGAAAACTTGAATTGAAACCAATCCCTAAAGATAAGCTTTTTATATATGTTGATAAACGATTTAAACATAAACTATCTTTTGAACTTTTTGAGAGAATTTATGATAATACTGAAGGTGAATTGAAGCTAATACAAGAAGTATGTTATCATCTTTATTATATTACATGTTTAAAAAACAATGATATTTTAAATTCAGAAGTAGTTGATTATGTTTGTAGTTCATTATTGGAGAGTAAAAGTGAGTATTTTAAACTTCTTATCAATCAGCTTACAATGCCCCAAAAAATTGCACTTAAAGCTGTAGTTATAAGTAATGGCACAGAGCTATATACAAAAGACAATCTTTTCAAATTGCAAGTGACAAAATCATCTTTAAATACTGCTATAAGGCATCTTTATAAAGATGAAATTATAGATAAAGAAACTAATAAATATTATATTTCCAATAAATGCTTTGAACTTTGGTGTAAAAAAGAGTTTATTTAGTAAAGATTGATAAAGCAATATATAACCACATATTCGGTATCATAAGCGATTATATAAAGCCCGAATTATCCAAAGTATAATTCGGGTTAAAGAGGATGTAACCATTTATGGCACTAGTAGATTTACAAAATATTTCAAAACAATATGATACCAAAATAGTTCTCAAAGATGTGGATTTTACCCTTTTGCAAGGACAAAGAATCGCCGTCATTGGACAAAACGGTCAAGGCAAATCAACACTTTTCAAAGTAATTATGCGTCAAATAGAGCCAGATAGTGGAATACTTGCTATTGACAAAAGTATCACTATAGAGATGCTTGACCAAAACCCACAATTTGAGCCAACTATCACAGTCAAAGAAGCCATAGCAGCAGTTTTGGTGGAGCTTCAAAATGCCAAAATAGAGTATGATGAGATAAGCAACCGCTTGATAAATGAGTATGAAAACCAAGACTTACTCAAGCGACACAGTGAGCTATGTGCATATCTGGATTATCACAATGCTTGGGAGCTAGACACAAAAGTAGATAGAGTAGTAGAGCAACTACACCTAAAAGAATACGAAGACAAACTCGTATCTTTGCTAAGTGGTGGAGAGCAAAGAAGGGTGTCTTTGGCTGGATTGCTCTTGAAAAAACCAGATATTTTACTCCTAGATGAGCCTACCAATCACCTTGATGTTTATATGGTGGAGTTTTTGGAACAAATGCTTCTCAAAGAAAACTTTACATTGCTTTTTATCTCTCATGATAGGTATTTTATAGACAATATCGCTACTTCTACGGTAGAGCTTGATGGTGGAGCTTTGCGAAGATTTCATGGTGGATATACCCAGTATCTTGAGCAAAAAGAGCAACTACTCCAAAACCTCCAAAAAGAACACGATGATTTGCTAGATATTCTAAAACGAGAGCAATACTGGATGCAACACGGTATAAGTGCTAGAAGAAAAAGAAACGAAAGAAGAAAATCAGAGTATTTACAGCTAAAAGAAACAGTCAAAACAAACCCAGCCCAAATCAACAAAATCAGACTCCAACTCCAAAGAGAACAAAGAAGTTTCAACGGTGAAAAAATCCAAAACAAAAGAAAACAACTTTTTGAAGTCAATAATATCTCAAAACAATTGGGTGGCAAGGTATTAATCAAAGATTTCACCACAAGGATTTTGCAAAAAGACAAAATAGCAATAGTAGGACCAAACGGCACTGGCAAATCTACACTATTGAAGATTTTTCTTGAGACATTGAGCCTAGATAGCGGTGAGATAAAAAAAGGTGACTTTAAAATAGGCTACTTTGACCAACACAGAACTATGCTAGATAACGAAAAAAACATCATAGAAACATTTTGTCCATTGGGTGGGGATAGGGTAAAGCTGAGTGATGGAAGAGATTTGCATGTGTATGGCTACCTCAAAAACTTCCTTTTCCCAAGAGAATACTTAGATAAAAAAATAGGTGCATTAAGCGGTGGAGAGAAAAACAGAGTAGCCCTAGCACTACTTTTTACCAAAGATATAGATTGTCTTATCCTAGATGAGCCGACCAACGACCTAGACCTTCCTACTATCAATATCCTAGAAGAATACCTTATCAATTTCCAAGGGGCATTGATATTTGTGAGCCACGATAGATATTTCGTAGATAAGATTGCCGATAAATTATTTATATTCAGAGGTGAGGGCGAAATAATAGAATCAATGCAACCATACAGCGAATATCTAGAAATAGAAAAAGAGCTTCAAGACCTAAGCGACTACGAAAAAGAAGTATCCACAAAAGCCACCACAACAGAGCCTATAATAAAAGAGCAAAAAAAACAAACCAAACTAACCTTCAAAGAACAAAAAGAATACGAATCATTGCCAACTATCATAGAAGAAATAGAGCAAAAAATAGAAGAACTAGGAATTTGCCTAAGCAACCCAAAATGTTACGAACAAAGAGGGATAGTAGTAGTATCTGCTGAGCTTGAAGAGGTCAAAAAAGAATACGAAACCAAAGTAGAAAGATATTTAGAGCTTGAGATGAAAGTGGAGGAGCTGAAAAGCTAGACGCTCACTTGTCATGCTGATACCTATATTGTCATGCTGATACTGAATCAAGTTCAGTATGACAGATTCAGCATCCCATTCAGTATCCGTCATTCTGAACTCGATTCAGAATCCATCCGTCATTCTGAACTTGATTCAGAATCTGTCTTCTTGACGCCAAAGTTGTCATGCTGAACTTGATTCAGCATCTGTCATCCTTACACCCAGTGCCGTTAAGTTAAGAAATTTTATATATTGGAACCCCAGATTCATCTGGGCTTGTCTTAAAATACCCCAAAAATTTAGCAAATTTTAGTTAAAATATAATCAATAAATTATTATAAAGAATTTCAATAACACTAACTTTCAATCAACTAAAAAGGCATTTTCTAATGACAAGTACACCGCAAATAGCAAAATTACGGATGGGATTTTAAGTATGAGTGAAATTATAATTTACACTAGCAATGATGGAATTACCAAGATTGATTTGCGATTGGAAAATGGCACTGTATGGCTATCTCAATTAGAAATTGCCGAGCTGTTTCAAATTACAAAACAAAATATTAGTAAGCATATTAAAAGTATTTTTGAAGATGGAGAGATAGATGAAAAAGTGGTTGTCAACTATAAGTTGACGACCACTCAACACGGAGCTATATCTGATAAAACTTAGACTAAAGAGGTAGGCTACTATAACCTTGATATGATTTTAGCTATTGGTTATCGTGTCCGTTCACTTCGTGGAGTGCAGTTTAGACAATACGCTTCTTAATCGTTTAGTGAGTGCTTTTTTTGATTTGGCTGAACTCAAAGCGAGTGAAAAAACTTCTATGTTTATGCAAGACTAGATAAATGAACTTGATAAATTTGCAGGCATTTATGGCAAAGGCGTATTGCAAACCAAAGGTACGATAAGTAGAACTCAAGCCGATAAAAAAGCAGAACTTGAGTTTAGAGCCTATGAAGCCAAAACACTCTCACCAGTAGAAAAAGAGTATTTGGAGACTATAAAAGCTGTACAAAAAATAGCAGACAAAGAGAGCCGTAAAAAATAAGTGCTTAGGAATAGTATTTTATAACGGCAATATGGTAGTCGCATATAGCGATAATCTTGTGGTTTTACCGCTTGGGATGTTTTTGTAAAAATATCTTCATAAAAAAGTTACACATTTTATACGCGTTTTTTGTTATAATAAATCTAATTTTCTAGTGAAGAAAGGTTATTATGAAAAAAATATTAAGTTTGGATTTAGGTGTAACATCTGTTGGTTATAGTGTTTTGGAAAATATTGATAGTAATCGCTATAAATTGTTGGATTATGGTGTTAGTATGTTTGATAAGCCAACCGATAAGGATGGAAATTCAAAAAAATTACTTCATAGTGCTAGTGTATCTCAAACAAAACTTTACAATCTTCGAAAATTAAGAAAACAAAATCTTGCAAAGCTTTTTGAAGAATTTGGATTTGGAAATCAATTTACATTATTAAAATCTCAAAGAGAAAATCAAATTATAAACAAATGGGAACTTAGAGGAAAAGCAGTTTTTGAAAGAAAATTAAATATAAATGAGTTATTTGCTGTTTTGTATCTCATAGCAAAATATAGAGGTTATAAATCTCTTGATAGTGGTGATTTATTAGAAGAGCTTTGTGAAGATCTAGATTTAGAATGCTCTAATCCAAAAGATAAAGAAAAAAAAGATGATGAAAAAGGAAAAATTAAACAAGCTCTAAAAACTGTAGAATATTTTAAACAAAACAATAGTTCAAAAACAGTTGCACAAATTATTTATGAGCTTGAAATTAAGAAGGCGACCCCAGTTTTTAGAAATCATGATAATTACAACTATATGATTAGAAGAGAATATATTAATGAGGAAATAGAAAGTATTATCGAATCTCAAAAAAATTTAGGATTTTTTGCTTCAACTTTCAATATCGGACTTTTTATAAAGAGACTCAAAGAAACGATAGATGATCAAAAAGAATCTACAACTGATTTAAGTCTTTTTGGACAATGTGAATTTTATAAAGATTTTAAAGTAGCTCATCAATATTCATTACTAACAGATATTTTTAAAATGTATCAAAGTGTTGCAAACATCATTTTCAATCAAAATATAAAAATTACAAAAGAACAAATTAAACTTATTGGTGAAGATTTTTTTCTTAAAATAAAAGAAGGCAAAAATATACCAGATATCAAATACAAAGACATTAGGAAAATTTTAAACCTCAAGGATGAAATTAAAATCTTTAATAAAGATGATGAGAGAATAGAAAAAGGGAAAAAAGTACACAATACTATTATAAAGTTTCATTTTGTAAATAATCTTTCAAAATTTGGAGATGTTTTTAATGAGATTTTAGACAATCCAAATAAGTATGAGATTTTAAAAGAGATTTTTGATACTCTTAAGCTTGAGAAATCCCCTAAAAATATTTATGAAAAACTAAATAACATATTAGAAGCAAAAACAATTATTGAACTTATCAAAAACAAAAGTGGCTCAAGTATTAATATTTCTCATGAAGCGATGATACAATTTATACCATATTTTGAAGATGGGTTTACCCTTGATGATATAAAACAAAAATTAGATTTATCCAATGAGGAGGATTATTCAAAATTCCCAAAAGGCATAAAATATCTTCATATATCTCAATTTGAACTAGACAACAACTTATCTATTAATAACCATCCAGTAAAATCTACTGTAAGTGCAGTCTTGAGGTTAGTTAAACATCTTCATGTAACTTATGGAGTTTTTGATGAAATAAAGGTTGAGAGTACAAGAGAACTTAGCCAAAATGATGAAACAAGAAAAGAGATAGAAAAAGTAAATAGAGACAATGAGTCAAAATTTCAAGCTATCATAGAGAATCAAGAATACCAAGCAATTGCAAATTTATATGGAAAAAATATTAAAAAATATGCAAGAAAAATATTGATGTGGCAAGAACAAGAATTTTTGGATATTTATAGTGGGGCAGTTATTAGTGTAAATGATATTTTTACAAATGTTGTAGATATTGATCACATCGTACCTCAAAGTTTAGGAGGGCTTAGTGTTAAGCATAACTTAGTTTTGGCTCATCGTGATACTAATCTTAGAAAGTCAAATATTCTTCCTTTAGACTTTATTAGCAATAAACAATCATTTATAAATCGTGTTGAAAAACTTTTTACTGAGCATAAAATAAACTTTAAAAAAAGAAAAAATCTACTTGCCTCAAATCTTGATGAGGTATACAAAGACACTTTTGAAAGTAAATCTTTACGAGCTACTAGCTATATAGAAGCACTTACTGCTCAAATACTTAAAAGATATTATCCATTCCAAAAAAGTTTCAAAAATGTCAATAATGTTAGCCACATACAAGGAAGAGCTACTTCAAATGTAAGAAAAGTATTGCAAGTAAAAACAAAAACACGAGATACAAATATCCACCATGCAATAGATGCTGTGCTTATTGGGCTAATAGATAAGTCTTGGCTTCAAAAACTATCAAATACATTTAAAGAAAACTTTGGAAAAATTGATAATGAAGCGAGAGAAAATATCAAAAAAACAATACCACTTATAGAAGGTATTGAGCCAAAAGAGCTAGTTGATATGATAGAAAATAAATACAATGAATTTGAAGAAAATAGTGTTTTTTATAAAGATATTTTTGGTAAAACAAAAGTAGTTAATTTTTGGATATCAAAAAAACCGATGAGTTCAAAAATGCACAATGATACAATTTATGCAAAAAAAGATAGTGGATATTTTACTGTAAGAAAAGCCATAATTCCAGTATTCGTATCTCTTGACATAAAGATTACAACAACACCACAAAAATTTGAAGAGGTTTTTAAAAAAGAGATTTTGGATAAACTTTATCTTTATCACACTAATCCAAAAGATGTAATTTGTCAAATTATTATCAACCGTGCAAATGAAATAAAATCACTTTTGCAAACTTTTCAAACCCTTGATATGAAAGACAAAGAAACCATAAGCGAAGCAAAGATTAAACTAGAAGAGCTTATTCATAGCCCACTAGTAGATCAAAATAAAAATATGGTTCGGAAAGTGCAATTTGCCCAAACAAATCTTACAGGTTTTGAGATAAGAGGTGGAATTGCTACAAAAGAGAAAACTTTTATAGGATTTAGTGTGAAATTACTCAAAAATAAACTTGAGTATGAAAGAATAGATATATCAAATTATTCAAAAATTAAAGCTCAAAATGATAATAGTTTTAAAGTATATAAAAATGAGATTGTATTTTTTGTTGGGAAAAACGGTGAATATAAAGGTGGAAAAATAGTAAGTTTTTTAGAAGATAGTGTAATAGCTTCATTCCAAAACCCAAAATTCCCATCGGCTATTAAGCTACAGCCAGAAGCATTTTGTACTATGAAAAAAGGTAAGGATGGAAAACCTGAAAAAGGAAGCACTAAACAACATTATCTTGCTACAGCGACAGGAATAATCAAACTTAATCTTGATATTTTGGGAAATATTATCTCTTATAAAAGTATAGGTATCGTAGACAGTGAGCTTTTAGAATTTATCAAAAGTATAAAAGGATAATCTTATGGGATGGAAAGTAGTTCATCTTACTCGTCCTTGTAAAATAAAAGTTAAGAATGAGAATTTAGTTTTGTATTTTATAGATACAGATGATGAGATAAAAGTAACCGTAAATGATATAGATTTTATTCTTTTTGATAATAACCAGTTTAGTATAACTGGAAATGTGATAGAACTTTTAGCAAAAAATAATATAGCAACACTTTTTATAGATAAAGAGTTTCATCCAAGCTCTATCTTAACTCCATATCATCAACACTCAACAATGTATGAAATTGCTAATATTCAGATAAATATGCCTATAGAATTAAAAGGTGTTATTTGGCAAGAAATTATAAAAATTAAATTAAAAAACCAGTCTGATACTTTGGCTATTTTTAAGAATAATTGTAATGATAAGATAAACTCATTGATTCAAAAAGTAGAATATTTTGATAAAACAAACCAAGAAGCTCAGTCTGCAAGAGTGTATTGGAAAACAATTTTTTTGTATAAAAATTTTAGAAGGGAACAAGGTGCTGAAGATATTATTAACTCTATGTTAAATTATGCGTATGCAATTTTGAGAGCTTGTATGGCAAGAAGTGTTAGTGCAAGTGGTTTATTGCCTATATTTGGAATATGGCATCAAAATAGGTATAATGCTTTTGGATTAGTAGATGATTTAATGGAACCTTTTAGACCTATTTATGATGCTTATATTAAAATTTTAAAAGAGCGGAAGTTCCATCAAAAGACAGTATTAGATATACAGTTAAAAAGAGAAATAGTTGCTTTTCTAAATTATGGTAGTTTAGTAATCAATGGTGGTGTATCAAATATTACTACTGCTATTGATTTGTATGTAAGAAATTATAAAAGGGTATTAATTAATAATGATATTTCATATATGACATATCCATCAATTAATGAAAAGTTTTTTCAAGATGAGCTCGTTTAAAATTATGTGGCTTATGCTTATGTTTGATTTACCTACAAAAACTAAAAAAGACAAAAAGAGATATCATTGGTTTCATGACGAGCTAGAAAAAGAAGGCTATATGATGATACAATACTCTGTTTATGGCAAAATATTCAGTTCAACAGAATCAGCTAATTTAGGTAAGAAAAGAATAAAAGATTTTGTGCAAAAAAATGTAAAAAAAGGTAATATAAGACTACTTTTATTTACTGATAAACAGTTTTCATCTATGGATGTACTAATAGGTGAACAATCTATCGAAGAGAAGAATGAACCTAAACAACTACTTTTATTTTAAAAAAGGGAGGCAGAATTAACTGCCTCCTAAAGAGCCCTTTATATTTAAAGGGTGTGAGTTTAATACCCCTATTAAACTACTATGTGATAAAACATTAGCAATTATATGATATTGAAGCTGAAAATATTATAAATTGTAAGCAAATTTATAAAAAATTGAAAAAATATTAAAAAACTTATCAGTTTTAATACCCCTATAAACTACTATGTGATAAAATTTATTGAAAGAGGATATGCCTTACATAATGGTTTTAATACCCCTATAAACTACTATGTGATAAAATTCACCCGTCAGTTTCCCATCAAGCACGCGAGTTTTAATACCCC
Organism: Arcobacteraceae bacterium; assembly: GCA_023229945.1. Lineage (GTDB taxonomy): Bacteria > Campylobacterota > Campylobacteria > Campylobacterales > Arcobacteraceae > UBA6211. Next base: position 3 of record JALNYH010000004.1, on the reverse strand, counting down.
TAT
>JALNYH010000012.1 GCA_023229945.1 Arcobacteraceae bacterium | reverse complement strand
TACTATCTAATACTTCATTTGCATAAACATTATCTATATATATCAATTTAGTCTCCTAAAAATATTTTCTCTTATTTTACTATAATTTTCATTGAAAACTGCTTTAAAAGCAATAAGCTAAATTTTCTTGTTTAACGAAAGTCTTAATTCTTTATTAATTCTTGATATGGTTTGGGCTTTTATCCATACTCATTTATATATTCTTTTTGGTAGCTTATCTTTGTTTTTAATTTCATCAAGAGTTTTATACTCTCTTGATTTAAGTAAGCCGTTGAGATTATCAAACATTTTTAAAGCCATAAATAGTTTTATTAAATTTTCAAAAGAAATTTTATGTGAATAAATAAATTGCTTATAAGTAGGCAATGGAATATCTGCAATTTGAGCCAATTCTTTTTGTTGGAGTTTTTGGATTTTACGAGTAGTTTCTACTAAATCTACAGCTTTTTTTATTATTTCAATGGGTGTATAAAGTTCTATCATCTTAATCCTATGTATATTATAATATATATAATCTAGCTAAATATACTATAATGTATATTATAATATACTTAAATCTTTTATAGAACAAAATATATCACGACCAACTATTTGGGCTTTTATGACAGATATAATTCTTAACCATAATATTCCTCTCAATAAATGAACATAATAACTATATCATAAACTAAAATTTATTAAAAAATATCTCCAATAGCAATATTTTCTATAGTAAAATATGCAAGAACTCTTTATATAAGGGGTTTGTCGTTGTTTTGATATATGACATATTTTATGTATGTTATTTATTGATTTTTCATGGTGTTTTATATATAATGTGGGTTGAATAAATAGTTAAGCAGTTATAGGCCTGTGGAAATGCCCCGCCACTGGCCCATAAATACTTTGGGGTGAAAGGAAATTAATATGACAGGTAAAAAGGATGATTTGTGGGCACCGCGCACAAATATAGGTAAGTACAGAAGCACCGATGGAAACTCAGTAAGTTTTGAGTCATATTTCTTACGTGACTTGTACAAACAAGGAAAGATAGATGAGAAATTAATTCGAGACGTCTTTAAGGATGAAAAAATTCTAGGGGATGTTGAAGAGGTTATCAAAATTATTTCAGACCCTAAAGGTCAAAATATACCTAGAGGACTGGCGCAAGCGATTAGTGATCTAGCACAAGTTGTAGTGGAGCAAAATTGATATATATTGTAAATCCTGTGTGTAGGTTAATGTGGCTCCCGAATAGCAGGGAGCCACATTCTATTACTTATTTTGGCGTCAAAAAAAAAGAAGTTATAGAGAATCTAGGATCTGATGAAATAGACGAGATTAGAAGCCTGTTAAACGGTAAGTTAACTCAAATTAATACACGTGCCTTAAAACTATTAAAAGAGAAAGGTGTAGTGTATCAATCTCATTTTTTTAATGATTTTGATTTTAGTGGTAAGTATAGCCGTCAAATAATATCGTATTGTAATTATACAAATTTTGATAAAGCCCTAGATATTCATCAACAGATTATTGAAACAACATTTATTGTTATTGGAGTAGGTGGAGCAGGTTCTAATGCCATTATGCAATTGCTCTCAATGGGTGTAAGAAAATTTGTTTTAATTGACCCAGATATAGTCGAACTTAGTAATCTTAATCGACAGATTATATTTTCTATAGAAAGTATTGGTAAACCAAAGGTTTTAGAAGCTAAAAAATATATACACTCTATTACTGCTGGACAGTGCCAGGTAAAGCCACTGCAAGAAGATATTCTTTCTCTAGAAAATATGGAAACCATCGTATCTTCAAATGAAAAAAATTTCGTTGTTTCATCTGCTGATAGTCATCAAGTTGGCATCCGAAGGTTTGTTGCTTCTACTTTCTATAAATTAAAGATACCTTATATATTTTTGGGTTATTACGGAATGAGTGCTCGTGTTGGTCCAATGATCATTGATCACAATGGAGCCTGTGGTATTTGTGATTCATTTATCTTTAACTTTGAAGATATGATGGAGTTAGCCGAAGGAAGCTCTACAGTAAATATTGCACCCTCTTCATTATCTGTAAATACACTTATGGCAGCACTGTTTTCAAATCAAATAGTTCAATGGCTTGCCGGCAATATGTCAAAAAACTCTACCTATTCTATTGAATTAGATAACCTTGAAATAAAAACACTTGAAACAAAAAAAAGAAATAGTTGTAAAATTTGCGGAGAAAATAAACATGTATAGTAACTGGATTAATAACGATAACTATTTCGATGATCTAGCGGTTTTTGGCTTAGGCTTTTTCCATCCTGGTGGCATGAAGAGAACTAAGGAAATATGTGAATCAAGAAACTGGGCTGATATTAAAGTATTAGATATAGGATGTGGGATAGGAACCACTATCAAAATGCTTTCGATGATGGGAGCTGAGGTGTATGGATTAGACAGGTCTCAGTATATGATTCGGGGAGCGGAGTTAAATGGAATACCAAAACAAAATCTTTTTTGCAGCGATGCTACAAAGTTGCCAAATTTTACGAATAATTTTGATGTGATAATACTGGAAGGTGTTATTGGGTTCATTGAAGAACCTGTAAAGTTAATACGTAATCTGACAAATTGTCTTAGTTATAATGGAGAAATTATTATTTCAGATTGGGAACCACATGATAGAAATATCACTGATTTTGACGATCAATATGGGTTCAATGTATATGGTAATACAAAATTAGCTGAGCTTTCTAATAGATTGTATAGTAAGCCTGAAAACATAAGAGTACGAATTGAGTTAGATGAGGCAAAATCATTTAATTTGACCCTTGATCATTCCATCACAAGGGTTCATTCGTTCTTTAACCTAGATGGAATTCAAGATGATCATATTCCAGCAATAATTCGAAAACTGGAAAAAATGAAATCTGTATTACAAGAATCGATTGAATGCATGAGCTATATTATGGTTCTTTCAGAAAATGAGCTTAACAAAAAAATGCAGTTGGACGCAGATTGACTGCGCCACTGATTTCGACCGTTATAAGAAAGGAAAACTCAATGGTAAAATGTAATTTTTGTAATGAAGAAGTTGAAAGACTTGAAATATCCCATATTATTCCAAAATTTATTTATAAATGGTTGAAAGATACTTCAACTATTAAGAGAATGAGAAGTAGTGTCAATCCAAATAAACCAGCACAAGATGGGTATAAAATTCCTTTTTTATGTAAAAAGTGTGAAAGTAATTTTTCACAATATGAGAAATATTTTTCAGAAAATATTTTTAAACCCTTTATCGATAGTAACGATATTACAATATTTAAAAATATTGATTTTGCAAAGATTAATAAATTTATTAGTTCACTTATTTGGAGAGTGGCAAAATATTCTATTAATAATCCAGAATTAAATGGTAATTATAAAAAAGATGAGATAAAACTATTTAATACTTATACTAATGATATACAAGAAAACTACAATTTAAATACTAAAATAAACTTTAATACATATTTTATACCATTAACAGAAGAGTTTGCAAAAAAAAATATTTTTCAAAATATAGACTTTGTCTATTTTGAAAGATCTATAGCTATGGACTTTATAATTTTTGATAATTATAATGGTGTAGCAAGTGTAATAATAAAATTTCCATTTATGTTAATTGTATGTGAATACATATCATCAAGACATCAAGAATGGCAAGGTTTTAAAATTAATGAAGGAAAATTTGAATATTCAAAGGAATATAAAATTCCTCAATATATTAATTATTTTATTGAATTTGATAAAAATAGACATTATTCTATTATGGAAGATTTACCAAAACATCAATTAGACGATATAATAAAAAAGGCTAAAGATATGAAAGAAACAGATGGAACATATAAAGCAAAATTAAAAAATTATAATCATGGAATCTTTTTATAACAAATCAGTGGGGATGAACGAGTAACCCATCTGCTTTTAAGTTGCTTTAAACTATCATTTTAAAAGTTAATAGAAAAGTAATTTGAAATGCCATTAGAGTTACATCGTCCCTTATTTCAATTGTTAGCTTACAACAAGCAAAAAAGTATTAAATCAATCAGGACTTAGCAAGAATGCAGAAATTAAAAGAATTAATAGAAAACAAATCAACAGAACAAAACATTCAGAAATATTTAAAAGACAATCTTCATTTAATCGCAGGGCATTATGCATCATTAGCCAATGAATATATAATCTTTTCAGAATTTCCAGTTGATGAAGGCAAAGTGGATTTTGTAATATTCACAGACCGTTCTAGAATGCAAATTATTCTTATTGAAGTAAAGGGTGCTGACTTTCCATATTTAACCAAGTCTGGTAAAACATCTAATGTAATTAGAGAAGCCCACGAACAGATATTAGAAAGATTTGATTTTATAGAGCGTAATTATGAATTTTTTAGACGAAAAACTCATGAAATTAGACAAGAAGTTGAAAAAGGTAAAATAAAATACAACTCATTGCTAGGAAGTAATGGTTTTTTACATGTTGATCCTAATAAAGAAATTAAATATCGTGGTGTTGTCATTGGAGGATACACAACCGATGATCTTTTAGAAAGCAAAAAACGGAATCAACTAGAATTGGATTCTAATCGTAAAACTCAATTTAAATCTTGGGATAGTTTTTTGAGAAAAATTGAGGATAATAATAGAATAAAATCAGTAAGTTTTATAAGTAGTTATTCAAATGAAAGTTTTCCGATAGGAACAAGAGTGAAAACTAAAATTGAGTGGCCTTCAGTTCCAGTTGGTACTGAAGGAATTGTTGATGAACACTATGGGAATGGTGAAATTATGATTGCATGGGATTTACCTAATCAGCCTTTGCCCAATAATTACAAAGAATTTGATTTAGAAAACTTAGTACATGGAATTCTAAGAGATGGTTTTTCTGAATCTGAAACTAAATATTTGGAAGTTCTTGAAAAAAACTAACAAATCAGTGGAGCCAATAAATTACAATGCGGGCAATTCATCGGCTCATTTTAAACGTTATATTTTATTTAGCGTATAGATACGAAAAGGAAAAAAGATTGTCAAATACAAAATGGAAAAATGGTTTTTTAAAAACAGGGTTACCACTTGAATATGTAACAGCCAATGCATTAAGTGAAATGGGACATACTATTTTCGGTGAATATCCATACAATCGACCAAATGAAAATGAAGATTTAAAAGAATTTTCCATAGATATTCGAGCTCATAAATGTCTTGATTCAAATGAACGCCTTTTTGTTCTAGATACACTTGTGGAATGTAAATATCGTCAACATGGTACGACATGGATTTTTTCTCCATATCCCACTAAAGATTTTGTGCCTATTGGTTTAATTCATTCTACTGAAGACCTCGTTCCAGTTAGACTTCATGGTACATCATTATGGAAGTTTGAAGAAAGCCTTGGGTATTGCGTTAGCGGTGTTGAGTTAATGAACAATGGTGGTGGGAATACTGATGGAACAAGACATGGTGTGTTCCAATTACGCTATGGTATGCCAGTTCTTCTAAAAAATTTGTATGAGAGTACAATAAATCATTCATTTTCTAGTGGGCGTTACATTGATTTTTTATGTCCAATACTAGTAACAACAGCTGAAATACGGGTAATAAAGCCTAATTTGCAATTTGAAAATTTCTTGGATGCATCGGAATTAGATGAAGTTTCAGAACTTAAGGAAGCGGTAATTCTAAATGAACGTGCAGGCCCACAACTAGAAAGTTTTGCTGACTTTTTAGCAGAAGAATTTATTAGTAATAGTCCAGAACTTGAAAGCAGATTGGCTGCATTGAATGAAGTTCTTGTTGGAAAAGAATGGGAAAAACGACATGCTCCAGATGTAGATACTATTAGACATAACTTCGGTCAAAGTACAGAGCGTGTGCTTATTGTTAATTATAAGTGTTTTAAAACCATTTTATTAAAATTAGAAAAAGCATTGATGGAAGATATTGCTACAGAAAAAGTATATGCAAAGATTGAAGACGAAAAAAATGAATTTTCTCTCGTCAAGCATTAAATTGAACATAACAAATCAGAGGAGCCAATAGTTTGCCCTAGCGGGAAAACTATTGCTCTCTTCAACCGTTATCTAAAAAGCTATCAAGGAGTTTACTAAAATGCCAAAAATAAAAAAGCTTTAGGAAGTTCAAGGCAAAAAAGGCTCTAAAATAAGGAGTTTACATATAGTAAATGACACAGGTTTAGAACTTTTTGAGCCTGTAAAATAAACTGTATAAATCCACCAGTTACCCTATCTTTGTGGCAAAGGAAATGATGCAACATTTATAGTATTCTGAAGTTGAATCTCTTATTCTAAACAAAATCTATTTTCAGCTTATGCCCTGTTGCCTCTGCGTAAGCCATCAAAGTTGAGATTCTTAGGTCTGAATCACTAGAAAAACTTTCAAGCCTTGAAATATTGCTTTTTTTAGTATGCAACATTTGAGCTAATTGCTCTTGGGTGAGATTAGCCTCTTTTCTCATTTGTATAAGTTTTTTCTTTAGCTCATATTCTTCTTTTACGCCATCTTTTCTTAACGCTTCAACTTTGAAGTCTTCAAATGTAGGTCTAGTCATTGTCTAACTCCTTTTTTCTTTTTTTAGTTCACTTATCAACTCCAAAAACATCTCCCCGTAACTTTCAAACTTTTTAGGTCCTACTCCATTTACTTCCAACATTTGTTCTTTATTTCTTGGCAAAGTATTTGCTATCTCTTTTAAAGTCTTGTCACTAAAGACTATATATGCTGGGATATTATCATCTTTTGCTATTTTTGCTCGCAATGCTTTTAGTTTTTCAAAAGCTTCATGATTGTAATCGTCGCTTTCAAATCTTTTTTTGATTGTAGGTTCTTTGATTTGGAGTCGTTCTTTTTTGATATCAACTTTTGTGATGCCTTTTAGTATTTCGATACCTAGCTGGGTAAGTTTTAGTGTTTGAAACTCACCCAAAGTAATAGCCTCCAACTCCAAAAGCCTATCAAATATCACAAACCACTCTTTTTGTCCTATATTGGCACCTATAGCATAAACAGAAAGTGTGTCATGACCATTTTGTAGGATTTTTTGATTTTTTGAGCCTCTTAGAATATCGATTATATAGTTTTTACCAAAACTTTGGTTTGTTCTATAAATTGTGGATAAGAATTTTTGGCAATCATTGGTAATATCTTGTTTTTCAAAATCTTTATTTATACAATTATCACATCTATCATCACAATCATCAATATTATCTTCAAAATAATTGGCAATATATTTATGTCTGCAATTTTGGCTACTTGTATATCGATACATTGAGTTTAGCTTATCAAGTAAATGTGATTTATATGTGGCATCATTTACATCATCAATAAAAACTTTTTGTTGAGCTATATCTGATGAATTAAACAACAATAAAACATCACTATCATCGCCATCCCTACCAGCTCTACCCATCTCTTGGAAATAATTTTCTATAGTTTTTGGTAGTGACATATGTACTACAAATCTAATATTACTTTTGTCTATCCCCATACCAAAAGCAATAGTGGCTACCACTATTTTTATTCTATCACTTATAAACATATGATAAGTATTTTGTCTTTCTAGAGTGCTTAGCCCCGCATGGTATGACCTTGCACTATAGCCTATATCGCTTAGATGTTTTGCTAAATCATCTGCTTTTTTTCTTGAAAATGTATATATAATACCAGCTTCATCTGCATAATTTGCTAGAAATGAGCCAAGCTGTTCATATCCATTATTTATCCTATGTTTTACTGTAATATTTAGATTTTTTCTAAATATCTTACCTTGGATAAGTTTTGGATTTTGTAGGTTTAAGGTTGTTAGAATATCGTTTTTTACATGACTTGTAGCAGTTGCTGTAAATGTAGCTACACTAACATTTGGGAAATATTTTTTTAAATTTGATAAAGCCTTATAGTCAGCCCTAAACTCATGCCCCCACTCACTAAGACAATGTGCTTCATCTATAACAAAAAAGTTTAAATCTATTTTTTGCAATAAACTATAAATAAAATCAGTATTGAGTCTCTCAGGTGATAAATACAAAAATTTTAGTTTATTTTCTAAAAGAAGATTTATAATCTCACCACATTCTTGCTCATTTTGCATAGAACTAAGCATCCTCGCACTAATATTTTGAGCATTTAGACTACTCACTTGATCTTGCATAAGTGCAAGAAGTGGAGATATAACCACACTCACACCACTCATCATCAAAGATGGCAACTGATATGTAAGAGACTTTCCTCCACCAGTAGGAAGAACCATCAAAAGGTCTTGTTGATTTAGTATTGTATCTATAGCTTCTTCTTGAAATTCTCTGAAACTATTGTGACCGAATACCTCTTTTAGTATTTTTTGTTTTAGATTAGTTTGCATAAGTGTATCTTACTATAATTTGGCTTTTGTAATATGTTTCTTGATTTATATCATTTAAATAAAAAAATATTTTTGATATATTCACAAAAAAAGGCGGACATATGCAACAACAATACACAAACTTAAAAGAACACTATAAATTTACCCAAGAAGATATTGATATACTAAAGCAATTAAAGCCACATATGGAAGAAATTGTAGAAGATTTTATTGATGGATTTTATGATTATATATGGGGCTTTGGCACTACCGCATCTTTTTTAAAAAACAAAAAAATCATAGCTTACCACCGTGAGAAAATAAAAGAATGGTTTATAAACCTATTTTGTGGTACATATGATATGACATATTTTATGTATTTATATAAGATTGGTGAAGTACATGTTAAGATAGGATTACCTACACACTATGTCAATTCTGCTTTTACTTATGTAAGAATTTTTATACTTAAAAACATTCAAAACTCTTCTTATTCACAAGAAACTATTACAAAATCAATTATGGCAATTGAAAAAATTATTGATATGAATTTGGATGTACTCACTAGCTCATATAGAGAAGAAGAACTTAGTAAGTTTTTATCTATGTCAAAGTTTGAAAAAACTATTTTATCAGGATTAAAAAGATTTACATCATATATAAATCTGCTTCTAGCAGGGGCATTGGCTTTGGTAGCTTTTTTTGCTATTGGATTGTTTTGTTATGATATATATTTACTATTTTTTACTGATATTGGGATAGAAAAAGGTATTTTGACAGTATTGGGGAGTTTACTGGTTTTGTGGGCAGCGATAGAACTCATACATGAAGAGGTAAAGCATTTACAAGGCAAAGGATTTGCAATAGGTGCATTTATTATGCTTGCAATGGCTGCTTTGATTAGGAAAGTTTTAATTTATTCACTATCATCTGAAAAAGGTGAAGATCTTTTGGTAATCGGTATAGTTATCGTATGTTTGGCAATAGCATATTGGCTAATAAAAATAAAAAAGTCTTCAGAATTGGTTGATTAAAATCAATGTAATAAGATTTGTATTTAGTTATATTCACAAATCTATAAACAAGGAATACAAGAAAATGCATGAACATTCAATAAATATAAATGATTTTGAAGAAGGTCATCCTATAAAGGTCTATTTGGAAGAAAATATCTTAATTAAAAAGCTTTTTGAAGAACTATTTAGTACGGATATACATAGTGATTTTGAAAAGTTTTATAATATATTTAATCAACTCTGTGAGGTAGAAAAACACTTTGCAAGAAAAGAAAATCAACTTTTCCCATACCTAGAAAAATATGGTTGGACAAATCCGAGTACAGGGATGTGGGCTTTTCATGATTCTATAAGAGATGAAATTAGATTAATCAAAAAACTTATCAAAGAAAAAGATTTTTCAAATATAACTCAAAATATAATCACTTTATACAATAGTTTATCACAACTTATACAAGTAGAAGAATTTAGATTGTTTCCCAATGCCCTCAACTTACTTAGTGAAGATGATTGGAAAGAGATGTATATAGGAGATAAAGAAATTGGTTGGATGTTTTCAACACCCCCAAAAGCTTACCCATCTATAAAAGAAGAAGAATACATCCATCCAAGTCAAGATAAACAAAAAAGAGTTTTACCTTTTTCACTAGATGATAAAAGCCATTATGATGAAGGATATTTAAGCCCTGAACAGGTAAATTTCATATTTAAATTCTTACCAGTTGATATAACATATGTAGATGAGAATGATAGAGTTTTATTTTATAATAGGGGAGATGAAAGAGTTTTCCCTAGAAGTGCAGGTATTATTGGAAGAGAAGTAAAGTTTTGTCATCCACCCAAAAGTGTAGACCAAGTTTTATTAATCTTAGAAGAATTTAAAGCAAGAAGACAAAATACAGCAGAGTTTTGGATTCAATTTAAAGATAGATTTATACATATAAGATATTTTGCCATCATAGACAATGATGGGAAATATAAAGGCGTCATAGAAATGTCTCAAGATATAACTGAAATAAAAAATCTAGATGGTGAAAAAAGACTTCTGAACTGGGAAAAATAAAAAAGCTTTAGGAAGTTCAAGGCAAAAAAGAACCTCCCAAAAGCAATAAATATTTTTTAGGAAGTTCTAGGCAACAACTACCTCAAATCAAGGAGTTTACTAAAAAGCCAAAAATAAAAAAGCTTTAGGAAGTTCAAGGCAAAAAAGGTTCTAAAACAAGGAGTTTACATATAGTAAATGACGCAGTTTTAGAACCTTTTTTAACGCAGAAATTTCAAAGCTTTTTTATTTTTTATTCTTCGTCGGTTGAGCTATCTAATAGATTCACCATCCCCATAGCATCTTTTATCTTACCTTCAATTTCCGCTGCAATAGCTGGGTTATCTCTTAAGAATTGTTTTGAGTTTTCTCTACCTTGTCCAATTTTTTGGTCATTGTAGCTAAACCAAGCTCCTGCTTTGTCTACAATATCGAGTTTTACGCCATAGTCTACAAGCTCACCCATTTTGCTTATACCTTCACCAAACATAATATCAAATTCTGCTTGTTTAAATGGTGCTGCAACTTTGTTTTTTACAACTTTTACTTTTGCACGATTTCCTATACTTTGCTCACCTTGTTTTAGTGTTGCAATTCTTCTAATATCTAGTCTCACTGATGAATAAAATTTCAAAGCATTTCCACCAGTTGTTGTCTCAGGACTACCATATCCAGTCATTCCTATTTTCATACGAATTTGATTGATAAATACAACTGTACAACTCATTTTATTCAAAAGTCCTGTGATTTTTCGTAGAGCTTTAGACATCAATCTTGCCTGAACACCCACTTGTTGGTCATCCATATCCCCATCTATTTCTACTTTTGGAGTAAGAGCAGCTACAGAATCCACTACTATTAGATTTACAGCTCCACTTCTTATCACTGTTTCTAGTATTTCTAGTGCTTGTTCCCCATAATCAGGTTGAGAAACAAGAAGATTATCTATATCAACTCCAAGATTTCTAGAATATAAAGTATCAAGAGCATGTTCTGCATCTATAAATGCACAAACTCCTCCTTTCTTCTGACACTCTGCTATCATATGAAGGGCAAGTGTTGTTTTACCACTACTTTCTGGGCCATAAACTTCAACTACCCTTCCAACAGGAATACCACCAACACCCAAAGCTAAATCAAGCCCTAATGAGCCAGTACCTATAGTTTCTACAGGGACAACTTCTTTATCTCCAAGTCTTATCATAGTCCCTTTGCCAAATGTTTTATCTATTTGTTTCAAAGCTAATTCTAAAGATTTCTTTTGTTCTTCTGTCATTTTGTACCCTTTTGTTTGTTATATTGGAATTTTACCAAAAATTTCGCAAGTCTAATAAAAATATTGCATTTTGCAATAATTTTTATTTATTTAAAGACTCTTTTGAAAATACCATCAACATTTTTTGTATAATAACTATAGTCAAAACACTCTCTTATTTGCTCTTCGCTGAGCTTACTTCTAAGCTCATCATCAGCTAGAAGATATTGAAGATATAAAGACTCACCCGATTCATTAGTAGTAGGTTTACCTTGCTGAATCTCTTCCCACACTTTCATAGCATTTCTTTGGATGATTCTATAAGCATCTTCTCTACTTACCCCTTGTAAAGGAAGCTCAAGAAGAACCCTTTGAGAAAATACAAGTCCACCAGTTAGGTTTAGATTTTTCATCATATTTTCTGGCATTACTGTTAAATTTGCAATAACACTATTCATTCTATGAAGCATAAAATCAGTTGTTATGAAGCTATCAGGAAGCCAAAATCTCTCTGTTGAGCTGTGGCTTATATCTCTTTCATGCCAAAGTGCAACATTTTCCATAGCAGGGATACAATAAGCTCTTATCATCCTTGCAAGTCCAGTAATATTTTCTGTCAAGATTGGGTTTCTTTTGTGTGGCATTGCCGAGCTTCCCTTTTGCCCTTTTGCAAAATACTCTTCAGCCTCATAAACTTCTGTTCTTTGAAGGTGTCTTACCTGAATAGCAAATTTCTCAACCGAACTAGCTAATAATGCCAAAGCAGTTGCAAGTCTTGCATATCTATCTCTATGAATTACTTGATTTGAACAAGGCTCAGGCTTAAGACCAAGCTCTGCCATAGCAAACTCCTCAAGCTCAAGCGGAGCATGAGCAAAATTCCCCATAGCACCACTTATTTGTCCTACAGCAATAACTTCCATAGTTTGTTCAAGATTTTTTAGATGTCTTGCCGTCTCATCATACCATACGGCAAGTGTCAAACCAAAGGTAATAGGCTCTCCATGGATACCATGACTTCTTCCAACCATCAAAGTATATTTATGTTCCATTGCTCTTTTTTTGATAGATTCCATGAGCATTTTTACATCATCAATTATTATTTGTAAAGAATCTCTCATCTGTAAAGCAACACCAGTATCAACCGCATCACTACTTGTCATTCCATAGTGAAACCATCTTGATTCTTCACCTAGTGATTCGCTTACACTTGTATTAAAAGCGATAAGATCGTGTTTTGTAACAGCTTCTATCTCTTCAATTCTCTCTACAGAAAATTTGGCATTTTGTACAATCTTTTGACAATCTTCATCTGGAATGAGACCTAATTTATTCCAAGCTTTAACAGCTGCAATTTCTACTTCTAACCATGCAGCATATCTTGCTTGTTGCGTCCATAATTCAGTCATTTGGGGTCTTGCATATCTCTCAACCATTCGTTTTCCTTAGTGGTTAGGTGGTAGATGTCAGATGGTAGTAGGAAATATTTCCTCTTCACTACCATCTACTACCTACCATCTACTACCTTATTAAATTTATTGTATAATATCAAAAAATCTCAAAGAAAGAGCTAAATTGCCATTCGTCCTTAAAGTTTATCCAACAAAAATCGGAGATAGAATCCAACTCCACCTTATCAGAAATCATGGATTATCCCCCGCAAATGCACAAAATCTACTTGATCGTGGAAAAGTTTTTGATAAAGATATGAAACAGCTCAAAAAAACTGATGTAATTGAAACTGAACAAATCTTTATATCAGAATTTATTGGCATAACAAAAGGACTCAAACCACTGTTTTCTACTGATGATTTTGCTATTTTTGACAAGCCAAGTGGTATTATGGTACATCCTGTCAATAAATTTACCCCTTATTGTTTGCTTGATGAAGTAAAATACCATTTCGGAAGCACTGCAAATATAGTACATAGAATAGATGCTGAAACATCTGGTCTTATTCTGATTTCAAGAACCAAAGAAGCCGAAATAGAGCTAAAAACAATGTTTGAAAGAAAACTTTACACAAAGAAATATCTAGCAATTGCAAATGGAATTATAGAAAATCAAAAAACCATAAATTCCCCTATAAAAGATGATATAAATAGCACAATAAGAGTAAAAATGACAACAGCAGATAATGGAAAAGAATCTCTGACTATAATAAATCCTATTCAAATAAACCATACCAAAAACCAAACTTTAGTGGAAGCCTTGCCTCTTACAGGGCGACAGCATCAAATAAGAGTCCACCTTGAATCAATAGGACACAACATCCTAGGTGACCCAATATACGGAATAGATGAGATAATAGCCGATAAATACCTATGCAAAGAACTTTCCCTTGAAGATAGACTTTATCACACCTCTTCACACAGGCTCTGGCTACATGCTGATTATCTAGAATTCTCATATAAAGACATTCTTTACAAATTCCACTCCAAGAATAAAGAACTACTAGAGTTTTTCAACAAAAATTAGATACAATCCCTTTTTAGATTTTACCTTTTACTTTTTACCTAATATAGAGAGGTGTCCGAGTGGTTTAAGGAGCACGCCTGGAACGCGTGTGTAGGGCAACTTACCGAGAGTTCGAATCTCTTCCTCTCTGCCAGAAATTTTTAAGCAAATTTTAATTTTTGTTTGATATAATTTCATTTCTTAAAAAGAGTAGCATTGAATCTAAAGGTATTTTAGATTGAATGCTCCTCTTTAGACCCTTTCAATTGTTTTAAAAGGCAACGCCCCAGGATGGGAACATAGCAAGGCACCTTTTACTATGATGTGTTTGGGTATCTGGAGAGGGGTACTTTTATATAGCTTCAAGCTCTATTATAAAAGTAGCTCCTTTATAAGTCTTATTATCTAGCTCATGTGTTTCATTGACAGCATAAATTTTACCAGCAACTTTTTCTATAATAACTTTTGACATATCAAGCCCTATTCCAGTCCCTTTATCATCAGGTTTTGTTGTAAAATATGGCTCAAATATTCTCTCAATTATATCTTCAGGTATACCACCTGCAAAATCTTTAACTTTTATTACTATTTTTTGATTAACTTTTTTTATCTCAATTAAAATATTTCTAATATCAGGATTTTTTTCTAAGATTATATCTCTCGCGTTGTTTAATATATTTATAAATACTTGACTAAGCTCACTTTGATATCCAGATGTTACACATCCATCTTCCACATCTACAAGAATATTTACCCCATTTGATTTATAAATAGCTCCAATTAGTTGGGTAACATCTTCAACAACTTTTTTTACCTCATAATTTGACTTTTGTGATGGTTTGAAAAATGATCTAAAATCATTCATAGTATCATTCATATGATCTATTTGTTTTTCAATATTATCTGTTTGTTTTTCAAGGTTTTCTTTATTTATATTATCCATCATCATATCTAATTGAATAGAACTATTTGCTATAGACATAATATTTAGTGGTTGCTTCCATTGGTGCACTATTGCGGACATCATTTCACCCATAGTTGCTGTTTTATTTTGTTGAATAAGTGTTCTTTCTTGTTTTAAACTTTTTTCTAATTCTTGAGCAACACGCTGTTCTAATATATAATTTGAATCCAAAAGCTCTTTTTCTCTTCTTATAATCATATATGTATAATAGGATATCAAAGCTCCCAAAGAAACAGCTATAAAAATAAGTATTTTATCCCTCATAACTTTGTTTGCAGCTATCTCTTCATCAAGTGGCATAATAATCTCTATAACACCTCTTTTATCACCTAGTTTCCATTTATTCTCTTCATTCCAAGTTTTTAAGGCGTTAGTATTGTGACAATCAACACAAGCTTGGTCACTCATAAAATCAGCAACTGCAACTCTTAATACTTCCTTACCATCAACTATATCTCTTTTTGAGTAAATACCATCATCATTTTTATCAACAAAATCCAAAGCTTCTTTTTGAAAATCATCCAATACTCTATCTGCTCTATTTTTAAATGGATAATTACTATAAAATCTAAAAATCATCCCAATATTTTTATTTTCACTAAATATTTCACTTAAATCATGTATTGTTGTGGTAGGGAAAGGGATTTTTCCATTTATTCCAAAATGGTCATAATGAAATTCTATATTAGGAGCATAATTTTTTATATCAGAAACTACACTTCTCGTGTAATATTCCCTAGTCATAATAATCTTTTCTACATCTACTTGAGCATGTCTAATTGAAGCTTCTATCAAATTTTGTTCAGTTATCTTAGGGATAAAAACAAACAAAAACGCTATTATAAAAACAGCTACAATAACAACAGGTAAGATTAGTCTACTTTGAGTAATAGTTTTTAATTTATTCATTCTAAATTATATTATAGCAAATCTAAAAAATAGCTTTTATTTATAAAAATCTCTTTTTTATTCTTATCATATACAAATCTGTTATCTTTTTGTTTAAGTCTTTGTATTATAATTTTCTTAACATCAATATCTTTTTCACTGTATTTTTTAAAAAGTAGTATAAAATCTTTTAAAGATATTAACTCTTCATTATCATCTGTTTTTTGTTGGTTAAATGATATTTGATGCTGATAAATTTTTTTCATTTCCCAAAAAGCATCTTGAAGAAGTTTTATTTCTGATTGTAATGCTTCTTTTAGTTCAGTATGAGCAAATTGTAATCTTATGATTTCTTGTTTATATTGTTTTTTGTGCCATTTAACAACTTTTCTTAAGAGTTTAATTTGTTCATCTTTTACTGATATTAGTGAGTCTTGAGTGTTTGAAGCAGCAGTTTCGTTTATATCTTCTTCTTTGATATAAACATAGGTTTTACCATTTTTTTTTGTAAAGTTTAATTGATTATTTTTGATTCTATAATGTACACCTTGCAAAGAAAGATTTAGTATTTTAGCAGCTTCGGCAGTACTTACTAATCTTTCCAATACAAATCCTTCTTATTTATTAAAATCGTTACTATCTATCTCAATAACTGTGTGTACATTACCTCTTGGATAAAAATCTGCTTTTAGTTTCATCCATTTTGGGTTGATTTTATTATAAATAGTATCAAATATCTCATTTGCAACATTTTCATGTGAAATACTTTTATTTCTATAAGTATTAATAAAAACTTTCAGTGCTTTTAATTCAACAACATACTTATCAGGAGTATAACTCAAATACAATGTTGCAAAATCAGGATATCCACTTCTTGGACAAAGTGCTGTAAATTCAGGCAAAGTTACATTTATAGTATAATTTTTCTGATGTACATTTTCCCAAATTTCCAAATCTTTTTCTATATCAAAATTTGCAATTTCTAATTCACCATATTTCATCTATATTCCTTAAACATCAAGATGTTTAACATCTTTTGCATGTTCTTCAATATAAGCTCGTCTTGGTTCTACATCATCACCCATAAATAGTGTAAATGTATCACTAGCACTCATAGCATCTTCTATAGTTACACGCAACAATCTTCTATTTTCTGGTGTCATTGTAGTTTCCCAAAGTTGCTCTGGATTCATTTCTCCAAGACCTTTATATCTTTGGATATATGCACCTTTTTTTGATAATCCTTCAATACTTTCAAGAAGTTTTATCAAATCTTGATCTTTAAATAAACTTAAGTCTCTAGCTTGAAGTTTATTATAAATATAAGTTGCTTCAGCAAAATATGAACTTGTAAATAAACTATCATCTATTAATAATTCTTCAAGTCCAGCACCAGTTTGAATAAATAAATGAATTTTATCTTCTGTTACACTTTTACTTAAAATATTATATTTTTTCTCATTTGTAAATTTTTCAACTTCTACAAATAAATCACCCATATCAAGAGCCAATAAATCTGGATTTTCTACCATATATCTTACAACTTCAACTAAAGAATATCTTTTTTCTAAATCCGCTAAAATTGATCTATAACGAGCTACAATTTTAAACATATCAAGTAAGTCATTGTATCCCATTCCTTCAAACTCAAAACTCTCTAATCCATTTTCAATCAAGAAGTTACTTAGAGCTGTATCATCTTTTAGATAAGTCTCATTTTTACCTTTTTTGTATCTATAAAGTGGTGGCTGAGCAATATAAAGGTAACCATTTTCTATAACTGGTCTTAGGAATCTAAAGAAAAATGTCAAAATAAGTGTTTGGATATGACTACCATCAACATCGGCATCCGTCATAATTATAACTTTGTGATATCTTATTTTTTCTTCATTAAAATCATCACCAATACCACAACCAAGAGCTGTAATAACATTTCTAATTTCATCAGATTTTAGTATTTTATCAAGTCTAGATTTTTCAACATTTAAGATTTTACCTTTTAGTGGTAAAATTGCTTGATAAACTCTATCACGCCCTTGTTTTGCAGAACCCCCTGCACTATCCCCTTCCACTAGGTATAATTCGCTAATCGTTGGGTCTTTGCTCTGACAATCAGCAAGTTTACCAGGAAGTGTACCTACACTCATAGATTCTTTTTTTCTAGTCAAATCTCTTGCTTTTTTAGCTGCTTCTCTACCCCTTGCTGCAAGAAGTGATTTTTCCATTACTGCTTTTGCATTAGTTGGGTTTTCTTCAAAATATTTTATAAGTGCATCATAGGTAAGTTTTTGAGTAAGTGGTTTTACATAAGAACTTCCTAATTTTCCTTTTGTTTGACCTTCAAATTGAGGTTCAGGAATTCTTACACTAATAACAGATATTAAACCTTCTCTTACATCATCACCTGTAATTTTTGTATCTCTTTCTCTAGCTGCTGCATTTTCTGCAATATATTTTACTATAGCTCTTGTAAGACCTGCTTTGAATCCAGCTTCATGCGTCCCACCATCAGCTGTATTGATGTTATTTACGAAACTTTTTGTATTTTCAGAATATGTATCGTTATACATCAAAGCAATATCTATTTCTACATCTTCCAATCTATCACTAAAGCTTATTACATCACTTACAGTTCCGTGTTTATTTAAATCAGTTACAAATTGAGCAATACCACCTTCAAAATGAAAAACCTCTTTTTGACCACTTCTTTCATCTTTTAAATCTATTGTAATTTTTGGATTAAGATATGCAACTTCTCTAAATCTTTTTGATAAAATTTGAAAATCAAAATTATCAGTTTCAAATATAGAAGTATCAGGAGTAAATTCAATAATAGTACCTGTTTTTTTACTATCTCCAATTATTTCTAAAACACCTTGAGGTATACCTTTTTCAAATTCTTGATAATGAATCTTACCATGTTTATGGATAGTCATTTTTAGTAATGATGAAAGTGCATTAACTACAGATACACCAACACCATGAAGACCTCCACTTACTTTATAAGTATCTTTATCAAATTTACCACCAGCATGAAGTACAGTCAAAACTACTGTTGCAGCTGAAATACCTTCTGTTGGATGAATATCTGTTGGAATACCACGGCCGTTGTCTTTTACAATAACTGTATTTGTTTTTGTAATTGTTACATTTATAGTATCACAATATCCAGCCATAGCCTCATCTATAGAGTTATCTACAACCTCATATACCATATGGTGAAGACCATTGATACTAGTATCACCGATATACATACCTGGTCTTTTTCTAACAGCTTCTAAACCCTTTAGAACTTTAATATTACTTGCGCCGTATTCTTGAGTCATTTAGTATTTCCTTTTTAGTCTTATTTTTCTAATATTATTGGCATTATGATAGTAAAAAATTTATCATCTTCTAAATAAAATGGAAGATTAGAAGAATTAAATCCTAATTTAAATGTTTCATGATTTACTTGAGATAAAAAGTCAAGTAAATATTTACTATTAACTGCTATATAAAAATCTTCACTTATACTCAAACCAATATCGAGTTGTGTTTTTGCTTCACTTTCTTCATCTAATGATTCAAATACTATTTTATCATTTGAAAAAGAAATTTTTATATTTGCAAAAAGAGAAGTTACTAGTTTGATTGATTCAATAAATTCATCTTTAGGAATATGAAGATTGAATTTTAAGCTAGTTGGTATAATTCTTTGATAATCAGGAAATTTTCCATTTATCAATTTTGTAAAAAACTGTACATGAGAACTATTTACTACTAAATTTGTTTCATCATAACTTACTGTTATTTCATCATTTAAAAATATTTTACTTATTTCAATAACAGCTTTTTTAGGGATGATTAATTGTGCTTGAGCATTTGTTGTGTTGTTTAGTTGAGCAACACTTAGTCTTCTTGTATCTGTTGAAACAAAATTAATTTTTGATTCTTTAATATCAATTAATGCACCATTTAATTCATATTTTGGATTGTTGTTATCTATTGAAGGGGTAATCTTTTTCATAGAATTAATGATATTTACTATATTAATATCTAATTTATTCAATTGTTGCATTTGAGGAAATTGTGGGAATTCCTCTGGATTATACATTGGAAGTTTGAAATTAGATCTAGATTGTTTAATTTCTAATTGACCATTTTCCAAAGTTTGAATAGATATATTATCGTTTTTTAATCTTCTTATAATCCCAAGAAGATTAACACCATTTACTGTTGCTTTTCCATTTGTAAAATCTGTAATATCATTTATTACAACTTTTAATCCTATTTCATAATCTGTTGATTTTATTATCAAAGAATCTTGCGATACTTCAAGATAAACATGTGATGTTATTGAACTAGCATCTTTTTTATCTAAAAAAGGTTGCATTGAAGATATCACATTTTCAAACAAAGATTTATTAACAATTAGTTTCATATTTATTTCCCCTTTTAATTTCTTTTAAGTAGTGTTAGTAGTAGTTCAATGTGAATAGATGAAAATATCTTACAAAGGTCGTATTCATAGTATCTTGGGACGATGAACAAAACTTCATAAATATTCACATCTATTCACATATTAAGTTGAAACTTTTTTCTACCACTCCTTATTGATTACTTTATTTTTCAAATTTTCTATAATTACTTTAAAATTTTCATCACTTTCTATAAGCTCATTTGCTTTTTTTATTGAGTGACTTATAGATGAGTGATCTTTCATACCAAGATATTGTGCAATATTTGGCATAGAGTTGTGTGTAAGCTCTTTTGAAAGATAAATCACTACTCTTCTTGCATTAGCAACTGCAGCTGTTCTTTTTTTTGATTTAATATCACTTGGTTTGATATTAAGTTCTTTTGCTACAATATTTATAATATCAGGGAGTTTAATATTTTCTTTTTGCTCTTTTATTTGTTCTTTTAAAAGATTTTTAACCAAATCTAAATTTATTTCTTGATTTAGTAAATTTGCTGACGCATTTATTCTGATTAAAACACCTTCAATTTCTCTGATAGAATTATCTAGATTTGTTGCTATATAGTCTATCACATCTTTTGTAAGTTTTATACCATTTAATTCACTTTTTTTCTCAATAATAGCTATTTTTGTCTCAAGTCCAGGGATTTGAACATCTGCTGTTAGTCCCCATTCAAAACGACTTTTCAATCTATCTACTAAAGATTGTATTTGAGAAGGGAGTCTATCTGATGTCATAACTATTTGTTTGTTTGAGCTATGAAGTTCATTAAATGTATGAAAAAACTCTTCTTGAGTTTGTTCTTTTCCACTTAAAAACTGAACATCATCAATAAGTAATAAATCACATTTTCTATATTTATTTCTAAAATGTTCCATATTTTGGTTTCTTAGTGAAAATGTAAAGTCATTCATAAACTGCTCAATAGTAACATATATTACAGTTTTTCCAAGTTCTACATTGTAGTTTCCAATAGCTTGTAAAAGGTGAGTTTTACCAAGTCCTGTACCACCATAAATAAATAGTGGGTTGTATTGAATCCCTGGTTTTTTGGCAACGGCTAGGGAAGCATTAAATGCCATTTGGTTTGAACTTCCAACTACAAAAGAATCAAAAGTATAAGATGGATTTAAAATAGTACTTTCATTAATCTTTGAAGTTTGATTTGTTTCAGAATTTTCTTTTTTTAAAATTCTTTTTTCACCGATTACTTTCATATCTATTTTTGGTTTGTGACCTGTAAGCTTTTCTATTGCATGTCTTATATCATTTGAAAATTTTGTTCTTATCCAGTTTGCAAGGTATTTATTAGGTGCTTCAAAAATAGCAACTTTTTCACTTGAACCTGTCTTTCTATAAATAAGTTGTTTCAAGAATCTCTCATAATCAGTTGATGTAGAGTCCTCTTTTAAAATTGCTAAAATCTCTTTTGTATTAATATTCATTTTGTACGCATACTCTCTTTTGAAAAACCTTCGTTACTAATTTTTCTTATTATATCTTGATTTATATTAAAAATCAATGTGAATAACTTGAAAATATCAATGTGAAAATGTGAATAGTTTAGTTTTATTATCAAATAAGATAATAGACTGTATAATGATGGTAATAAGAATATGGAGAAATAAATTGAAAAGTCAATTAAAAAAGCGTGAAATCTCTATTTTATATGTAGAAGATGAAGAACTTATTAGAAGTGAGATTTTTAATATTCTTTCAATGTTATGTGAAAAAGTGGAATTTGCAGTTGATGGAAGAGATGGATTGGAAAAATTCAAAAATGGTGTATTTGATTTAGTTATAACTGATATTAATATGCCATATATGAATGGCTTTGAGATGCTAAAAGAGATAAAAGCACTTAAACCAGAAATGCCAGCAATTATAATATCTGCATATTCTCAAGAAGAGTATTTTTTACAAGCAAGTAAGATAGATATTATTAATGATTATCTTTTTAAACCAGTAAAAATTATAGATTTAATGGAAAGAATAAATAAACATACAGCAAAAGTTGAAGAAAAAAGAGAATATCAAAAAACTTTAAAATTATTGGAACAATATAAATTAGCAGTTGATAAGTCTTCAATTCTTTCTAAAACAGATATAAAAGGTAATATTACTTATGTAAATGATACATTTTGTAATATATCAAAATATTCAAGAAATGAACTTATAGGAAAACCTCATAATATAGTAAGACATCCAGATATGTCAAAAGAGACTTTTGAGAATATGTGGAAAACTATAAAAGAAGATAAAGAAATTTGGCAAGGAAGAATAAAAAATCTTGCAAAAGATGGTAGCATTTATATTGTTAATACGACAGTAGTTCCTATTACAAATACAAATGGGGAAATTGAAGAATTTATTGGAATAAGAAATGATATCACAGAATTAGAAATATATAAAGAACTACTTCAAAATAAATTAAATTCAGCAGATATAAATTTGAAAAATAAGATGCACTTAGTAAAAGAGTATGAAACAGCTCTTGATTTATCCACATCATTGGTAAGAGTGGATACCGAATACAAAATAACATATGTAAATGAAAGATTTTTAAGTGTAAGTAAATATAAAAAAGAGGATTTAATAGGTCAGAGTTTTTTGAAGATTTTGAAAATTGATAATCAAGAGTTTGTTAAAAAACACTTTGAAACTATAAAAACAGTTGGTCAATGGAATGGTATTTTAGAGAGTCTAAGAGTAGATGGTACAATATTTTATATGGATTATACCTTTAAGGCAATACAAGATATCAATGGACTTGTAAGTGAATTTATGGGAATTGGAAAAGATATTACAGAAGTAATAGAGCTTCATAAAGAGATAGAAGATACTCAAAAAGATGTAATTTTTTCATTGGGAAGTATAGGAGAAGCTAGAAGTAAAGAAACTGGTAACCATGTAAAAAGAGTAGCCGAGTATTCAAAATTATTAGCACTCAAATTTGGGCTTAGTGAAGCAGAATCTGAGCTATTAAAAATAGCTTCACCAATGCACGATATTGGTAAAATTGGTATTCCAGATGTAATACTAAATAAACCAGCTAAGTTTACTCCTGAAGAGTTTGAAGTAATGAAAAATCACGCAGTTATAGGTTATAACATGTTAAATGGGAGTGATAGAAAACTTCTTAAAATATCAGCCACAATAGCATATGAACATCATGAAAAATACGATGGAAGTGGATATCCAAGAGGACTAAAAGGTGAAGAGATACATATTTTTGGAAGGATTACAGCCATTGCAGATGTATTTGATGCCCTTGGAAGTGATAGATGCTATAAGCAAGCTTGGGATTTAGAAAAAATACTAAACCTTTTCAAAGAAGAAAGAGGGAGACATTTTGATCCAGTATTGGTTGATTTATTATTTGAAAATCTAGAGCAATTTTTGAAAATCCGTGATACTTATGTGGATACCTATATTGACCTAGACCCACTTGGAATAGAAAGAAGATGATTATACTTGGGATTGATCCAGGTACAATAAACTGTGGTTATGCAATATTGGAAGTTATTGGGACAAAAAAGAGGATAGTTGAAGCTGGGCTTATCAAAATAAAATCAAAAATACTTCAAGAACAGATTATGGAACTTGTAGAAGCAATTGATTTTATACTCAAACATCATACAATAGATGAGGTAGCCATAGAAGATATATTTTTTGCCTTTAATCCAAAAACAGTGATTAAATTAGCTCAATTTCGTGGTGCATTGTCTTTGAAAATACTACAAGAAATAGGAAATTTTAGTGAATATACACCCTTGCAAGTAAAAAAAGCGGTTACTGGAAATGGAAAAGCAGCAAAAGAGCAAGTTGCTTTTATGGTGAAGACTTTGCTAGGGATTAAACAAGAGATAAAGCCTCTAGATATAACAGATGCCATAGCCGTAGCCATAACACATTCCCAACGCATAAAAGGGTGATTTGGGGTAGCTCTTTTTGAATATTTCTGCGTTGGATACCGTGTAAAATCGTCGTCATTTACTACAGTAAACTCCTAAATTTTACACAATATCCGCCTTGAACTATCCTAAAAATACCTACCCCAAATCACCCTTTTATAAATAGTAAAGAGCTTGTATTTTGGAACCCCAGATTTATCTGGGCTTGTCTTAAACCAAGCAAAGTAAGCATCCCATTTAAAATAAATATACCAATCACCCTATAATTCAAAATTCAACATTCAAA
This sequence comes from Arcobacteraceae bacterium, assembly GCA_023229945.1. GTDB lineage: Bacteria > Campylobacterota > Campylobacteria > Campylobacterales > Arcobacteraceae > UBA6211. The sequence continues at coordinate 33,224 of JALNYH010000012.1, read as the reverse complement.
ATTCAACATTCAAAATTCAACATTCAAAATTCAACATTAAATTCTAGTGTTCTTCGTTATTCACGCACTTTTCAAACAAATATTTATGCTCAGCTGGTAATTCTTCGTAAATAGCAAATGAAAGATTTCTTATTTCCCAAAGGGCAGCTTTTGAACTCCTTAAAGATAAGAAGTTTTGTAAGCTTCTGGCATTTATTGTCCAGCTTAGTTCAGTTTTGTAGCTTTCTGGAAGACAATATTTTGCTATGTCATTTCCTACACCACTTTTTAGAATTGTTTGTAGATTATCTAAAGCCATTTTTGAAGCATTATCTACAGTTTCATTTCCTGTGAAAACTAAGAATTTTTCATAATCTATGGTTTCACACTCTTTTATTTCTTTTAGTGTATATCTTGTAGATTTTACAGACAGACTTGCCATTCTATGGCGTGCTAACTCTTGCAATAAAGCACGGCTAACTCCAGCTATATAGAAGTTGTAAGTAATATGTTCTAGCGTCGAAGCATGTTTGAATTTATTACCAACTCTATCAATCAAAGCCATATCAGCTTCACCACCATCATCACTTTTATCAAAACTTTGCCAACAAGTTCTTATTGCATTGCTACAAATTACAAGGGGAGTACTATTTAATAGAGTCACTTTCATATTTATTCCTAAGCATTTAATTAGTAATTATATAGTATTAAAACTTTAATAAAAATAAGTGTGAAAGAATCTACTTTTAAGCAAAGTTTTAGTACAATCGCGAAAATTTAAATAAATAATTGAAGTTTATTTATTACAAAAGGAAAACTTTGAGACAAATTAGAAACATTGCAGTTATTGCACACGTTGACCACGGTAAAACTACGCTAGTAGATGGATTGCTTAGACAATCAGGTACTTTTTCAGCTCACCAAGAAATGACCGACAGAGTTATGGATAGCAATGCTATTGAAAAAGAAAGAGGAATTACAATCTTAGCTAAAAATACAGCTATTGACTATGAAGGTTTCAGAATCAACATCATAGATACTCCAGGACACGCCGATTTTGGTGGTGAGGTTGAGAGGGTTTTAAAAATGGTTGACTCTGTTTTATTACTTGTTGATGCTCAAGAGGGTGTTATGCCTCAAACTAAGTTTGTTGTTAAAAAAGCTCTAGCTCTTGGTCACAGACCAATCGTAGTAGTAAACAAAATAGACAAACCAGCTGCTGAGCCTGATAGGGTTGTAGATGAAGTATTTGACCTTTTTGACCAAATGGGTGCAACTGAAGAACAATTAGAATTCCCAGTAATTTATGCAGCTGCTAGAGATGGTTTTGCTAAATATGCTCTTGAAGATGAAAATAAAGATTTAACTCCTTTATTCCAAACAATCTTAAAAGAAGTACCAGCTCCAAAAGGTGCGGATGAAAATGGACTTCAACTTCAAGTTTTCACACTAGATTATGATAGCTATATAGGAAAAATAGGAATTGCTAGAATATTCAACGGAACAATTTCTTTGGGTGAAACTGTAATGCTTGTAAAAGCTGACGGTGAGAAAATAAAAGGAAGAGTTACAAAACTTATTGGTTTCAAAGGACTTGAAAGAATTGAAATTAAATCTGCAGGTGCTGGTGATATAGTTGCAGTTGCTGGATTTGAGACTATTGATGTGGGTGACAGTCTTTGTGATCCTGCTAATCCAATGCCACTTGATCCTATGCACATAGAAGAACCAACACTTTCTGTAACATTTGCTGTAAATGATTCTCCACTAGCTGGAACTGAAGGTAAATTTGTAACTTCAAACAAAATTCAAGAAAGACTTGATGCTGAAATGAACACAAATATTGCTATGAATTATGAGCAAGTAGGTGAAGGTAAATTTAAAGTAAACGGTAGAGGTGAGCTTCAAATTACTATTTTGGCAGAAAATATGAGAAGAGAAGGTTTTGAGTTTTCAATAGGAAGACCAGAAGTTATCTTAAAAGAAGAAAATGGTGTTAAAACTGAGCCATTTGAGCACTTGGTTGTGGATGTTCCTGATGAATTTAGTGGTTCTGTTATCGAAAAACTTGGTAAAAGAAAAGCTGTTATGTCAAATATGACTCCAATGGGTGTGGGATATACAAGGGTTGAATTTGAAATTCCTGCTCGTGGACTTATCGGATATAGAACAGAATTTTTGACTGATACAAAAGGTGAGGGTGTATTAAATCACTCATTCTTAGAGTTCCGTCCATTTGGTGGATATGTTGAAAGTAGAAAAAATGGTGCATTAGTTTCTATGGAAAATGGTGTAGCTGTTGGTTATTCATTATTCAACCTACAAGATAGAGGTATGATGTTTGTTAAACCTCAAGATAAAGTTTATGCTGGTATGGTAATAGGCGAACACTCAAAAGACAATGACCTTGATGTAAACCCAATAAAAGGTAAAGCACAATCAAATGTTAGAAGTAGTGGTGCTGATGAAGCTATCAAAATAATCCCACCAAAAACACATACACTAGAGAGTGCATTAGAGTGGATTGAAGATGATGAATTGGTTGAGATTACTCCTATTTCTATTAGAATAAGAAAAAGAGAATTAGACCCTACTAAGAGAAAAAGAACTGCAAAAAAAGGTAGTTAATTTTTATGACTTATTATAGTTATGAAGAATTTACCAGTGATATAAAATCACTAAAACTTCCACTAGAAGTTTACTCCCCTGAGGCTATAGTATCTATAGCCAGAGGTGGGGTGACTTTTGGTCACTTTATTTCTAGTATGCTTGATATTAGAAATTTATACACAATCAACTCTATTCATTATAATGACACTACAAAATTAGATGATATTAAAATATTTAATATTCCAGATTTAAATAACTATGAAAAAATACTTTTAGTGGATGATATAGTTGATAGTGGAGATACGCTTGAAGAGGTATTAAAAGTTTTAAATACAAAATATCCAAGACTACAAATCAAAACAGCCTCAGTATTTTATAAAACATCAGCGAAGCTTATACCAGATTATAAAATCAAAGAAGCTACTGATTGGATAGAATTTTTTTGGGAAAAGATTTAGATATTAATTCCGATTTGGTTTCTACCAGATTTTTTTGCCTCATACAAAGCTTCATCAGCTCTAGCTAGTGCAACTTCAACACTCGTATCATCATCTTTTAAAAGTGAAATTCCAATTGATACAGTAAATCTAAGAATACCTTGTGGAGTAAGTGTTTCCATATTATAAATAGCTTGCTTGATTCTATCTGCTACTAATAATGCTGTTTCGGTATTTGTATTTGGTAATAAAATGGAAAATTCTTCCCCACCTAATTTTGCAAATGTATCATTGTCTCTTAAAATAATAGCAATTTCTTTGACAAAACCTTTCAAGGCATCATCTCCAATCCCATGACCATATGTATCATTTATTTTTTTGAAGAAATCAATATCAAGCATTAATATGCAAGAATTATGTTTATATCTTTTGATATTGGATAGTTCAAGATTTGCTCTATCAAAAAAACGACGCCTATTTGCAATACCTGTTAATTGGTCTGTTATTGATAATTCTTCAAGTTTTTCATTTGCGAGTTTGAGTTCTAATTTTTGTTCTTTTAAATCATTTACTGTTGTTCCTAAAATATTGGCAGCTTGACCAATCGCATCAATTTCTGTTAATAATTCTTTTTTTGGATTTATTTTCTTTCCAATCTCAGCCAGATGCAAAGACTTTGTAGTTCTAATAAGAGGGCGGAAAATAAATATGTACAATAAAAGAGCTAGAAGAATTAATAAAAATCCAATAGTAATAGAAACTATAAGAGTTGTATCTTTTGATGTTTGCGCACTTTGGGCAATGTTGATAATTTCTTGAACACCTTGATGGGTTGTTTGAAGAGTAACAGTACTAAATGTTTGTTGGATGGTATCAATATGTACTGATTTATCTTTCCAAATATCTTTAGCTTTTTCATTTAATAAATATGAATCACAAACTAATTCTGATATATGGATTAATTTATTTAAGAAAATCTCAAACTCTTTGTTGTAAAGATTTGTTTCTTTATATGTTGTCAATAATTTTATATGTTCAATCAGTGAGTTTCCAGAATATAAATGAAAAGATGAACTTTTTTCAGATGTAATATATATTAATTTATTTAAAATTAATTGTACATGGTCATAAAGAAGCTTTGTATTTGGATTATTATGACTTTTCATTTTATTAATATTTTGTAATATTTTTGGATTACTTTGGATTAACATTGTTAATTCATTATAAGCTTGGAGTTTAATACTATCAGCATTTGCTCTTAGGTTGTAAATGGTTGCGATTGATTCCCAAAGGTCTTTTATATCCAATTTTATAAGATGTGCATTATCATAAAATATAGAATCAAGAGATAAAACTTGGGCTGTAATTTTGGCTTTTATTCTTTCCTGATGATTGGAACTTGTAGCAATAATTTCGCCAGAAGTTTTTAGACGATTCATATTTACTATAAGTCTAATTTGTGAGCCAATTTGTGAAAAAGTTTCATCTTTGGTTTTATTTGAGATTTCTATGATATATTTTTGATTAGATATAACAATATTTGATAAAATTGTAAACACAATAATAGAAAATAGTGAAATTATTAAAAATGATGGAACTAAACCTAATTTAATTTTCATGATTGCTCTTTATATTGTTTAGTATATTTCAAATGGAAAATATTTTCTACTAAGGTTACCTAATGTACCGTTTTGATGGATAGTTTGGATTGCATTATTTATATTTTCACGAAGTATATGGTCATTTTTCTTGATTCCAACAAAAGCATAATTTAAATCATCACCATTGCTTGATTCTGGTAAAAGACCAGTTATTTCAAATTTTGTACTATTTTCATCTTCTATTAAAAAGAAATAAGCACCTAATGTATCTCCTAAAATTAAATCAACTTTATTATTGACCAACATATTAGTAGCCTCATCAAAAGTATCAAATACAAAGATTTTTGTAGATTCATGAGCTAGTTCTTTTGCTACAACTTCTTGAATAGTGCCAGATTGTACCGCTATAGATTTGTCTTTTAAATCATTTGTATTTGGGGAAAAGATATCACCAAGTTTACCAATAGCTACACCTCTTGCTCTATAATAAGCAATAGAAAAATCAATCTTTTTTAGTCTTTCTTGAGTTTTTGCCATACTCGCAACGATGATATCAATCTTATCTGCTTCCATTGCAGGAATCAAATCTATAAATTCCATATGTTTAATAATACATGTTACTTTTAAAGTATCACATATAGCATTTGCGATATCTATATCAAAACCATGAGGTTTATTATCTTCTCCTAGATAACTAAAAGGAGAATATCCATATTCTACACCAACACGAAGTTCATTTGCTAAGATGGAATGAGAATATACAAATATGTATATAATCATAACATATAAAAATTTATACATAATAAATACCTTATTTGATGACTTTGTTATATTATATCTAATAATCTATAAATAAACATTAAGATTAGATTCTTTATAGTAATTGCGTATATTTTGGGTGAAGGTGTATTAATCATATTAAGATATTTTGTGGTATATTACTATCATAAATGTTTAAATAAGGGAATAAATGGAAGCCATATTGAGTTTAATTGGAGTTTATGCACTAAAAGTAATAGTTGCAATAGCTATTTTTGTAATTGGTAAGAGGTTGGCTAGGTTTGCAGTTAATTTACTTGTTAAAATAATGGAAAAAGCGAAAGTTGACCAAACATTAGTGAAGTTTTTGGATAATGTACTTTATACTGTAGCTTTGGTTGCTATTGCTTTAGCATCTCTTGGTCAGCTTGGAATTGAAACTACATCATTTATAGCAATCCTTGGAGCTGCTGGTTTGGCTGTTGGTTTGGCATTTAAGGATTCATTATCAAATGTAGGCTCTGGTATTATGATAATATTATTTCGCCCATTTAAAGTAGGGGATTTCGTCCAAACTGCTGGGGAAATGGGGATAGTTCAAGAGATATCAATATTTCATACTATTATGAAAACAACAGACAATAAAGTAGTAATTATTCCAAATTCAAAAATCACAAGTGATAATATAACAAACTTTACAGGTGAAGATACAAGAAGATGTGATTTTGTGTTTGGTGTTAGCTATAGTGATGATATAAGACTTGTGAAAGAGACTTTAAAAGAAATTATAAATCAAGACTCTAGAGTGTTACAAGACCCTGAACCTTTAGTTGCAGTCAGTGAACTTGGGAATTCAAGTGTTGATTTTACTGTTCGTGCTTGGGTCAAAACAGAAGATTTTTGGAATTTTAGATTTGATATTATAGAAAAAGTAAAACTAACTTTTGATGAAAAAGGAATTTCTATACCTTTCCCTCAAATGGATATTTATTATAAGCAAAAAGATTAATGAAGTTTTCTGTAAATTCAAAATGCCCTTGTGGAAGTGGCAATAAATATAAAAACTGCTGTCAAGTCTTTCACAAAGGGGCAATTGCTAAAAATGCACTATTTCTTATGAAATCAAGATATAGTGCATATGTGGTTGGTGATGTGAATTATATTATAAAAACAACTCACCAAGAAAATAAAGAATACAAACAAGATTTGCAAAGTTGGAAAAAAGAAATCAAATCTTTTAGTGATGAAACAGAGTTTGTAAAACTAGAAATATTTGATTTTCAAGATGGTGAGTTAGAAGCGTTTGTAACATTTAGAGTAAATATGAAAATTGATGATACTTATACATTCTTTACAGAAGTGAGTAGATTTGTTCACCTAGAAAATAGATGGCTTTATATTGATGGGGAATTTATTAATCAATAGATTGTTCAAACAACTTAGGATATGCAAATAAAAACATATTACAATTCGTTTTAGATATTTTTTCCCAACTATCACAATCAAATTCAAGTCCTACTATGCCACTTGTTGGTATATTTTCTGTAAAGTCACGAACAAAATAGTTTACTAAATCATTTAAACTAGGGTTGTGTGCAATTAAAAACAAATTAGAGTATGTATTATCAGTTGTATTAATATACATAAGTAACTTATCATATGTAGTTTCATAAAGTTCTTGCTTTAGGTATATATTTTTTGCTGAAATATTTAAAATCTTCTTATAAGCTTTCAGACTTTTTATAGTTCGTATAGATGGGCTACATAAAACAATATCAGGATGTATATTGTTTGCACTTAAAAAGTGTGCCATAGAGTATCTATCCTTTTTCCCTCTATTATTTAGCGGTCTGTCATAGTCACTTAAGTTTGGGTTATCCCAACTTGATTTGGAATGTCTTATTAAATATAGCTTTTTCATAGTATAATTGTACCATATTTTTAAACTTAAGGGATTATTTTGGATTTAAATAAAATAGAATCAAAACTTTTACTGATGGGACTAAGTTTATTATTAGTATTGCTTGGAAGTTTGGGTGTAGTAGCTTTATTTGATATTGAATTAGCAAGTAAACTCTTAGGTATAGCTATTACAAATTTAATAGTTGGACGAATGGGTGGACTCTCTTTTGGTTTTGCAAGTGGTATAGATTTTAGTGTGGTATTATTTGTAAATCTTTATTTTGAGGTACTACTTGTATTGATAGTGTATTCATTGTTTGTGATGAGTTGGGAAAATGCTGTTAAATTTAAAAGATTAGAACACTTTTTTGATGTGGTAAAAGCATTTGTTGCAAAACATCATGATAAATTTGATAAATATGGAACTTATGGAATTTTCTTTTTTGTTTTTTTCCCTTTGTTTATGAGTGGTCCAGTGGTGGGAGCAATTATAGGCTTTATTATAGGAATAAGACATATCAAGAATATATTTATAGTTCTTAGCAGTACATTTATCGCAACTACCCTTTGGGCATTATTTTTGAATGAAATAGTAACCATATTAAACAACCTAAATCAATATGCATCATGGGGTATTTTGATAGTACTTATTATAGTTGCACTAATTGCTAGGAAGCGTAAGAAATGACTTCTATATCTTCAAATCCAATTCGCATAAGAATATTTTGATTTTATTTTCTACTAGCAGTTCAAATTTGCCTTTTTTATAGTTTTCTTCAATAATTTTTTTAGCCAAGTATAATCCAATCCCACTACCGTTTTTCTTCGTTGTGAAAAATGGGTCAAATATCATATCTTTATAATCAAACTCTATTTGTTTACCATTATCTGCTACTATTTGATAGTTATTTGCAAACCTAATACAAATCTTTCATTTTGGTAAAATAATTATATTGGTTTAAAACTCTAGATGCTTGTATAATAAGAGTTTATAATAAAACACGAATTATTCTTTCAAATAAGTAGTTCTTGATTTTAAAATTATTACATATACGAAGTTTTGAAGGGGTTATTTTCCTTAAATAATAAGATTATAATCAAACATACATTTTATTATTTTTTTGATACTTCTTTGATACTTCTTTATTGTAAGATTTCCAATATTTTTATTATGAGGTAAACAAACATGAAATTTAATGCAAAGAAACATTTGCTTAGTGTGGTTGCGGCAAGTAGTTTAGGGTTGTTTAGTACAAATGTAAGTGCTTTGACCCTTCAAGAGAGTGTAACTGAGGTTTTAAATACAAATCCAGTAATTGTAGAAAGATTGAAAAACTATAGAGTTACACAACAAGATTTGAAAATAGCTGAATCAGAATATTATCCAAGAGTTGATTTAAGAGCTGTTGCTGGATACAATGACCCAGGGGAGCTAAAAACTTCAAGAGTTGCTGATATTAATTATAACAATTATGAAACAGCTTTGACTATTACTCAAAATATCTTTGATGGTTTTGGTACTATGCACAAAGTAGATTATCAAGAAGCTAGAATATTGGCCGCAGGATATCACTACTTAGAAACTGCTAATGATATGGCTTTTAGAATGACAAATGCATATTTGAATGTATTAAGAGCATATGAACTTTTACAAACATCTTTAGAAAATGTTGAGATTGTAGAATCTTTATATGAGAAAGTAAATATTCTCTATGATGGTGGATATACAACAGACTCTGAGGTTCAAAAAATCAAATCAGCACTATCTTTGGCTAAAGCAAATCTAACAGTACAAAAACATAATACTTTGGATGCTGAAAAGGCATACAGAAGGATACTTGGAAGATTGCCAGAGATTGAAGTTATGAAAAAACCTATTGTAGATTTTGAAGTACCTGAGAGTATTGAAAGAGCTGCAATGGTTGCAATCAAAAATAATCCATCTATAATGGTTAGTCATTATAATATAGAAGGAGCACAAGCCCTACATAAACAAAGAAAGAAAGAGTATTATCCAAAAATAGACTTTGAAGTGGCTCAACATTATAATGATGTAAGTCGTTTGGATAATGGTTTTGATAGACCAGATGATAGATTAAGAGCAAGAGTTATAATGACTTTTAATCTTTACAAAGGTGGCGCAGATAAAGCCGATATCCAAAAACATTTAAGCACAATTCACCAAGAAGTTGAAATACAAAGAGATTTGCAAAGACAAGTTGTAGAATCTCTTGATTTCTCATGGAATGCTTATGATATGATTAAGTTACAGCTAAAAGACTTGAAAGAATATAGAGGATTTGCCGAAAAAACTTTGGATCTATATAAAGAAGAATATGACATGGGTAGAAGAACATTACTTGATTTGTTGTCTGCTCAAGGTGATGTAATAAATTCTAGAATTGAAATCATTCAAGCTGAATATGAGTACTTATTTGCACACTATAGAATACTAGATGCAATGGGTCTTTTAGTAAAACATTTAACAGATGATACAAATACTATTGCTCAAAATGTAAATATAAATACAAATGAAAAGGCACATTTTATAAAAGATACACTTCCAATTATTTATGATGTGGATAATGACAAAATAGTAGATTCTGTTGATCTTTGTAACAACTCTTTATCTGATAAAGATATTATGCCTTATGGTTGTGAGCAAGATAAACATGATAGTGTACAAGCTATAAAAACTTTAAATTCTAAACAAAATAATAAAAAAGAAGGTAATTAAAAATGAAACAAATACTAATTCCTGCATTACTTGCAGCTTCTTTATTTGCAAGTACTTATGATTACAGTTACGATATGTCAGTGCCTAATAAAGATAAGAAAAGTAGTTTATTTATGTATGGTCAATTTGAAGAGATTATAAGATTTGATATGTTGCATTTTGAATCAGATAGATTATCTTCAGGCTCAAATGAGTTGTATCACAATATAGTTAAGACTATAGAAAAATATAAACAAGAATCAAAAGAGTTTAGAGTATCAATTATAGGTCATACGAGTAAAACAACAGATGATATGAGTGAGAATAGCATAGATTCTACTACATATGCAAATAGTATACAAAATCAATTTAGATATAAGTTGGATAGTTCAAAAAGTAATGAGTTGAGTCTAAGTTATGCAAATGAGATAGCTTCTATGTTTGCTAAAGATGGGATTGATGAAGGGTTGTTGGTTGTTGAAAATAGAAGTGGCGAAGACCAAAACTTTAGTCAAGAGTGTTCTTCATCAAGAAACTTAAATAATCGTGTAATGGTTGCGTTGTATGTATTAAAAAAACCAGATTTAGATAGTGATAAAGATGGAGTTTTGGATAGTAAGGATAAGTGTCCTTCTACGCCACTAGGTGTAGCAGTTGATAAAAATGGTTGTTGTTTGGATAGTGATAGAGATGGTGTGCTTGATTATAAAGATAAATGTCCAAATACTCCAAAAGGGATAGAAGTTGACGCGGATGGTTGTCATATTTTTAGAACTTTAAGTGTCAATTTTAAGACAGGTTCATATGCGATAGATGATAGTTATACTGATGAAATAGCTCAATTTAATGAGTTCTTGGGGAAATACCCTAATTACAAAGCAAGTATTATAGGTCATACTGATAGTGTTGGGTCAGAATCTGCAAATCTTAAACTATCACAACAAAGAGCTGAATCTATAAAACAGCGTTTAGTAGAAAATGGGATTGAAGCTAGTAGATTATTTACAGATGGAAAAGGCGAGTCTGAGCCTATTGCATCAAATGATACTGACGATGGCAAAAAAGCTAATAGAAGAATCGAAGTAATAATTTTTGAATAATAGGGCTAAATATGAGTGAAAGAACTCAAATAATAAAACAAGATGCATTGTTGGATGCTCTTGTTTTATATACAAAACTATACCATAAACCTTTTTCGTTAGATGCTTTAATCTCTGGTTTACCTGTAAGTGACTTAAATAGTAATATAGAACTATTTAGTATCAAACAACCAAAATCACTTTTTTCAAGAGCCTCTAGCAGAGCAGGACTAAAATCTACACTTGTTGAAAAAGAAATATCTGATTTTTTGGCATTACAATTACCAGTAATATTGATATTAAGTAAAAGCAATGCATGTATATTGGAAAGTTTTAATGAAGACAAAACAGAAGCTACTATAATATTTCCCGAAGGAGATGGCTCAACTAGTGTTATTAGTGTAGAAGAATTAGAAAGCGAATATCTAGGTTTTGCTTTTATGCTAAAAAAAGAGTATGAGTATGGAAATAAAAATGCCAGAAATCTACAACTTGACCAAAAACATTGGTTTTTTTCAACCCTAAAGCTATCCAAAAGTATATACAGAGATGTTTTGGTAGCTTCATTATTAATCAATTTATTTGTACTAGCAACGCCACTTTTTACTATGAGCGTATATGATAGAGTAATACCAAATAATGCTCAAGAAACTCTTTTGGTATTTACAATAGGGGTTATTTTAGTATATTTGATAGATTCATTTTTGAAATATGTAAGAGCATATATGCTTGAACTTGCAGGTAAAAAAAGTGATATTATCATGTCTTCCATAGTATTTGAAAAAGTCTTGGATTTGAAACTTAGTGAACATCCAAAATCAGTAGGTTCTTTTGCTAGTAATCTAAAAGATTTTGAAGCAGTTAGAAACTTTTTGACAAATGCAACTATGACTGCAGTAATAGATTTTCCTTTTGTCCTTATTTTCTTGATAGTTACATATTATATTGGTGGGGTTATTGTTTTTGTCCCTCTTATTACCATATTATTGATTTTGGTTTTTGCTTATTTTATCAGTAAGCCTTTAAAAGAAGTTATAGAAAGTACACATGAAGTAAGTGCAAAAAAGAATGGTATACTAATTGAAGCTTTGAATAATATCGAAACAGTTAAATCAATGAGAATGAATGGCAAAATTCAGTGGAATTGGGAAGAAGCAACAGGTGAGATAGCACACAAAAACCTAAAAACTAGGATGTTATCCTCTCTTATCCCAAATATCACTAATCTTTTGATTCAGTTAAATACTGTATTTGTAGTAGTTGTAGGAGTTTTCTTAATACAAAAATTCGAGCTTACTATGGGAGGGCTTATTGCTGTAGTTATTCTTAGCTCAAGAATTGTAGCTCCTATGGGGCAAGCAGCTGCCTTGATAACAAATTATTCAGATGCAAAAAATTCTTATGATGTATTGAACGCAATTATTTCAAAACCATCTGAAAGACCTAGCGGTAAACAATTTTTATCTCGTCCAAATATCGTAGGGAAGATTGAGTTTCGTGATGTTAGTTTTTCATATCCCAATTCAGATATCCCTGCATTGCAAAATGTTAGCTTTATCATTAATTCTGGTGAAAAGGTAGGTTTTATTGGCAAGATTGGTTCAGGTAAATCAACCATCGCAAAACTAATATTAAGACTATATGAGCCAACAAGTGGAAGTATCCTTATTGATGATATAGATATATCACAAATTGACCCTGCTGATTTAAGAAGATTTATCGGATATGTACCTCAAGAAGTGCATTTATTTATGGGTACAATAAAAGAAAATATAATATCTTCAGATAGACACCCTCATGATGAAGATGTCATTCGTGCCGCTTATATAAGTGGAGCTGATGATTTTATTCATTCTCATCCAAAAGGCTATGATATGCCAATAGGAGAAAGAGGTGCAGGGCTTTCTGGTGGACAAAAGCAAAGCGTAGGAATATCAAGAGCCATTTTACAAGACAACTCTTTATTGATAATGGATGAACCTACAAATGCTATGGATCAAGGAAGTGAAAATATAGTTTTAGAAAGAATTCAATCCCAAACTACGGATAAAACAGTTTTATTGATTACTCAAAAACTATCTATGCTCAAGCTTTGTGATAGAGTGATTGTAATCCATAAATCTAAAGTTTTTCTTGATGGTCCAAAAGATGAGGTAATGGGGCAGTTAAATGGATAAAATAATGGAAAGAATCAAGAAAAAAAGTTTAACTCCCAAAGATTATGAGTATATGCACTCTTTAAGTGGTGCTGTTTTGGAAATGACACCTAAGTGGTTACTTATAGTTTTATATTTTTGGGTGGGTACCATTAGTGTGTTTTTGTTGTGGGCTAGTTTTGCATATGTGGATGAAATAGCAAGAGGTGATGGAGCTATAATCCCTAGTGGGCATAATCAAATGATACAAAACCTTGAAGGTGGTATCATAGAAGAAATTCTTGTAAAAGAAGGTGATGAGGTAGAAAAAGGGGAAGTTTTATTAAAAATAGATAACCAAAAATCACAATCTTCTTTTAGTACAAGTAATATTAAAGCAAACTCCTTAAAAGCAAAAATATCAAGACTTACTGCAGAAGCAAATGGGGTAGACTTTGTAATCACAGATGATTCTGAGTTTATGCAAAATGAGATGCAACTATATCTCAAAAGACTAAGCCAACTAAATGCTCAAACACAAGTATTAAAAGAACAATTAATTCAAAGAGAGCAAGAACTAAGGTCCTCAAAAGTATCATTGTCTCATTTGAAGTCATCTTTTGAAATGATTTCAACAGAGCTAGAAATGGCTCAGCCTATGGTTGAAAAAGGGGTTAAATCTAGAATTGATTATTTGAAACTTCAAAGAGAGACCAACGAAACTGAAGAAAGATACAATTCTTTGAGATTAGCTATACCAAAACTAGAGTCTTCTATCAATGAAATGAAAGAAAGTATCAAGCAAATAAACTTTGACTTTCAATCAAAATCTCAAGAAGAGTTAAATACAACAAAAGCCGAATTAGAAAGTATTTTATCAAATTCAGTAGCACTTGAAGACCAAGTATCAAGAACTTTAGTGCGATCTCCTATGAAAGGGATAGTCCAAAAGATGTTTGTCAATACAGTTGGTGGGGTGATTAAACCAGCTGATAATATTATTGAAATTGTACCAAGTGACGAAACACTACTCATAGAGGTGAAAATCAAACCTTCAGATATAGCATTTATCTATCATGGACAAAAAGCAATAGTGAAATTTTCTGCATATGATTTTGCAATTTTCGGTGGATTAGAGGGTGAGGTAGTACATATTAGTGCCGATACAATCAAAGACCAAAAAGATAATGTTTTTTATACAGTTAGAATAAAAACTCAACAAAACTTTTTAGAAAAGAAAGGGAATGTCTATAAAATAATTCCTGGAATGACTGTTAATGTTGATATCATAACTGGCAAAAAAACAGTTTTAGATTATATATTAAAACCTATCCTAAAAACAAAACAATATACATTTAGTGAGAAGTGATATGAAAATATATATTTATGGTGATGATATCAATTTGATTTCTTATTTAGAAACAAACATTACAGCTGTTGAACTAGCGGTTTTGTATTCAGTAGAGGAAGTTTTGGATTTGGATAATAGCTTTCTTATGTTAGATATCGCATCTTTGAAAAAAGATGCTGAAGATATCATAAAAACTATTCTTGGTCAAAACAATAAAATCTTTTTACTAGATAGAATACCAAATATTCAAAAAGCAAAAAAATATTTAAGTTTAAATGTACAAGGATATGCAAATGCTTTAATGCATGGGAGTTTGTTTGAGTATGCAATAAAAATTATAAATGATGGAATGGTATGGTTGCATCCGGATTTAATATCAAATCTGATTTTTGAAATACCATCAACAAACACAGACAACAACAGCAACCTAGATATTCTCACAGCTAGAGAAAAAGAAGTTGCTAATTTGATACTTGATGGTTCAACCTACAAACAAATAGCACAATCTTTGGATATAACCATCAGAACCGTAAAAGCACATGCTCAAAGTATTTTTAACAAATTTCAAGTAAAAGATAGGCTAGCTTTAGCATTGTATTTAAAATGAAAGTGTTGTACTTAAGTACAATATACATTATTTTGATTTTTACATAGAATTAGGAATAAATTTTAAAAGGATTATAACATGCAAACTATAGGTAAAGTGTCAAATTTAACTGGAAAGTTTTTCGCGAAAGACTTAGACGGTAATATAGTTGAGTTAAAACAAGGCGATGAAATTGTTGAGGGGATGATTGTCTATGGTGATAGTACCAACAATAATTCAGATAGTATCAATATTACGCTAAATAGTAATGAAGTCATTTCTATGCTCTCATCACAAGAACAAATATTTGATAATAGTATGGTAGCTAATATTGATGATGTGTCAGATGATATTTTAAATGCTGAGAGTTTTGATGCTTTTTTAGATTTGTTATTTGAGAATGAAGGTGACGAAGATATTTTAGAAGAAGAAACTACAGAAGGTAATGAAGAAGTAGAACCTCAAAGTGAAGATGGGGCGAGTTTTGCAGCTCGTGATGGTAGTATAACAGATGTTTTAAGTGATTTAAGAGATGCAAGATTCAAACAAACAAGTACTACCTTGGATGTTAAATCAAAGTTCAAAACTGAAACTGATGGGTTAGCACATTCTAGCTATGAAAGCAAGAATGCGTTTTATACTTCACCTGAAACAAAAACTACGACAAATGAAAAAGGATTGATTCCTGAGCCAGTAGACCCAATAGTTCCAAGAACACCATCTATTCAAATTACAGCAGTTTTAAAACTTTTTGCTATAGATAACAATGGAAACGAATCTTTAGCAAATACTGTAAATGAGGGTGATATAGCTTGGTATATTGTCAGAGCATTTGATGGTGACAAAGAGATTAGTTTAACAGGTGATGTGACTATAATTTTTACAAGTGGAACAGCAACTGGTGGAGTTGATTTTGACCATACTACACAAATAGTCACAGTTGGACAAAAGTTTGGTACAGAGACTTTTGATGACTATATTTCAGATAATAATGAGAAATTTACACTTGAAATTCAAACAAATTCTTATAGTGGTTCAAAAGGAGTTGTTAGTACAATAGAATATGATACCACTCCAGTAGGGACAACTATCTTAGATAACAGTAATCCTGTTGATGAGAATACTCCACATAATCCAAATACCACAGACAATCATAACCAAGAAAGTGATAAAGAAATAGTTTTTATCAAACTCTTTGCGGCAGATGAAAATGGCATTGTTATAAAAGATGGAAGCGGAAACTACATGCAAGCCAATGAAGTGTATGAGGGAGAAGATGCAAAATATATAGCTTATGCCTTTGAAAATGATGAGACAACTTTTAATGATGAGACAAGACTAGATATCCAAAATGGTACAGTTGATATTAGTTTTAGCAATGGAACTGCGACTAGTGTGACTGATTTTGACAGTACATCTCAAACTATCACTATAGGAGTAGCTTTTGATACAGCTACAATGATAGATACTTTGGTAGAGGGTGAAGAAAACTACACTGTGACTATAGACAATGATTCTTACAGTGGAAATTATGAAAGTGTGGAAACGGATACAAGTGCAGTTACGACAACGCTTAAAGATGTAAAACTTTATGTTAAAATTGAAGCAGTGGATAATGAAGCTAATGAGTCAGAAAATCTAACATATAAGCTTTCAATAGTCAACAAAAATGGAGATTTAGTAGAAGTTCCTGTTGGGAAAAGTATAGATGTAAATTTAATTTATAATCAAAATGGGATAGACGATGCAACAAGTGGCGTTGATTATATTCCAAATATTCTAGTAACAATTAGTGCTGGTGAAAGTTCAAAGCAATTTACTATTCCTACACTTGATGATTATTATGCAGAAGGTAATGAAAATCTTACAATTACTATTGATAGTATTGATAATTCTTCAGGGGCATTTGATGAAATATATCCGCATACTCAAGCAAATGGAGCACTTAGTGATGAGATAGAAGCAAATGGAATTATTAAAGACAATCCATCAGATATAGATCAACCAACAGATGAAAATAATATTGATGACCCAACAAATGGTTCATATGATCAAGATGATACTATCTATGCTATTATCGAAGGCCCAGCAAATGTTAATGAGGGCGATATCACTACAGATTATACAGTGAAGCTTGTAGATAAAAATGGCACACCAGTGGTAGTGACTGAAGATATGACTGTTACAGTGACTTATACCCATAATAATACAACTCCTACACAAAATGGTGATACAGAGTATAATGATGGAGATACAATATCTGTAGTAATTTCTGCAAATAATTCATCAAATACTTTTACGGTTACCACAATTGATGATCCATATAAAGATGATGGAGAAAAATATAAATTAACTATAACAGATATAGAAAATACAGGTGAATTTGAAAATGTAGTAATAGGAGATAAAGATGGTAACTATAAAAATGTTACTACAACTATTCATGATAATACAACTCCCTTAACAGAAACAGATGTTGATACTGTAAAAATTGTTTTAGTTGCAGTAAGTTCACTTACAACTGTAATCGCAGATATTACAAATCCTGATGGTACTTTAAATATTGATGATACCAATAGCACACCAGAAGGTGGGAAATTATATTATATGGCTGTTGCAGTTGATGAAGATGGGAAACCATTATCCACACAAGGTGGAAATATTGATGTAAGTTATACTAATAATACAACAGTAAATAGTGATTATACTACTAATACCACAACAGTTGCCATAGGAACAGTATTTAGTGTAGATGCAAATGACGACTATTTTGCTGAAGGCGATGAAGATTTTGATGTAATAATATCAAATCCACAAAGTACACCATATGAAGCCGTAGAAGTGGATACAAATAATAATACAGTAACTTCAACTATTCAAGATAACCCTGCTCAAGATACTCAAAATCCTGATACTCCAATTGAAGATGGAGGATATGAAGCTGATGATACAGTTTATGTGAAAATAACACATAATGACTCTGTAATAGAGGGTAATGACTTAACTCATACGGTAACTTTGGTTGATAAAGATGGTGTTAATATAACCGTACCAGTAGGTGAAACAATAACTGTAACAATAACATATGCTCCTGATGCCACTATTGATGCTGATTTTAGCACACCAAAAACCATAACAGTAACGATTACTGGTGGAAATAGCAGTGCTACTATAACCAATACAACTATTGATGACTTTGTTGCGGAGGGTAATGAACAATATACGGCAACGATTACAGATGTATCACAATCAAATGGTACATTTGAAAATGTAGCAATTCATGCAACTGAAAATAGTGTAACAGGTGAAATCATAGATGGAGTAAGTTTAGGAATTCCAGACCCAGCAACTGTAGATGAAGATAATTTTAGTGTAGAAAATAGCATTACAACTATTACGGATACACAAAGCCTTAATATTGTTGCCCCAAATGGTGACAATACTTATACTCTTTTATTTGATGGCACTCCTACATTTACTTCAGATGATGGTACTTTTAATACTGCAGATGGAGATATATTAACTTCTGATGGAGTAGTGATTGAGTATGTTGTATCAGGAAATACTACGACTGCTTATGCTGGTTCGGGAAGAACAAATGCTGATAGAGTTTTTGAAATTACTCTGAATAAAAATGGTGTTGGTGGAGCAGATGACAGCTACACTTATACACAATATAAAAATATTGATCATCCAGTAGTAGATGTTGATGATGATATTGTGATTACTTTTGGATATAAAATAACTGACCAAGGACAAACAAGCAGTGTACAAAACTTTACTGTTACAGTAAGTGACTCACTCCCAACAGCTGGAAATCAAAATATTACACTTAATGAAGACAGTGGAGCTAAAACGATTTATATTAGTGATGAGTCATTTGATGGTGGAAGTATTAATTTAAACAATGGAGTTGATGCTGCAAGTGATGTAGCAAATGGAGGTTCAATCGATATTTATGATAGTTCTAGCACTCATATTGTAGGAACTCTTACAAATAATGGTGATGGAACCCTTTCTTTTACTCCAAATCAACATTTTAGTGGTAGCACAGCAGGGTTTAGCTACATAGTAAGTGATGGAGATGGTGACAGTGCTACAGGAACTGTAGGTATAACTGTAAATCCAGTTGCAGACAAGCCAGATATGAATGGTGCAACTCCTGGAACAGAAAGTCCTACTATTAAAACGACACCACAAGTTAAAGAAGATAATGATAACAATGCAGGTATTGAAGGTGGTGCTTCTTATACTGTAGAAATTGGCTTAATTTTACCTCAAATTACTGATAGCAATGACTATACAGGTGATGCAACAAATGATGACCAACCAGAAAGATTAGGGTTAATTACTCTAAGTAGTTCTACGGGAGATACAATTATCGCTAATGGTATTGAATATGATCTTGGTGTAGATTCAATAAAAATTTATATTACAGATGATCCAACAAACTATCACTACAACGGTATTGATACAACAGGTGCAATACAACTCACACAAGCTCAATTTGAAGCAATAGTTGTTAAATTTGAAAATGACAATGCCGTGAATCCAAAGTTTACAGTAAGTGTAGATGAGTATGAAGTAAATGATGATGATACATTAAAAGGAGGAGTTACAAAAGCTAGTAACTCTCAAGATTATGAAGTAGATATTTTAGCGGTAACTGACCCAGTTACTTTAGCATGGAATGATGATCCAAATAGTTTAGGGAGTTTTGATGCTAATACTTTCACATTTACAACAGTAAATGAAGGTTTTGGAACTATAGATTTAAAATCTCTTTTAACAAAAACAAGTGGATTAGAAAACGATACTGATGGTGATTTAGATGGTTCAGAACACAGAAGTTATACTATAACTGGTATTCCAGAGGGTACTATTATTACTCTTGATGGAAGAACTGTAGCCGCTGATTCTACTGGAACTGCGACAATTAATTTCCCTGACAATACCAAAGAAGACCCAGACTTTACCATGACACTTAATGAATACTTTAGTGGAACGATAAATGGAACGATTACACTCAATGTAACAGATACAGATAATGATTCAACAGGAACTATCAATACAAAAACTGCTTCAGTAAACTTTACTATGACAGTAAATCCAGTTGCAAATGAAGTTACACTTAAAGTAGCTCAAGCACAAGGACTTGAAGATGCCGGTAGAACTAATAGTAACGATGAAAATGTAAGTGCAGATACAATTGATGCTCCAGAAAATGGAATTGAACTCTACATCAATGTAATCTCTGATGATAATAAAGATATTTCTGGTACGGGTTCTATAGATTATAAAGAAGAATATAATGTAACAATTGATGGGATACCTGATGGAGGGTCACTTTATGTTTGGGATAATAGTGCATCAATTTGGAAATTAATAAACGAAACAAATGCTGGAACAAATGGCGACCTTGTAATCACAAATAATGGTGACAGTACATGGAAAGTAACTATCAATGATTACCAAAATGATAAATTACCAAAATTTGTCCCTCCATATAATAGTGATGACAATTATACTTTTGATATCAGTGCAGTTTCATTTGATAATCCTGATACTTCTATAGCTCAAACACTTCAAATAGATGTAACAGTTGATGCAGTAGCAGATATTCCTATTAATGATGATTTAGCAACAGCTACTGCTACAGATGATGATACTGATTCAAATAGCTTTAACTTAGTATCAACTGAAGATAATGGAGCAATAAATCTAAAAGATATATTTGCAACTCCATCTACGCTTGATTCAAATGATAATGATAGTTCTGAAACACTCACTTTTAAAGTAACAGGACTTGCAGATGGTTTTGGTATTAACGGAGCTATATTTATAGGTGGAACTGGTGCAAGTAGAATGTGGCTTGTGGATATTGCTGAACTAAATGCCGATAATGTAACTCTTACCGCACCAACACATTTTGCAGGACAAGTGGATTTTCAAGTGCAATTTGTTACTACAGAAGATGCAGGTGATAGTAAAACTCATGACCCTAAAGATATATCTCTAATGATAACACCAGTTGCAGAAGGAGCTATAAACACAAGTGATATACAAAATGAAGATGAATCAAAAGTATTGAATTTTGGATTTAGTTCATCTGATAATGGTGGATTGAGTGCTGGAGAAGAGAACTTAGTGAGCTTTAGTATTGATGTAACTGGATTGGAAGCTGCTGGTGTTAGACTTGTTTCAAATGGAGTAGATTTAACAACTGGAAAAACTGGATACCAAAGTGTAACGGTTACTAGTGGTGTATTAGCTGAGGTAACCGCAACTCTTACAGAAGATATTGATACAGATTATAGTTTCAATATCTCTTACATTATCAATGATGTGGCGGTTGATAGTGATGGAAACACTTATACAGATATAAAAACAGTAACAGATGAACTTTATTCTATAACAGTAAATGCAGTTACAGATGACATAACTTTAGCTATGAGTACAATTACGGGATTAAATAATAGTGTTGATGGTTCAGGTAAAGTTACTGTAACAGGTAATGGAACTTTTACAAAAACTTTAACAGTTACGGGAGTTGATAGTGATGGAAGAGGAAGTCCTGATACTGATGGATCTGAAGAATTTACTAGAATAACTGTTTCTGGAGTACCTGAAGGAATTACAGTTGGCGGTGTACATGGTACTTATGCTGGGGATACAGGAGGAGGAAACTATTCTGGATTTTGGTATGTAGATATTCCAAATCAAGCATTAAATGATGTAAATGGTTCAACTTATGACTTGGTATTTGATGTAGATGGGAGTTTTGATTCGAATGATTTGGGCGATTATAATATAACGATTACTGCATACAATCAAGAACAAAATAACGATGTAGAGCAATCCGATTCTCAAAACTTTACTTTAACCATAGATACTGAGATAACAGGACCAGGACCAGGAACTCCTGCAACGATTACAGCATTTTATCAAGATATTGACAATGACTCAATGCATGACCACAGCTATACTGTAAGTACAGTTGCAAATACAACTCTAACAGATGCAGATGCGTACCAAGGAAGTGTAGTAAGAGAAGATACACAGTTTCAGCTTAGTGATGTGGTGTATGTAGAAACAGATATAAGTGGAGCAACAAGTCAGGCATTTTCTATTACACTTAAAAATGTACCAAATGGAGTTATTGTTGAAGGTATGACTTTAAATCCAAATGGTTTTTATACACTTAGTGGCTCAGGTAATCAAGCAGCAATTGTCGCTAAACTGCAATCAATCTTGATTACTCCAGTAGCAAATCAAAATACGGATGCCAACGATATTAGCAATACTGATTTAAACTTTGATATAGAACTTACCACTTATGCAAATGGAGGAGCATCCAATTTTGCATTGATTAATTTCAGTGCTTCAGTTTTACCAGTAACTGATGAAATGAATTTAACAGTTGTTAATGATGGTTCAACCAATGAAGATATTGCTCAAACATTTAGCATTACATTAGATAATATTGCAGATGGAGCAAAAACTCAAATCATTGATGGTAAAGTCTATTTGCAACTTACAGAGACTTATTCTGACACACAAGGCTCTAATGGTGTTAGTGGATCTTTTGTTGTTGCTGGCAAAACAATGAGTGTTCAAAATATTGATATTGGATATGGGGTACAAAATTATTATGTGGTAGAGAGTGTAGTTTACAATGAAACTTTAAACTTCACATTTACCCCTGCATCAAATAGAGATGGTACTATTACAATTGATACTTATATTAAAAATCAAGAATCAGAAAGCTGGAGTTCTTACAATACAGATACTATAACTTCACATAAAACAATCTCTTTTAATGTGATTTCAGTTGTAGATGGCTTTGCTTTAGATGCAGGTGCGACTATTAATGGAAATGAAGATACATTAGTACTTGTTGATATTAACTTAATAAATACAGATTCTTCTGAAAAGCTTTCAGCAGTTTCTATTGGTGGTTTACCAAATGGGTTCTTACTTTATTATGGTTCTAGCTCAGATGGAAGTGATAAAAGTCTTGCAAACAACTTAGGTAATGATGGTACGGTGACCATGCAGATGACTTATGGTGTGAATGAAAGTGTCAATACAAACCAGTGGAATATTCCGCTAAATAATGGTGCAATGCCTAGCTATATGTGGATAAAAGCACCTGAAAACTGGAGTGGTACGATACCAGCACTTAGTGTTATTGCAGTAGATGAAAATGGAAATATTTCTCCTGAAACCATCACCGCAGGCACTATTACTCCAGATGTGGATACACTTACTTTAAATGCAACACAAACATTTGGAAAAGAGGGAGAAGATATCTTACTTAATCTCAATGCAAATGTTGTTGACCTTGACGGAAGTGAAACTGTTACACTAACTTTAAGTGGATTTAATAGTGATAAAGCAAACTTCAAAGCAAATGGTGAAGCTATAAGTAGTAACTATGATTCGGGTAGTGATACATATATTATTGAGGGAATTAATGTCAATGATATCAATGCTCTTACCGTAACTCATGGAGCTATGAATACTACAACAATCACTGCAACAGCAAAAATGGTTGAGAGTGATGGAACAGAGTCAGCCTTAGTAAGTACTAATAATACTTTTGATATCAGAATTACTCAAAGTGTAGCATCTTCAGGTGATGATACTTTATTGCTAAAAGATGGAATTGATATAGATGGTTTAGCTGGTATAGATACTTTAGTATTAAATGGAGTTAGTTTTGACCCAACAAAAATCTCAAATATCGAGATTTTAGATTTAAAAGCTGGTGATAATAATATCTCTTTAGCTTTGGCAGATATTATTGATATGACAGATAGTGGTAAAAATCTAGTTATTAAAGGTGATATCTTAGATTCTGTTTCTTTTACAGACAACAATTGGACAAAAGGTGCATCTGATGGTACATACACAACATATACAAATAGTAATGACGCTGCAGTTACCCTCAAAGTTGAAGATACTATACAACAACCAATTAATTAATAAGTGGAGCCGTTAAGGCTCTTGCTTATTGTAATTTGATTTTATAACCTTCGTTAAAAAGGTTTACAATTGTATCTTCGGGTAGTTTTTTTCTCAACCTTTTGACAAGATTTTTCAAACTGTTTATAGTACCTATCTCATCATATCCCCAGACAGCTTCAAGAATCTCATCATGGCTAAATACTCTACTTTTATGAGACAATAACAATTCCAAGAAACTCTTTTCTTTATAAGTAAGCTCAACTATTTGATTATGATATTTTAGCTCTTTAATTTCAATATCCCATATATATTCATCATTTAAAGCTATATTCTTATTTGGGGTAACAGTAAAAGATTTAATCTCATTAATTGCCAACCGTAAAGTATCTTTTAACTCTTGGCGATTTATTGGCTTTACAAGATATTTTGTAAGTTGCAAGGAAGTAGCATCAAGCAACAATTTCGTATCCGTAAAGGCTGTTAGCATTATTACTTTTGTATTATAGTCTTTTTCTCTTATTCTCCTCACCAATTCTATCCCATTCATTTTTGGTAAATGAATATCTACAATCATAATATCCGGTGTTTTACTTTTATATATCAAAAATGCGTCTTCTGCATTTTGTGCTTCATATACCACTTGAAAATAGTCTTTTAAATAAGATACATAGTTTTGTCTTATCATATCTTCATCCTCAACAAAAAGTATCGTATATGGATATGTGATATCATCCATGAGTTATCTCCTCTCTTGGTAAAATAATCTCAAAACAAGCCCCATCATTCTTGTTTATAACAGATAGTTTCCCTTTTATCCCATCTTCAATAATCTTTTTAGCTAGATAAAGTCCTATTCCTGTACCTTGTTGTTTATGTTTTGTAGTAAAATAAGGTTCAAATATTTTATCTATGTGTTCATTTGGTATTCCACCTGCATTGTCTGAAATAAATATTATGTACCCACTATCACCTTTGGTAGCTTCTATATAGATTTTAGGTTTTTGTGTATTATTTGTGATAAAAGCATCTTTTGCATTATTGAGGATAACAAGCAAAACTTCTTGAAGTTCTTTTGGATAACCATTACACATAAAAGTTTCATTGACCTTTATATCGACTTCTATAAGGTGGTGTTCAAATACTCCTTTGAGAATTATAAGTGTTTCTTCAATAATATTGTTTAGCCAGAATTCTTCTTTTTGTTTTGAAGGGTTGAAAAAATCCTTAAAACTATTGATAGTTTTTGACATATGTTGTGTAATAGTTTCAATTTTGGATAATTCTTCTTCGATATCTTTATCATCGATTTTAAGTCTATGTAAATGTTGCTCAATAAGTAATACAAAAGAGTTTATTTGAGATAGAGGTTGACGCCACTGATGAGCAATATTCTCTATCATTTCACCCATTTGTGCAAGTTTGTTTTTTTGCATTAAGATTAATTGACCTTGAGCATTTTTCTCAACCTCTTCTTGAACTCTTTTTTCCAAAGAATTATTTAGTTCTTCAAGAGTTTTTGTAGCAAGCTTTAGTTGATTTGTCTTTTCTTGGATTTCAAGAGCATTTTGACTCTCTTTTGTTATATCATATCCTACATGGATAACTTCATTATTTGGTAAGAGGATATTAGCCCACATAGTTATAATCCTATTCCCAGCTTTAGTTTTAGGGTGCCACTCCCTATATATCGGAGTTTTATCAGTATCTAATGTATGAAAGAACCTTTCTTGTTCTCTTTTTTCAGGATAAAACAATGCTAATAAATTTTCAGTATTTTGTAGTTCTTCTAGTGTATATCCAAATACCTTTTCACACTCTTTGTTCCATAAATTAATTCTACCATTGCTATCAAATGAATTCAATAATACAGGTGCAATATCAAAAAGTGTTCTAAACTTCTCTTCACTTTTTCTTAATGCTTCTTTTGTAAGCTCTTTTTTTCTAATCTCTTCTTTTAAAAGTAAATTCCAATAAAAGAAAGCACCTATTAAAACAATACAAAAAAAAGCTACTTGGGCAATCAGTTTATAATCTGTCTTAACTTGATAATTTATATTGTACCATTTATCTATGATGGCATTTTTAGTATTTTCATCAATGGAATTTAATGCTTTTTCTATAATATCATGTAATATCTTCTCGTCATTTCTTGTAGCAATACTTAAATAAAAAACATCTTTAAATTGTCCAGAAATTGCCAGAGTATTTAATTTTTCTTTTTGTATTTCATGGTTGATTACTATGGCATTATCCAAAAAACCAAAAATCTTTTCTTGTTGCACTCTATCAAATCCATCTTGAATAGAATCAACCTCAACTAGGTTTATATTATGGTATTTTGTTTGTAGGAGTTCTTGCATAGAATAATTCTTTACAATACCTAATTTTTCATTTTGTATATTTTCCAAGTCATTGATAAATGGAATACCACTTTTTGTAGCAATTACCAAAGGTGTAGTAATATATGGGCTACTAAAATCAAGATATTCTTGTCTATTTGGAGTATTCTCTGCTAAAGCTAATATGTCACATTCTCTTAGTTTTGCCTTTTCAAGTGTTTGTATCCAACTCGTAGTTTCAATAAGTTTTATTGGAGTTTCTATTTTTTGTGATATTATTTCCAAAATCTCTGCAGCTATTCCTATATGTTTGCCGTTTTCAATTTTTTCCAAAGGCATCCAATTAGGATCTACACACATTTTTAATTCTTTTTTCTCTTCTAAGTATTCTTTTTGTTGTTTTGTAAGTTCAAAATAAATTGATGGAGAATTATAAATAAACTCATTTATTTTTCTTATCCCTATGTTTTCTGAAGTTAATTTATCTTGTGCATAGCTATCTGCTATAGTATTTATTTTATCTAATTCTATACTTCCTATCGGGTAGATATTTGGTAACATCAAGTATTCAATTTGATTCGCCTCAAACAACAGAGCATCTCTTGATTTATTTTTAGTATTGTATTTTTGAAGAATCATATCAACAGTTTCTTCTTTATTCTCTAGCGCATACATCCAGCCCTTTATAGAGGCATTCCTGAAATCTTCAACCCTTTTTGGATTTTCCATAAGTTCATCTATTGTTGTAAAAAGATTCAAATCATAAAATTTTGTTCCAAAAACAGCTGGGTCTAAGATATTATATTGGATACCAAGTTTATTTAGGGTGTAAGCTTCATTTGTAGTAAAAATAGCAACAGCATCAA
This sequence comes from Arcobacteraceae bacterium, assembly GCA_023229945.1. GTDB lineage: Bacteria > Campylobacterota > Campylobacteria > Campylobacterales > Arcobacteraceae > UBA6211. The sequence goes on along the minus strand of JALNYH010000012.1, from coordinate 5,894 downwards.
TATCTTTATTAATAAAACTTGCAAGATTAAAGGTTTGTGTAATATTCGTAAAATCACTAGGTGCAATATTAAACTTATTCAACATAGTTAAAATTGCTTTGTTGTGGGTACTATCAAGAAGTCCCATAACCTTTTTCCCTTTTAAGTCATTAGGTGTTTTAATATATGGTTGAGTTGCTAATACAAAAGGAGATTGCTTAAAAAAATTTGCAACAAGAACTAATGGCTTACCATTAAGATAATCAATTACAAGAGAAGAAAAAGAAAGCCCATATTGTGCATTTCCATCAAGAACTTCTTTTGTAATATTCATATTACTTTCAAATTCTATAAATTCAACATCAATCCCAACATCTTCATAAAAGCCTTGTTCTTTAGCTACATAAAACCCTGCAAACTCAAATTGATGTTTCCATTGTAATTGAACTTTTATTTTTTGCACTTCATTAGCACATAGAGGCATCAAAATTAGTATTATAAATAAAAGAATTCGCATAATTTTAATATTTAATTCTTATTTGACTTATATTCACTAGTTATTATATTCCTAATTTTAGTTTGTAATGTAAAAACTAAAGAAAGCCAAATAGTAATAATTATCAAATAAATATAAGGTAAGACGATTGTTATTTCTGTATTGTTTAGATAATTCGCAGGGAGTTGCATAACGGTAGATTTAACTGCACGAACAATAAACATTACTGTTGATAAAAAGAATAATATGGCAGTGAATCTATTTAAAATTTTAAACTCACTAGAGGCATGTTCCCAAAATAGCCAACCAATAATCGCACCATATAAAGCACAGAATAAAGAAAAGATTACTATTCTCATCTGAATATCATAGATAAAATAAGTAAAAAATATAAATCCCATCAGCACAACACCAATAGGGATAAAATATCTGTTATACCATCTTACTTCCATCGATAACAGTCCTCTAACAGCTATATACAAAAGTATATGTCCAGATATTAGGAGATTGTTACCTATAATTATTGAAAAAAAATCAGGTATAATATTTCGTAGACCAGTAAATATCTGACCTATAAAGAACAAGAAAGAAAATGCAAAGAAATATTTTAGACTCTTATCAGTAGGAAAGTGCCTCATTAGTACATAAGAGGTTATGGTTAGCATAGATAAAGTAACGAATGAGACGATTATAAGAGTTTTGATGTCCAAGTTAAATTTCCTATTATTTAATGAATAAAGTTAAGTGTTATAATGATGATATTATGCCTATATTTTCTTAAAACATTCTTTTAATATTCTTTTAATACAGATTATTATTTATAAAAAAGATTTATAAGCCAATACAATAAGTAAAATGTCACTATATATAACAAATAATCTAGTATAGAATTGAACTTTTTAAATTAAATCTTGAATACGATATAATCACACAATAGAAAATGAAATTAGCGAGATATAAATGAAAATATTATTAGCACCAAGTGAGACTAAAGTATCAGATTTTGGAGAAGGTAAACCTTTTTGCAAAGACAACTTTAGTTTTGATGAATTGTTTGACAAAAGAGAGTATATTTTAGGTATTTATGAAGAACACCTAAAAAACACATCTTTACAAAACTTAAGCGATTGGTTTGGATTAAAATCTATTAAAGAAGTAGAAAAATATAGCAAATCACCAAGATATGAAAAAACAGCAAAAGCAATACAAAGATACACAGGTGTTGCTTATGAGTCTTTGAGTTATGACACTTTAGATAAAAAAGCTCAACAATACATAGAAGAAAATGTAGTAATATTCTCCAATCTTTTTGGTGCAATCTTAGCAAAAGATTACATACCTGATTATAAATACAAACAAGGTGCAAAACTTCCAAATATCAACATAGAGCAATTCATGAAAACAGAATTTAGCCCATTTTTAGATGAGTATCTAGGTGAAGTTGTGGTTGATTTAAGAGCTGGATATTATGAAAAGTTTTATATACCCAAATGTCAAGTGGTTACTTACAAATTCCTAAAAGGTGGCAAAGTAGTAAGTCATTGGGCTAAGTATTATAGAGGAATTGTAGCAAGAACTTTGGCACAAAACAATATCCAAACCCTAAAAGAGCTTTTTGATATGCCACTTGATGGATTGAAAATAAAAGAAATCACAGAATCAAAAAATATCAAAACTTTTATTTGTGATGTGGATTGATATATAATAGACTCCAAATCAAGTTTGGAGTGACTGTATTGTGGTTATCCTGAGCTTGAATGTCTTTTGTCATCCTGAGCTTGACTCAGGATCTAAAGTCTTATATCGTAATATGCTTCTTACTATGCACATGCAATGCCACAAAAGCAACCAAAGCAAAAATAGCCGAATACAAAAACAAATATTCCCCATAAAGCCATCCAGCCACAAATGCACCTATAAACCCACCAAGTCCATAAGCAATCCCAAACATGAACTGTTGAGCTAGTTTTTTGTTTGAATACATAGTATAAAGATATATTATCACGGCACTATGATATAGTCCAAAGCTAAATGCGTGGATACTTTGTGATATAAATAGCACAGTTAGATTATCTGGGAAGAAATAAACAAGAAGCCATCTTATTATTGTGACAAATATAGAAAATTTTATCAAAAATAGTAGATTATTTTTGATGATATTCCCTTGGAAATAGAGCATTACTATTTCACAAAGTACACCAAAAGACCATAAATAACTCGCTATTTCAAGAGTTATTCCATTTTCGGTTGTATAAATAGTAAAAAAGTTATAAAAGCCCCCAAAGCTAATCTGCATAAAAAGAAGACTTACCCAAAAAGGAAGATATTTGAGTATAGAAAAAGGCTCATCCTCTATTCCCTCAACTTTGTCACTTTCATCATATTTTAGTATTATCAAAGAAAACACTATAGTCAATATCGCAGTTGCAAGATAAAAATGCAAAGCAACAATTGACTCATCCAAATATCTAGCAAGAACCAAAGCTATTATCATAAACCCAATAGAGCCAAACAACCTAGTCCGACCATATCTCTCTTTCCCTACTTTTTTAAGTGCAATAATCTCAACATAAGGGAGTATTAGACTAAGTGCCGCACCTAGTAGGGCATTTGTTATAAGAAAAAGATAGAAGTTTTCTATTGTTACATAAAAAGACAATGAAGACAAAAATATAAGCAAAAGAGCTATTTTGAAAGTTTGTTGATTTAGTTCTATATGTTTTAGAAACAAAAAAGGGGTAAGAAATCTCATCAAAGGAGCAAGGGCGAAGATAATCCCTATTTCATAAGGTGTATATCCAATATCATGCAAAACCTTTGGCAAGAATATTATATATACCCCAACAGCCGCAAAATAAAAAAAATAAAAAGCAGATATTTTTACAAAAAGCATTATTTTGACGAAGAATCAGGAACGATAGTACTACTTGCAACAATATCTTGCAAAGTATCTTTATCTTTTCTCATAAAAGGAACAAACCACCCAATAATACTCATAGCAGAAATTATAAAAACAAGGTATCTTAAAATAGCTTTTCCAAAAGACAATTTCTCTTTAGTTTTCTTATCCACAAGTATCAAATCATAAGCTTTAAGCCCAGGAGTTTGACCTTTTATCTTCCAAAACCCCACGATGATAGCTCCATATGCAAAAGATGTCACCCATCTTGCCATCTCGCTACTTTGGAAATCATCTTTCCCATCCAGTATGATATAAGTAGTTATATACATAATAGGCATCATAATCAAAAACATATCTATTACAAAAGCTTTTAGTCTTGGGAGTATTGGAGCATTTGAGATTGTTTGTGGTGATGAAGGAGACAAAGTTTGTTGGCTTGATATTTTGCCTTTTTTTGCATCTCTCCATCTACTCACTTTTAGTTTCCTCTGCTTCCAGGTTTGTATGCGATATCTTTGAAATCACACTCATCTGGCGAATACATAGCAAAATCAAAATCAGCCAATGCAAACAATGGTTTATCACATGGAAGTTTACAATTTGGTTTTGATTCTATAGTGCTTCCCACTCTTTTACAAAAGCCTCTGTTTGCTAAAGCTGCAAACGCCACTACTTCGCCACCATTTGCTTCGATTTGAGCAGCAGCTTCTAGGGCACTTCCACCCGTTGTGATGATATCTTCACACATGATATATCTCTCACCTTCTTTTACCTCAAAACCTCTTCTTATGCTCATCTCACCATTTACTCTCTCAGCAAAAATAAATCTTACATCAAGTGCAGTAGCAAGTGCAAATCCAGCAAGAAGTCCGCCAAGAGCAGGTGAACATACAGCATCAAACTCTATGCCACTTTTTCTAATCTCCTCAGCCAAAGCCTCAGCCAAAAGTTTTGCAGTTTTTGGATCTTCAAGTACTTTTGCAGATTGTAAATAATGTTTTGAGTAGTTTCCGCTACTTAACTTAAAGTGACCTTCTAAATACGCTCCAGCGTCTTTGTATATTTGTTCTATGTTCATTGTCATACCGTTAATAATTCTTTTTCTTTAGCTTTAAATGTATCATCAGTTTTTACGATAAATGAATCAGTGATTTTTTGAACTTCAGCTTCAGCTTTTTTGCTCTCATCATCAGTGATAAGCTTGTCTTTATGGATTTTTTTAATTTTATCATTACTATTTTTTCTAATATTTCTAATAGCAACTTTAGAATCTTCAGTCATCCCTTTTGCCTTTTTAACACTATCGTTTCTTTGCTCCATAGTCATTGGAGGGAAAAACAGCTTAATAGAAATACCGTCATTATTTGGATTAACTCCGATATTTGCCTCTAGTATAGCTTTTTCGATAGCACCAACTAGGTTCTTTTCCCAAGGTGTAATAGAAATTGTAGTTGCATCAACAGCCAAAATAGTAGCCACTTGAGAAAGATCGGTAGGCGTTCCATAATAATTCACTTTAATATTATTCAAAGCCTTTGTAGATACTTTACCACTTCTTAGTGTGCCATAATCTTTTTTTAAAGCCTCTATAGACTTTTCCATATGCTCTTTTGTGTATTCATATATTTCATTCAACATTTTTGCTCCTTCTTATTTAATTAATATTTTATTTGCGATATTGTAGTAAGTTGTTCCAATTATTATTCTTGTTCGTGAGTTTTTAAGATAAATATTCAAATCAATATCTACCATTCCATCAACCACATCAACCTCTTCTATCCATTTCTCACCAGTAATGAATAGCTTGACTTTATCGACATCTTTATTTACTTTTGCTCTTACTTTTTTCAATATCCCATCTTTTGGAAATTCCAGTGGTTCAATCCATTCTACATCAAAAGCTGTATATTTAAGTTTTTCCTTGATATCAACTTTACCCACAAGTGGTACTCTAAATAGGTCAAAAAGGTCACTATTTTTGTTTGTTGCACCTGAGCTTTGATTGAGTATTGCTTCAAACCCAAAATCTTTGATTGCTTTTTTTACATTATCATCATACTCACCATACGGATATGCGTAAAATCTTGGTTTATAGCCCATTTTCTTCTCAAAAATCTCATAAGACTTTTGTGTATCAGCTTTTATTTGCTCAATTGTAAGATTTGTAAGTCTTGGATGAGAGTATGAGTGAAGTTCGACTTCCCCATAAGGTAAAACCTCTTTGAGCATATCCCAAGTCATAAAGTCACCATATTTTTCATCAGTAGCTTTTACATAGACAAACAAACTAAAAGGGTAACCATACTCTTTGAAAATCTCCAAACCATTAGTATAAAAACTTTTATAAGCATCATCAATAGTAAGAACCACCCAATTAGCAGGCACTTCTTTTCCATCTTGAATAGTTTTTACAAGTGTGCTAAGTGGTACAACTTCATAATTGTTTTTTCTAAAATATTCAAAATCATTTTTTAGCTGAGTCAAAGATGTATTAGTACTTGGATGTTTATCGTCTCC